>DASTRG010000032.1:0-12805 GCA_035761325.1 Rhizomicrobium sp. | reverse complement strand
TGGTAGACGCACCGGACTTAAAATCCGTTGTTCCGAAAGGGACGTGACCGTTCGACCCGGTCCGGGGCCACCACGCAGTGGCTGATCAGCGCTCCATCAGCGCGGTCTGCAGCATCGCCCGGCAATAGCCGACATGATAGGCCCAGGCCGCGGCGCTGTCGGTCTTGAGATCGCGGTCGACATCCAGGCCGCGCGCATGCTCGGGGAAGATCATGTAGCGGTATCTCTCGGCGACCAGCGCCTTCATCACCGCCAGCATGTTGTTGTCGCCATTGTCGGGCCAGACCTCGGTGTAATCCACATACGGTTTGCGCAGGCGCACATTGCGCCAATGGACATGGCCAATGCGGTCGCGGCTGCCGAAATAATGCGCCACCTCGACCGGGTTCTCGCCCAGCTCGCGGGTGACGCCGCAATCGAAGATGATGCAATTGGACGGCGAGTCATGCAGCGCCACCATGCGCTTCCAGCCCGCCAGGGTGGACATGATCTGGTGCGATCCGGCGCTGAGCGGGGCTGGCGGATCGTTGGGGTGCAGCGCCAGGCGCACATGGGCGGCTTCGGCCACCGGCACCACCGCATCGAGAAAGTATTTCAGGTTGGCCCAGGTGGTTTCTTCCGGCTGGACGATCTCGTCCTCCAGCGGTTTCTGGTGGATGGCCCGCTGGTAATCGAAACTTTCCACCAGCGCCTCGCCGCGCGACGGGTCGGGATGGTCGTGATAGCCCTCGATCAGGCGGTGGACATAGAAATTGTATTCCACGATGGGAATGCCGGCGGCGCCCGCGGCGCGGATCGAAGATTTCACATCCTCGATCGCCTTGTCGCGGCCGGGGCGGGCATAGATGATGTCGCGCATGTAGCGCCCGGCGGGCCCGGACCAGGGCAGGCCGATATCGCCCACGGTCAGGCCGTTCTGTTTCAGCGTCGCCACTTTCTGTTTCAGGGCCTCGGCGTTCCAGGGAAAGCCGCCGCCATTGAGGATGACGTGGGTCAGGCCGAGCTGGGTATAGCGGCGGATGCCGGCAGGATTGATCTGCGCATCGGCGATGGGCCCCAGGCAGATGTGCGGCGTGTCCGGCCCTTCCTTGGGCATGCCGGCGCCCGCCAGGGGCCAAGCGGCGAAAGCCGGCGTCGCGAAAGCCGCGCCCGCAACACCCAGCATCCCGCGCCGTGAAATCGCATCCATCAAAGCCTCCCCGTTTCGGGCAAGTCTAGGAGAGAAGCGGCGGCGGCAAAACCCCGTTCTTCGCATCCAAAAAACGAATACCGCACTGCGAAAGATAGTCCACGATGCCGTCATAGAACTCCGGCAGGCGCGTCGGATCGTCGGCGGTACCAGGCGGGACATAGATGACCATTCCCTGACGCGCGCGGGTCAACAGAACACGATAAGTATTTGCGAGATAGGCCTGCAAAAAGCTGTTCCGGACGGTTTTCCACCGCGATCCCTGGAAGTCGCGGCAGTCCCACCGACCTTCCATCCGGCGAAAATCCGCGTCCCAGCAGACACCGACCCAATCCAGTTCCAGCCCCTGAATATCGAACTCAGTCGCCGCGTCTTCCAGATAGAATGAGGAGCGCACATCCGTCCTGGCATCCAGGAACCAGTGCGGCGCATCGATATCCTGACGTACAACAAGGCCATACGGCTTCAGACGCAACGCGCCAGACGATGCCACCAGACCAAACCGCTCGGACCCGCGCGCCTTCGATCGTAGCCAGTCGCGCGCCGCATCCAGGTTTCGCGTCAGGAAAATCGGATAATCGGCAGACAACGCGTCGTGCATGGCTTTTGCCCGCTGCGCATTGCCCGCCACAACTTCATTGATGAAGTCCGACAGGGTCTCGGCGCGAAATGATCGCACCGCCACCGATAAATGCAGGTGAGATTCGATCTGAACCGCAAGGCCAGACAGATCCTTGGCGATGTCGCGTCCCCAATTGTAGACGGGTTGCTTCAGCTGATCCGAAATGTGAATCCGCCATTCGCGGAAACGCAGTTTAAGCGCGTGAAACCATTCCGTCAGGCCAGCTTCGCCATCGTTGATCTCTTGCCCACCGCCGACCAGACAGACAATGACGCACCAATCCTTGTGGCGGTCCATTACGCTGATGAGGAATTCCGGCTCTGATTGTCCAAAGTCCTTTATCCCATGCTTGTCGCGCATGGCGCGGCCGATTTTATGGCCGTTCCAAGCGCGCTGCGCCTCATCAAAGACGACCACGCGCTCCACAGGCTCGCCGTCTTGTTGAAGATAATAATCCCGGAAGTGATGAATGTTTTGAATGAACGATTTTACCTTGCGTCGTGCTTCACCGATGCGCAGATCCAGACGCGCGCGTTCATCGCGCGCCAGCGCTTCGCGCAGCACGTCGACCAACGGGCCGTTGCCGGACAGAAATACCGCATGCTCGGCCTCGTGCACGCGCGTTCGTTGGGTAACCAGATTCAGGCCAGCCAATGTCTTGCCTGCACCGGGAACACCGGTCACGAAGCAAATCGTCTTTTGGTGATCTCGCTTGGCCTGCTCGATAATTTGCACAAGGTGCGCGTTTGTGACACTCAGATTTTCCCTGCCGGCGTCCGAACGCGTGATCTCCTCCACGCGATGGTTGGCATAAAGTGCCTGAGCAGCCTGAATAATCGTTGGTGTCGGCTTGTAAGCGCTGGACATCCATGCGCGCGGGTCGAGCGGGGGTTGACCGGGATACTGCGCGGCCATTTGCCGAAGCGTGCTGGCGAGGCCCTTGCCGCTCACCAGCACGGGATGGGCAATGTCATCAGGAAAGAGCGCCAATTGTCCGGGCCGGGTGACGGCGTCCGTCGCAACTACCGCTGGCACGATGGGCCGCGCGTGACTGCCGACATGGAAATTCTTCAGATCCAGCGCATAATCCATGACCTGCTCGATGGCAGACGAATGGAAATTTTCCGCCCCGACCTTGAATTCCAGGACAAAAATGACCCCCGCCAGGATGATAACGACATCGGCGCGCTTGCCCATCCGAGGAATGGCAAATTCAAACGCGATCCATCCCTGATCCAAATCCCGCAACTCTTGTTGCAGCAGTTCGATCTGCGATTGCCAGGCCAAACGCTGCGCCGGCTCCAGATCATGGGGATGGTGCGCGGCCAGGTGGCCCAAAACCGTCTCGGGCTTTTCCTGCACAAATTGCGGAATATCAGAGCTGTAGTAAGCCAGGCTGAGCCTGGGCGATTGTGCGTTCATGGCCCACCCGCGCCCAGCTTAGAGCGAAAAATCAGGTCTGCAACACCGCCTCGATCAGGCGGGGGCCGGGGCGGGACATGGCGTCGGCGAACTGGGCGGCGAAGGCTTCCGTGGTTTCGGCGCGGCTGGCCTCGACCCCCATGCCTTCGGCCTGTCTGACGAAATCGATCACCGGATCGCGCAGGTCGAGCATCGCCAATGTGCGCGGGCCGGGATTCAGTGCGCCCACCCGCGACAATTCGATGTTGAGAATGTTGTAGCTGCGATTGGCGCAGATGATGGTGACGACGTCCAGCTTCTCGCGCGCCATGGTCCACAGCGCCTGGAGCGAATACATCGCCGCCCCATCGCCGGACGCCGCGATCACCTTGCGCGCCGGACAGGCCAGCGCCGCGCCCACCGCCATCGGCAACGCGTCGCCGATGGCACCGCCGGTCAGGAACAGCGCGTCGTGGCGCGGGCCCGTCTTCAGCGCCGCCTGGATGCCGGGGCCGGCGGTGAGGGAATCGTCGGACAGGATACAATCGTCCGGCATCAGGCGCGCCATGATGGCGCCCATCGCGGCGCTAGTCAGCGCGCCGGGCGCAGGCATGTCGGGGCGGATCAGATTCACGCAGCCGCCCGGTGCGCGCGCATCCAGCGCGTCGGCCAGCGCGATCAGCGCGGCGGTGGCGTCCTCCTGCGCTTCGGCCAGGCTGACAAGCGCACAGCCTTCGGGCGTCGCCCAGCCGGTGCGCCCGGGATAGGCGAAGAAAGTCACCGGCGGCGGCGCGCCCACCAGGACGATCTGTTCCAGGCCCGCCAGGCGCTCGGCGATCTCCTCGCCGAAATAGGGAATACGCTCGATGGCGGGCAGGCCCGCGCCACGGGTGATGCGCGGGGTGAAATATTCATGGGCAATGCGCGCGCCGGTCTTCGCCGCGATGCGGCCCGCCGCGCGCAGCCCCGCCTCTTCCAGGCACCGGCCGCGCAGCAGCAGCAAGGTGCGCTTGCCGTTCGCCAGCGCCCGCACCGCGCGTGCGATCCGCACATCGTCCACCAAACGCGGCCCGCTCACGGGCAGCGGCGCCGCCGGGCCAGGCGCGGCGCTCCAGGCGCAATCGGCGGGCAGCACCAGCGTGGCGATCTGGCCGCGCTGCGCCGCCGCCACCGCGCGCGCACCATCGCCCGACACTTCATCGGCATGGCGGCTGTGATGCAGCCAGTCCGACACCGGGCGGCAGATGCCCAGTATGTCGCTGGACAGCGGCGCCTGTTCATACTGGGCGTGGCTGGTGGCGTGATCGCCCACGATGTTGACGATGGGCTGGCCGCCCTTGCGCGCATTGTGCAGATGGGAGACGGCATTGGCGAAACCCGGTCCCAGATGCAGCAGCGTCGCCGCCGGTTTGGCCGTCATGCGGGCATAGCCGTCGGCGGCGCCCGCCGCCACGCCCTCGAACAGGCAGAGCACCCCCCTGATCCGCGGCTCGCCGTCCAGCGCGGCGACGACATGCATCTCCGACGTGCCGGGATTGGCCAGGCACAGGCGGATGCCGCAATCGGCAAGGGTATGGACCAGGCTTTCGGCGCCGTTCATGGCAGGTACCGGACATCCCCGGCCGCGCGCTCCAGCTCGCGGCGTTCGGCGCTCCAATCGATCCCCCGGATCGATTTACCCGGCCGTTGGCCGGTCACGCCTCACCCATCTTCGCCCGCTCGGCCTTGCCGGCCGACAGCAACATCTCGTCCGAGGTGACGGTGACGAAATCGAAGCCCCTGCTGACCATCTGGCGCGCATATTCGGCGCTGGTGCAGTGCATGCCCGCATGCAGGCCAGCCGCTTTCGCCCCCGCCAGGATGCGGTCGATCGCTTCCATCACCACCGGGTCGGTCTGGTTCTGGCGCGCCTCGCGCCCCAGCGCCAGCCCGAGGTCGGAGGGGCCGACATACAGCATGTCCAGCCCCGGCACGGCGGCGATCGCGTCCAGATTTTCCAGCCCCTTGCGGGTTTCGATCTGCACGATGGTCAGGATGGTGTCGTTGGCGTGGGTGACATAATCGGGCCCGCCATAGAGAAGCCCGCGCTTGGGCCCGAAGCTGCGATAGCCGGCGGGCGGATAGTGGCAGGCGCCGACGAATTTCTCGCAATCGGCCGGGGTATCGATGTTGGGGCAGATCACGCCATAGGCGCCCGCGTCCAGCGCCCGCATCACATCGCCCGGCGCGTTCCACGCCACCCGCATCAGCGGCGCGGTGTCGGTGGTGGAGATGGCGGCAAACATGGCGCACATCTGCGAAAAATCACTCTGGCCATGCTGCATGTCGACGGTCAGGCTGTCCCAGCCCTGATGCGCCAGCATCTCGGCGGCGAGGGTGCCGGGCAGCGTGATCCAGCAATTGAAAGCCGGTTTGCCCTCTGCCCAGGCCTGACGGATTCGGTTCGGACGCATGGGGCCAACTTAGACAAAGTGCCGGCGGGCGGAAAGCAGCCTGATCGGGACCGGCAGCGGCGGCGGGTCCCCGGCCGGCAAAAAGACCGTGCCGGTCACATCTGCATGGTCCAGCCCTCGACGCCCATGGCCGCCTGGCGGACGGCCTCGGTCAGGGTCGGATGCGAGTGGCAGGTGCGGGCGATGTCTTCCGACGAGGCGCCGAACTCCAACGCCAGCACCACCTCGGCGATCAGGTTGCCCGCCTCCGGGCCGATGATGGCGCAGCCCAGCACGCGGTCGGTCTTCGCGTCTGCAAGAATTTTCACGAAGCCTTCGGTCGCCATGATCGTCTTGGCGCGCGCATTGGCGGTGAAGGGGAATTTACCCACCTTGTACTGGACGCCGGCGGCCTTCAGATCCTCCTCGGATTTTCCCACCGTGGCCACTTCCGGAAAGGTGTAGATCACCGAGGGAATGGCGTCGTAATTCACATGGCCGGCCTTGCCCGCGATCAGTTCGGCGCAGGCCACGCCCTCGTCCTCGGCCTTGTGCGCCAGCATCACGCCCTCGCGGCAATCGCCGACCGCATAGATGCCCGCCACATTGGTGCGGTAATGATTGTCAGTGACGACGCGGCCGCGTTTATCGGTCGCCACGCCCACTTCGGCCAGGCCCAGGCCCGCGGTATAGGGCACCCGCCCGATGGCGACCAGCATCACGTCGGTTTCGATGACGCTTTTCTCGCCGCCGGCAGCCGGTTCGACCGTCACCTTCAATGCGGCCCCTGCCTTCTCCACGCCGGTCACCTTGGTGGAAAGCTGGAAGCTCAGACCCTGTTTGGTCAGCACGCGCTGGAACGCCTTGGAGACTTCCAGGTCGATGCCGGGCGTCACGCGATCGAGAAATTCGACCACCGTGACCTCGGAGCCGAGGCGGCGCCAGACCGATCCCAGTTCCAGCCCGATCACGCCCGCGCCGACCACCAGAAGACGCTTGGGAACGGAGGCAAGCGCGATGGCGCCGGTGGAGGAGACGATCTGCTTTTCGTCGATCGTCACGCCCGGAAGCTGGGCCACGTCGGAACCGGTGGCGATGATGATATGCTTTGCCGAAAGCTCGCGGGTCTTGCCGTCGGCCAGCTTGACCAGGACTTTGCCGGGCGCGGTGATCATGCCCTCGCCGACTATGCCCTCGACCTTGTTCTTTCTGAACAGGAATTCCACGCCCTTGGTCAGCTCGCCGACCACCTTGGCCTTCTGGGCCATCATCTGGGGCAGGTCCAGGCCGACCTTGGCCTTGATGCCCAGCCTGGCGAAATCGTTCTCGGCTTCATGGAGGCGCTCGGAAGCGTGCAGCAAGGCCTTGGAAGGAATGCAGCCCACGTTCAGGCAGGTGCCGCCGAAGCTGCCGCGCTTGTCGATGCAGGCCGCCGAAAGGCCCAGCTGACCCAGCCGTATCGCCGCGTTGTAGCCGCCGGGGCCGCCCCCGATCACGATCGCGTCGAATGTATCCGCCATGTCCTCGCAGCCTTTCAGATTCCCGGGCGGAACATAATCATTCGGGAGGCGGGGAAAACAGCCCTGAACGCATGACAGATGCGGCTTTTTTTGCCTATTGGGCGGCTTCGGCGCGGGTGTCCGGGTCGGGAAAGACCAGTTCGACCACCGTGCCGCTGCCGGGATCGGAACGGACACTGGAAATGCCGCCCAGCTGCAGCCCGAAGGTCTTGATCAGGCGGCTGCCCACGCTTTTGTCGGTCTCGTCCAGCGAAAATCCGATGCCGTCGTCGGCAATGGCCAGCTTGAGCCGGCCGCCCGGCACGCTGGTCAGGCTGATCCTTATCACCCCCTGCTTGTCGCCGGGAAATGCATGCTTGAAGATGTTGGTCAGGGCCTCGACGGTGAACAGGGCCAGCGCGACGGCGACATTGCCGGAGACGACGCGGCTTTCCACATCCACCTCGATACGGACATGCTCGCCCGACATGCCGCCCGCGATCTGGTGGCTGAGTTCATGCAGAAGCTGGCTGATATCCAGGGTGGACTGGTCCTCGAGCTCATTGAGGATACGGTGGACCAGCGCCAGCGCATTGATGCGGGTCTGGGCCTGAAGCAGCGCATCCCTGGCGCCGGTTTCCTTGACCTGGTTGGCCTGGATGGACAGAAGGCTCATCACGATCTGAAGATTGTTCTTCACCCGGTGATGAATCTCGCGGATCAGGGTGGTCTTCATCTCCACCGCCTCGCGCAGGCGCCGGTCTCGGTCCTGGATGCCGCCCGCCATCTCGCTCATCGCATCGCCCAGCTGCTTGAACTCGGCCGGGGCCTCGGCCAGGTCGGGACGGATGGCGTAATGGCCGGTGCGATAGGCGGCCGCGATGCGGCGCAGATAGGCAATCCACTGGTTCACCTGCCGGTCGGTGGCCAGGCGGATGGCGAACCAGGCAAAGCCGATCATCAGGATGGGCAGCAGGAAATCCAGGCCCACATGCAGATAGGTGGGACCGAACAGCCGGCCCTCGCCCATCGCGAAGGCCACGAAGATCGTGTTGCCGATCAGCGCGGCGTTGCCATAGCGCCAGGTCACGCCGCGGTCGTCGGTGGCGCTGGCGGTATCGACGCGGGTCCCGGAGGCCAGCGCCGCATCCGTGATGGCGCGCGCCACCCTGGGATTGTTGCTTGCGATCACCTTGCCGCTCTTGTCATAGACGGCCACCACCGCTCCCTTCGGCAGGTTGGAGGCGCGGATCATGTAATCGATCCAGTGGGTATCCAGCGCGATCGCCACCGTGCCGTCGAAACTGCCGTCCGGCTTCCTCAGCGCCAGCATGGCGCCGATCACGGGCTGGCCGGTGACCTGGCTGATGATCTCGCGCGAGACGGTCATGGCGGCGGTGGTGCGCGACTGCTGGAAGATGTCCATTTTCTCGACGTTCAGGCCCTTGGACAGCGCCATGGCCGAACAGACGACATTGCCCTTCGCATCAATGCGGGTGAGGTTGGAGAAATAGCGCACGCCGATTAGCGTGTCGGACAGCACGCCGTCGCAATTGCCGCTCATGGCGCGCACTTCCGACAGGCTGCCAACCGCGCGCAGCACCTGTTCGGCGGCCGCCAGCAGGTTCTGGTCGCCGCCGGCCACGGTGCGCGCCGACTGCACCAGCCGTTCGTGAATGTTGGCGATGTCCAGGCTGGTCCGGGCCACGCCCTGGAAGATGGAGACCATCACCACGGGCAGAAGCGCCAGCGTGACGATGAACTGCAGCCGCTGGCGCAGCGCCCAGCCGGAAAACCGGTGCTTCAGCAGCTTATTTGATGCGTTTTTTGGCGAGATCTTCGGACCGGCCAGGACTGAGCTTATCCAACTGGTCCATGATCTCACGGGCCGCATCTCCCCCGGCCGGGCGCGACACATCGTTCAGGGCGCCGCTGCCGTCCAAAATCTCTATCAATGTCTTGCGCGCCCGGGCAACCCGGCTTTTTACCGTACCGACCGCGCATTTGCAGATCGCGGCCGCATCTTCATATGAAAACCCGCCCGCGCCCACGAGAATGAGGGCTTCACGCTGCTCGTCGGACAGATGCTTGAGCGCGCGCACCGTGTCGGAAAGTTCGGCCGAATAGACCTGGTCCTCGCCGCCGCCGGGAATCCGCTCGGCCGCATCCTGGTCCCATGGCGCCTGACGCCAGGCGCGGCGGCGGTCGGAATAGAACTGGTTGCGAAGAATGGTGAACAGCCAGGCCTTGAGGTTGGTGCCGGGCTGAAAGCTGGCGCGGCTTTGCCAGGCCTTGACCAGGGTCTCCTGCGCCAGGTCGTCGGCCGCTTCCTGGTTGCCGGTCAGCGAGCGGGCGAAGGCGCGCAGGAACGGCACCAGGCCCAGCAACTCTCCCTTGAAGTCCGGATTTTCCGGCTTCGGCGACATCGCGGACGGGCTGGGTGTTGGCATCACGACACCTGATTCCCGTCATCGGGGTTGCTGGCCTGATCGATCTTGCGCAACAGGTCCAAGAATTCGTCGGGCACCGGCTCCTGGGCCACATCGTCGTACATGCGGCGCAATTCGCGGCCGATCGCACGTTGGCGGGCCCGGATGGCGCGAGCCTTTTCCGTCGGCTTCTCTTCACTGGACACGGTCGTATCCCATTGCTGCATCATGTCTGACCAAGCCACTCCCTGGCGCCCGGCGGCCAAGACAGCCCCGGACGATCCTTCGATCCCTACGCCCCATCTCCCACTCCCTTCGAGGTTCCAAACGAACTGCCGGCATGATGGTTCCGGCACGGTGGGAACTTTTTTCGCTGGCCTTAGTTCCTTATTCGCGCTTTTCTTTTCGGGCCGAAGGAGCCATCCATGAGCATTTCCCAAACGCTTGCGCCGCACCTGCCTTACCTTCGCCGCTATGCCCGCGCCCTGACCGGGTCACAGGCCAGCGGAGACGCCCATGTCCGGGCCGCGCTGACCGCTCTTTTGTCGGGCGACCACAGCCTGATGGAGGGGGTACCCCCAAGGGTCGGCCTTTACCGGCTGTTCCACGCGATCTGGCAGTCGGGGGCCGAACATTATGACGAAGGCGCCCAGCCGGGGGGCGCCGCCAAGAACCCGGAGGCGCGCCTTCGGGCCCTGTCGGCCTCCAAGCGCGCGGCCCTGCTTCTGACGGCCGTGGAAGCCTTCAGCCTGGAAGAAGCCGCGTTCATCATCGACGAGACACCCGAAGAGGTGGAAGCCGCCATCCTGGGCGCACAGAAGACCATCGACAGCCAGCTCGCCAGCAAGGTCCTGATCATAGAGGACGAGCCCATCATCGCCATGGATCTTGAGAACCTGGTCAGCGAGCTTGGCCACAAGGTGGTGGCCATTGCCGCCACCAAGGACGATGCGGTGGCCAAAGCCAAATCCGAGCGTCCCGGCCTGGTGCTGGCGGACATCAACCTGGGCGAAGGCGGCAGCGGCATCGACGCGGTCAGCGAAATCCTGACCTCCTTCGACATTCCCGTGATCTTTATCACCGCCTACCCGGAGAAACTCTTGACCGGCGAGCGGCCCGAGCCCACCTACCTGATCGCCAAACCGTTCCTGCCGGAAACGGTGCAGGCGACGGTGGGTCAGGCCCTGTTCTTCCATCCCGCGGCGCGCGATGCCGCGGCGTAATGGTGTAGTTGATCAAGCACAATGACGTCCCCAGGCTGGGACACTAGAAAATTCGAAACACGGAGTTTGATATCATGGCCGCCCGTAAAAAGAGCACTGCCAGCGAAGAACTGACCGAGCCCGCCGGCGCGGGCAACATCGAGGCGCGGCTGTCGGCATTGAAGGCCGACTTGGCGGCCTTGCAGGCGGATATGAAGGGCCTTTACGGCGATGTCAGCGAAGTCGCCTCGGAACGCGCCGCCCAGGCCATGAGGACAGCAGAGGAGCTGGCGGACAAGGCCATGGCCCTGGCCGACGAAGTCGCCGGCGACGCCAGGACGCGGGCCCTGGAATACAAGGAAGGCGCCGAGGACTGGGCCGAGCAGAATGCCGAGGAACTGAGGGCCCAGGTCCGGGCCCAGCCGCTGACCTCGCTTCTGATCGCCGGGGGCGTGGGGGCCTTCCTGGGGGCGATTTTCCTGCGGCGCTGAGCCGGTTTTCCTGCGCCTTTAAAATCACATAAGGTGATTGTGCCTATCCTGCTCCCGTATCAGGGAACACCGGCATATCGGGGAACACCGGCACCATGTTCGCGCGACTGACAGCCAAGGCCATTTTCGGCGCCACCGCCATTGCGCTTGCCTTCTTCGGCGTCGGCTTTCTGGGCCTGGCATTGGCCAATCTTCTGGTCGATCTGCTGGGCGTGCCGGCAAGCTATGCGCTGGTGGGCGCCCTGTTCGTCCTGCCGCCGCTGATCTGGGCGCTGGTGGTGATCAACCGCAGGCCGCCTCCCAAGCCCCAGCCCACCGCCGGCTCCGGCCAGCTGGTGCGCGCCCTGCTGGCCGCTGTTGCCAAAGAGACACCGTGGTTCGCTATCATCGGCGCGGGCGTTGCGGGCGCCTTTGAGATGTTCCTCAGCCGGCGGAAAGGCCGGAAATAGGGACGAAGTCCTTTCAGCGCTTCTGTGGATAACAGGGAACCGGGCTCCTGAACCGGGCGTTTGTCTGTCCTAGACTTGAACGCAGGGATAACAGGCATGCTTGGATGGGCGCTGACCTTTCTGATTTTGGCTCTGGCCGCGGGATATATGGGCTTCTTTGGGCTGGCGGGACTGGCCGCCACCATCGCCAAGCTGCTGCTGGTCGTGTTCGTCATTCTGTTGATTGTCAGCGCCTTTTCGGGTGCGCTTCGCGGGCGTCCGCCCGTCTGATTTTTACCTGCTAGGGAGACGCACCGTGCATATCCCCGCGCGTATTATCGAACATCCGCTCGAGTCCCTGCTGGCGGGGGCTCTGCTGCTTGTGGTGCTGCTGGGTTCGGCGGAACGAGGCCGCGATGGCGCCACAACCCCGCCGTCCCCGCCGACCAAAGTCCAGCATCAGAAATTGTGAAAATTTCCCGCCGGACCGGAACGTTTTAATTTGCCCGCCATTATCTGAAACGAGCGGACGTCCGATCCGGAACGCCCCCAGCCCCTTCGACAGCCCGCCTCGGGTGTCCGCTCTCAAAAGTGCCGCGCCCATGCGCGGCATTTTTGCTTTCGGCGCTAGGGCATCTTGCCGATCGACTTATGCCTGGGCCCGCCGACGGGGTAGAGCATGTAAGGCGCCCCAGCCCCCTGAATTTGCGTGGGAAACCCGGTATAGCGGAAGTCTTTGTCCAGCAATCGGTGCTGGTCGCGCCTGAGCGACACCAGATATATCAGCCGGCCCTTCAGCAGTCCGGGTGACGGCGAAGGCGCGTCCGGATAGCGCTGGGGTTCATTCACCTGGATCACCCGCAGCGAAGGCTCAAGGAAGCGCAGCCAGGCGGTGGTCTCGTAATCGGTGGTCACGATGGCATCGGCCCGGTGCGCGCGGCTGAGCGCGGCCGCGACCGAGGCCACCGGCCTGAACTGCCGCCCAAGGATGCGCGCCACCGGATCGTGCCGGAGGGGAATGACGCTCCAGCCCGCCTGGGCATATGCCAGAACCAGCATCAGTGCCGCCAGCGGCAGGGCGGGCAGCGAAATCCATCGCCAGTGCCCTTCCG
>DASTRG010000031.1:0-15495 GCA_035761325.1 Rhizomicrobium sp. | reverse complement strand
TGCGTGCTGATGCCCAACACGCCCCGTGGCGGCGGCATCTCGCGCAAGATCACCAACGCCGGCGACCGCAAGCGCCTCAAGAGCGCCGCCCAGGGCCTGGATTTGCCCGAGGGCATGGGCCTGATCATCCGCACCGCGGGGGAGAACCGCACCAAGCTGGAGATACGGCGCGACTATGAATATCTCGTCCGGCTGTGGGACACGATCCGCGAAAGGACGCTCAATTCCAACGCCCCGGCCTGCGTCTATGAGGAAGGCGACCTGATCAAGCGGGTTATCCGCGACCTCTACACCAAGGATGTCCAGGACATCGTCGTGGAGGGCGAGGAAGGCTACCGGAACGCCAAGGAATTCATGCGCATGCTGATGCCCAGCCATGCGCGCAATGTCCATCACTACAAGGACAAGGTGCCGCTGTTCCAGCGCATGCACATCGAAGCCCAGCTCGATTCGATGTTCTCGCCCATCGTCACCCTCAAGTCCGGCGGCTATATCGTCATCAACCAGACCGAGGCGCTGGTGTCGATCGACGTCAATTCCGGCCGCGCCACGCGCGAACATTCGATCGAGGAGACGGCGCGCAAGACCAACCTGGAGGCCGCAGCCGAGATCGGACGCCAGCTTCGCCTGCGCGACCTGGCCGGGCTGATCGTCATCGACTTCATCGACATGGAGGAAAACCGCAACGACCGCGAGGTCGAGCGGCGCCTGCGCGACGCGGTGAAGAATGACCGCGCCCGCGTGCAGATCGGCAAGATCAGCCAGTTCGGCCTGCTGGAGATGAGCCGCCAGCGCCTGCGCGCGGGCGTGATCGCCGGCTCGACCATCACCTGCCCGCATTGCGCCGGCATGGGTATCGTACGGTCGGTTGAATCCACCGCCCTGCGCCTGCTGCGGGCGCTGGAGGAAGAAGGCGAGAAGAACCGCTCGGCCGGCGTGACCGTCAAGATCGCCAACGACGTGGCGATCTATGTGCTGAACCAGAAGCGCCACGAGTTGGACCGCATCGAGACCGAGCACGAGATGGAGATCGTCTTCGTCCCGGCAGAAGGCCTGGCCGCAGGCAGCTTCGAGATCGAACGCACCCGCCAGCGCAACCCGGCGGACCGTCCGCGCCAGCCGCAGGCCGTGGGCATAGAAGCGGGCTTTGCGCCTTCCGATGAACCCGATATCGCCGTGGAGGAAAAGCCCGACGAGGAAGAAATGGAAGAAGAGGAAGGCGAAGAAGAGGAAGAACCAGTCCGGCAAGCCCGGCCGGAAGCCGAAAGCGGCGAAGCCGAAGCCGGGAGCGAAGGCGAACAGCGCAACGCGCGCCGCTCGCGCTGGCGCAGCCGCCGCCGCGGCCGCCGCGGCGGCCGCCGCCGCAACCAGCCGGGCCCGGAGGCCGGCGCCGAAGCCCAGGGCAATCCCGCCACCGGCGAGGCCCAGGCCGCGGAGGCTCAGGGCGGAGCGGGCGGAGAAAATCCCGGCGAACAGCCGCCGCCTGGACAGGCCGCGGAGCAGCAGGCGCCGCGCGGGAGATCGGCGCCGCGCCGCGCCGTTACCGACTCCGAGCGCTTCGGCATGATCCCCGATGAGATCGACACGACACCCAGCGACGCGCCGTCCGCGCCCGGCAAGCCCTCGGCGCCGGTCTGGTCGCTAAGCGACGACATTCCCGACACGACACCGCGCGAGGACGACAATACCCAGGCGTCCAAACCGGCAAGGAAGGGGTGGTGGCAGCGGACTTTCAGCGGGGAATAAAGCGCTCAACCCGCCGCTCGCCCAAACTCGCGGCGTTCGCGGCCTCGTACACGTCCACCGGACGTGTACGTGCGCTGCGCGCACCGGTCGCTCACGGTGGCAGCGGACTTTCAGCGGGGAATAACCGCTCCGGCCGCCGGCTTCGGTAGTCAAACGACGGACAGTCAAAAAAGGGCGCCGGCGGCGCCCTTTTCCATGGCGGCCATTTACGGTGCCTGCACGCCCGGATCGGGCGCGGCGCCCTGGCCGTGTGCACCGGGATCGGGCAGCGCCACGCAGATCCCGTTCTCGCAGGAAATCATGTTGACCGTGTCGAAGGGTGCAACTCCGGTTGAGCGGATGGTGGCGTGGGTGAGAAGCCGCCCCCCGGACGACGCCAGCAGCGCATAGGCGGCAGCCGCAGTGCCGTTGGGGCCGCCCGAGCCGGTGCCCGCCAGCGCCACGTCGGTGCCGCTGGCCGCGATCAGCGGCGTCAGGAAGGCGCTGGCCAGCCCGGCCGGACCCGCCGCCGGCGAGGCCGCCAGGGGCACGCCTGTATCCGCGGCCGTGCGGCCCGAGCCGAAAGGTCCGTTCAGAGTCACCGCACAGGCTGCGGCCTGCCCGTTTGCATCCACCGCAGCAAAGCCGGTCGATCCCATATCCTTGGGCAGGCTGGAGACACCGAACGTCGCCAGACTTTGGCGTGCCGCGGCCATGACCGCCGCCTCGCCGCCCTGGCCGCCGGCCTGCGCGCGCGCCAGATTGTCCAGAAGGCTGGCGACAAAGGCCCCTGCCCCGGTGCGCGGACCAGGTACCCAGGCCGTCAACTGGCCCACGACGCGAATCCGCGCGGGCCCCTGCATGTCGCTGACGCCCGCCAGTTCGGCGAGCGTGACCGCACCGCCCTGGCCCGCGGAATAGCCGGCGATGCGGCTGGCGGTAACGCCCTTGTAGAAACCGTCATTGGCCTGAAGGCGCACATTGGCCAGGCTCAGCGCCAGGTCGCTGTTGTGGACCACAGTGCCCACCGGCCGCGGCTGGCCCGATTCATCCAGAAATTCCGCAGCCAGCGCCGCATCCAGCCGCACCACATTCACGGCATCTCCCAGGCGCGCGGAAAGCGCCTCGGAAATGGGAAAGCCGGTGGCGGCAAAGGCCTCGCCCGGCGCCACCATGCGCTGCCAGGGCAGCGCGCCATGGCTGCTCTGCAGATCATGGAATCCATACACCGCCGCGGGCACCGCAAAGGGGCCACCACCCGATGGCGCGCGTGCGAGGAAATCATATTCGATCGCCTGCGTGGCGCCCGCATCGCGCAGCAGGCAGATGCCGCCGCCGCCAAGTCCGGCCGCCACCGGATAGGTCGCGGTCAATGTGAAGAACATGGTGGTGACCGCGTCCGCGGCATTGCCGCCTTCCTGCAATACGCGCGCGCCGGCGCGCGCGGCCAGGGGCTCATCGGCCACGGTCATGCCGGTCCGCTGGGCGGTCGAGCTTTCGTCGCTCGATGCGATGCCCGGTTGGCTGCCGCCAAGGCCCACCATCGAGCCCAGGCTTTCTCCCAGGGATTTCGTGGCCGTGCATCCGCCCAGGACTGTCAGGGGCAGGACAAGCAGGGGGACGGCGATTAAGGCAGGAGTGCGGCGCATGAAGGGTCTTTAATCCAATGGCCTTGATTGCGGGCCTCTTATGCCCGAGCAACGCGGCGGATGAAAGCCGGGTTTGCTTTTGCCGCGCCCTGACCATACCGTCCGCTGGGGATGGGGCTTAGGACAGGGCCGCTGTGGTGCGAAGCCCGCCGTGAAGGAGTTGCCTCTCTTGCCGATCGCACGCCGCCATCTGCGCCGCCTGGTGTTCGCCGCCGGTTTTCTGGGCGCGCTCACGGCCGTGGTTCTGCCCGCCCAGGCCCAGGGCATGAGCGTGCTGCGCGACACCGAAACCGAGGAGATGCTGCGCAATTACGAGATGCCGCTGGCGCGCGCCGCCGGCCTGGACGTGAACAATGTGCACGTCTATCTGATGGGCAGCCCGGAAATCAACGCATTCGCCACACAGCCCCAGGACATCTACATCTTCTCAGGGATTCTGTTGTGGCTGAAGAAACCCAACGAGCTGATCGGCGTGATGGCGCATGAGACCGGCCACATCTCGGCCGGGCATCTGACCCGCACATCCTATGCCATCAAGAAGGCCACCGTGCCGATGCTGCTGTCGCTGGTGGCGGGCATCGCCGCCATGGTGGCGGGCGCGGGCGAGGCAGGCATGGCGATCATGCAGGTGGGCCAGTCCATGGCGATGGCGCAGTTCGCCGCTTTCAGCCGGGTGCAGGAATCCACCGCCGACCAGATCGCCGCCAAGCTGCTTTTGGCCACGCACCAGTCACCGGTCGGCATGTACCGCACCTTCCAGCGATTCGCGCAGGAAGAGGCGATGAGCGCCTACAAGATCGACAAATTCGCCGTCGACCATCCCACCGGCCAGGACCGCGTGATGGACCTGCAGGACATGGTGGATTCCTCGCCCTATCGCGAGATGCAGGATTCACCCGAAAGCGTGCACACATTCGAGATGGTCCAGGCCAAGCTGGCCGGCTTCGTGCTGCCGGTGAAGCAGGTGCTGACCCGCTATCCGGTATCCGATACCTCCGCGCCGGCGCGCTATGCCCGCGCGATGGCCTATATGCGCCAGCCCAACTTCCAGAAGGCGATGGACGAGATCAACAGCCTGATCAAGGACGAACCCAACAACCCCTATTTCTACGAAGTGCGCGGCCAGATCTATGTCAGCATGGCGCGCCCGCGCGAGGGCATTCCCGACTATCAGAAGGCCGTGGATCTGCGTCCCAACGCGCCGCTGCTGCGCCAGGAACTGGCCACGGCGCAGCTGGGCACCGACGACCCCTCGCTGGCCGGGGACGCGCTGAGGAACCTGAAAGTGGCCCTTCTGGCGGAGCATGACGACATGTTCACCTGGTATGAGACGGCCCAGGCCTACAGCACGCTGAAGAACGAGCCCATGGCCAACCTGTCCACCGCAGAACTCTATTTCAACGGCGGCGACATGCAGAAGGCCCTCGTCTTCGCTACCCGCGCGCGGGGAAAGCTGCCCCAGGGCACCCCCGACTGGCAGCGCGCCAACGACATCATCGGCGCGGCCGGTCCGCTGGCGCGCCAGCAGCAGTGAGGGTGTGATCGATGCGCGGCTTGGCGGTAACCTTGGCTGGCGCCATCGGCGGCGCCCTGCTGGCGGTGGCGATTGTCCTTACCCTGGCGGACCAGGGCATGATGCCCATCAACGAGGGCCAGATGCAGTCCTGGCTGATGCGGCACCCGGACCTGGCGCTCGCCATGATCGGCCGCCAGCAGCAGCTGGACGATGCCAGGAAGCAGGCCCAGCAGGCCTCCGCCATGAAAAAGGTGGGCCAGCAGAGCTTCTTCGATTCCAGGATTGCCTTCGTCACCGGGCCGGCGGATGCAAAGACCAGCGTGGTCGAGTTCTATGACTATGACTGCCCCTATTGCCGCGCCTCCCAGCCCGAGGTGCAGAAATTCTACGAGACGCACAAGGCGGACACGCGCTTCTCCTTCATCGAACTTCCGCTGGACATCCACGGCCCTAATGCAGTGCTGGCCGCCCGGGCCTCGATCGCGGCCCGCAACCAGCCCGACAAGTATGTGGCCTTCCACTTCGCGATGATGAGCAACAAGGACCCGGTGGACGCCGACGCGATCTTTGACATCGCCCAGAAGGCAGGCCTGGACCTGGAAAAGCTGCGCGCCGACATGAACCGGCCCGAGATCGAGGACATCATCAAGAAAAGCCACGAGCTGGCGACCAAGGTCGGTATCGACGGCACGCCCACCTTCATCGTCAACGGCCAGATGCATCCGGGCATGGTCCAGGACGGCGAACTCGAACAGCTGGCCAAGACCACTTAGCGTCGGAGCGCACAGAATGGGGAGATGTCGCAGCGCCGATAAGTAGCGGCAGCGTACCAACGCCGCAGGCAGACCAAGTTGCGACAGCGGGGTTAACTAAATAAGCCCGGCCAGGGGGCTTGAGGGGTCGGCATATCTGCGGCGCGGCATGCGCCCGGCCAGATAGGCCAGCCGGCCCGCCTGGACCGCGTGTTTCATCGCCTCCGCCATCAGCACGGGATTCTTCGCCTCGGCGATGGCGGTGTTCATCAGGACGCCGTCGCAGCCAAGTTCCATCGCGATCGCCGCGTCCGATGCGGTGCCCACGCCGGCATCCACGATCACCGGCACCTTCGCGTCCTCGATGATCATGCGGATGCCGACCGGGTTCTGCACCCCCAAACCCGAACCGATCGGCGCGGCCAGGGGCATGATGGCGCACGCGCCCTGCTCTTCCAGCCGCTTGGCCATCAGCGGATCGTCGCTGCAATAGACCATCACCTGGAAGCCTTCCTTCACCAGCATTTCGGTGGCGCGCAGCGTCTCGACCATATCGGGGTAAAGCGTCTTCCTGTCGCCCAGCACTTCCAGCTTCACCAGCGTCCAGCCGCCGACTTCGCGCGCCAGCCTCAAGGTGCGCACCGCATCTTCGCCGGTGAAGCAGCCCGCCGTGTTGGGCAGGAACACGGTGTTCTTCGGATCGATGTAATCGACCAGCATGGGCTGGCTGGGGTCGGTAAGGTTCACGCGGCGCACCGCCACGGTCACGATTTCCGCGCCCGACGCCGCCAGCGCCGCCGCATTCTCGGCATAGCTTTTGTATTTGCCGGTGCCGATGATCAGGCGCGATTTGAATTCCCGCCCGGCGATCACCAGCGGCTTGTCCTGTGGCGGCACGTTTTCCTTTTGCGATGACGGCTGCTGCGCGGCCATTGGGGCGGGGGCGTTTCCGCCGCCGATGAAATGCACGATCTCCAGCCGGTCGCCGTCGGCCAGCACCACCTGGTCATAGGCCGAGCGCGGCACGATCTGGAGGTTGCGTTCCACCGCGATCTTGGCGGGGTCCAGCCCCAGGCTGGCCAGAAGGCCACGCACCGACACCCCCTCGTCCAGTTGCCGCGCCTCGCCGTTCAGCGTTACCTGCATCGCCATGTGGGGATCACCTTAAGCATTTCCGTTCCGTGCCGGGTACGATTATAAGGCTTGACTCGCCCAGCCTCACGGACTGTCTATGGCAAAAAAATCAAACCAATCCAAGACCTTACCAATCTTCATTCTCAACGGCCCCAATCTCAACCTGCTGGGGACCCGCGAGCCGGAGGTTTACGGCTATACCACTTTGGCCCAGGTCGAGAAGATGTGCGTCGCCCAGGCCGCGATTCACGGCCTGTCCGTCGTCTTCCGCCAGTCCAACCACGAGGGCGAGATCGTCGATTTCCTGCAGGAGGCGCGCACCGGCGCCAGTGCGGTCATCCTCAATCCGGCCGGCTATGGCCACACCTCCATCGCGATCCTGGATTCCATCCAGATGCTGAAGATCCCGCTGATCGAGGTGCATCTGTCCAACATCCACAAGCGCGAGCCCTATCGCCACCATTCCTATGTCTCGCGCGGCGCCACCGGCATTGTGATGGGGCTGGGGGCACAGGGCTACCTGCGCGCCATCGACGCCATCGGCGAAATTCTGAAGGACTCCAAATGAACATCAAGGACGAGATGAAGAATCTGATGGGGGGCAAGGGCAAGCCGTCGGTGGACGCCGACGCCATTCGCGCCCTGTCGGAACTGCTGAACGAGACCGGCCTGACCGAAATCGAGATCGAGCGCGAAGGCGCGCGCATCCGCGTCAGCCGGGCCGCGGTGGCTGCATCTGCATCCCTCCCGGCCCCGCCGCCGGCCCCGGCCGCGGCCGTTCCTGCGCCCGGCCCCGCGGCCGCCGCCGGCCCCCACCCGGGCACCGTCCCTTCGCCCATGGTGGGCACCGTCTATCTGTCGCCCGAACCCGGCAAACCGGCCTTCATCGCGGTGGGAAAGGCGGTCAAGGAAGGCGACACGCTGTTCATCGTCGAGGCGATGAAGACCATGAATTCCATCACCGCGCCCAGGTCCGGCACGGTGAAGGAAATTTGCGTCACCGACGCCCAGCCGGTGGAGTTCGGCCAGGCCCTCTGCGTCATCGTCTGACATGTTCGAAAAGGTCCTCATCGCCAATCGCGGCGAAATCGCGCTTCGCGTCATCCGCGCCTGCAAGGAGATGGGAATCTCCACGGTGGCGATCCATTCCGCCGCCGACAGCGACGCCATGCATGTGCGCATGGCCGATGAAAGCGTCTGCGTCGGTCCGGCCCCCGCCGCCCAGTCCTACCTGAACATTCCGGCCATCATCGCCGCCTGCGAAATCACCGGCGCTGAGGCGATCCATCCCGGTTATGGCTTTCTGTCCGAGAACGCCAAATTCGCCGATATCGTCGCCGAGCACGGCCTGACCTTCATCGGTCCCACCGCCGACCACATCCGCATGATGGGCGACAAGATCACCGCCAAGCAGACGGTGAAGGAGCTTGGCATTCCCACCGTGCCGGGCTCGGACGGCGGGGTCAGCGACGCGGAGGCGGCCAGGGTTGCGCAGGAGATCGGCTATCCGGTGCTGATCAAGGCCACCGCCGGCGGCGGCGGCCGCGGCATGAAGGTTGCCAGGAACGCGGACGAGCTGGCTCTTTCCCTTTCCACCGCTCGTGCCGAGGCCAAGGCCGCCTTCGGCAACGACACGGTCTATATGGAGAAATATCTCCAGAAGCCGCGCCATATCGAGATTCAGGTCCTGGCCGATGCCCATGGCAATGTCGTGCATCTGGGCGAGCGCGACTGCTCGCTGCAGCGCCGCCACCAGAAGGTCTGGGAAGAGGCCGGCAGCCCCGCGCTCAACGCCGCCGAGCGCGACGAGATCGGCGCCGTCGTCACCCGCGCGCTGTCCAGGCTGGGCTATCTGGGCGCGGGCACCATCGAGTTCCTCTATGAGGACGGCGGCTTCTATTTCATCGAGATGAACACCCGCCTGCAGGTGGAGCATCCCGTCACCGAAGCCATCACCGGTATCGATATCGTGCGCGAACAGATCCGCATCGCCGCGGGCGCGCCGATGGGCTTTCGCCAGGACGATGTCGTCTTCGAGGGCCATGCCATCGAATGCCGCATCAATGCGGAAAATCCCTTCACCTTCCGGCCGTCGCCGGGCCGGGTGGCGGAATTTCATACGCCCGGCGGTTTGGGTGTGCGCTTCGATTCGGCGCTGTATTCGGGATATCGCATCCCGCCCTTTTACGACAGCCTGGCGGGCAAGCTGATCGTGCACGCGCGCAACCGCAACGAATGCCTGTTGCGCCTGCGCCGCGCGCTGGACGAGCTGGTGGTAGGCGGCGTCGAGACCACCATCCCGCTGTTTCAGAAACTGGTGCGCGAGCCCGACATCATCAACGGCGACTACTCCATCCATTGGCTTGAGAAGTATCTCGCCGGCCTGGAAACGCCGTCCGATTAGGTCCCGGCCCCGGTTATGGGCTAAACTCCTCCCCGCGTTCGAACGCTGGGAGGAGTTGCATGGGTTTTCTCGACAGGTACGCGTCCCAGATTCTGGGTATCACCCGCATCGTTGCGGGCCTTCTGTTTCTTGAGCATGGCCTGATGAAGATCGTCGGCTTTCCCGCGCCGATGGGCTCGGGCCACCTGTCGCCGATGACGTTGGCGGCCGGCATCATAGAGGTGGTCGCGGGCATTCTGATCCCGCTGGGCGCCTACAGCCGTATCGCCGCTTTCGTCGCTTCAGGCGAAATGGCGTTCGCCTATTTCCTTGTCCATTTCCAGCACGGCTTCTATCCCGCCATGAACGGCGGCGACGGCGCCATCCTTTTCTGCTTTATCTTCCTCTACCTCGCCGCGGCGGGGCCCGGCGCATTCGCCATCAACAGGAAATAAGCCGCAAGGCCGGCCAAGGTGGAGAGGGTCCGGTGGATCCTCCACCTGGCTGAAGCGGGCGGATCGCCGACAAAACGCCGCGCCGCGGCAGCGAATTGATCGCGGTCCTGCTCGCAGAAATTGCGCGCGACGGCCCCCCGGCCGCGCGCTATTGTCCCGCCCCATGCACGGGCCCAAACTCACGCCGGATCTTCTCCTGCGCGCCTATGCCGAGGGGCTTTTCCCGATGGCCGAACGGCGCGACGATCCCGCGCTCTACTGGGTTTCGCCGGAACGGCGGGGCATCATTCCGCTGGACGGGTTCCATGTGCCGCGCCGGCTGGCGCGGACCATGCGCGGCGCACCCTTCACGATAACCAGCGACACCGCGTTCGACGAGGTGATACGCGCCTGCGGGGCGCCGGCGCCGGGGCGCGAGGAAAGCTGGATCAACGACGAGATATTGCGCCTCTATGGCGCGCTGCACGCCAGCGGCCACGCCCATTCGGTGGAGTGCTGGCGGGACGGCGAGCTGGCGGGTGGACTTTACGGTGTCGCGCTGGGGGCAGCCTTTTTTGGCGAGAGCATGTTCTCGCGCCGCACCGACGCCAGCAAGATCGCGCTGGTGCATCTGGTGCAGATGCTGCGGCGTGGCGGCTATGTGCTGCTCGACACCCAGTTCATCACCAGCCACCTTTCCCGCTTCGGGGCCATCGAAATCGCCCGCGCCCGTTATTTGCAGCTGTTGCAGGATGCGTTGCGCCGCCAGGGAAGCTGGCCCGGCGCGCCGGATTAGCGGCCCGCGTCGGGCGGCAGTTCCTCGACCTTGTCATCCTTGTCGGCGGCATCGGGCGAGGTCACCTCTGCCGGCGCGGCTGACGAAACCACGGCCTGCGGCGCGCTGGAGCCGCGGCAGGTGATCACCCAGACGTCATAAAGCGGATGCTGGAGCGCATTCAGGCCGGGACTGGAAGCGTACATCCAGCCCGAGAAGATGCGCCGGGCCGGCTGGTCGGGACGGTGATCGTCGATCTGCACAAAGGCGGCTGTCTCGGGAGTCTCGCTGGGCGGCGTCGAATAGCAGTAGCGCGCCGTGATGGTCAGGGTGGCGAACTCCACGGGCTTGCCGATGGGCGCAGTGATGTCGGTGGGCCGGCCGGTGATCTTGTCCAGGCCGCGCATCATCAGCACGGTCTGGCCGGACTGCTTGGGCGCAGCGTCGGCGTCGGACGATGCCGGTGCGGCCGCGCGGGTCTGGGGGGCCAGTGCCACCCGCGCGCCCTGCCCCAGTGCCACGCCCGCGCCGGACAGAAGCGCGATGCCCGCCAGGCCGGCGCGCAGCCAGATCATGGTCCCGCTCCCAGATCCTGCGGGGCATGCTGCTGGCGGGGCGGCGGCTGGTTGGACGTGGGCGCGCCGGTGGCGAAACGCCCGATCAGGTTCATCAGGTCGATCGAGCCCTGGACATTCTCGAAATAGGCCCCCGGCTGGAGCATCTTGTCGTCGCCGCCCGGGTTGATCGACAGATAGGACGATCCCAGCAATGTCGGCGAAGTCACCAGGATCGAGGAGTCCGCGGGCACCTTCACGCCGCTGTCGATGTTCATGTGGACCGTGACCAGATAGTTGCGCGGATCCAGTTCGAGATCGGTCACGGTGCCCACCTTGATGCCTGAGAGGCGCACTTCGGTACCGACGGCCAGCCCGTCCACCTTGGGCAGGCGGGCGTTCAGTTCATAGCCGGAAACGGCGCTGCCGCCGTGACGCAGATAGACCAGTGCCGCGATGCCCACGGCCAGGACGACGACGACCAGGCCGACAAGGGTCTCGGTGAAATTGTTTTGCCGCATGGCCCGCGCTGCCGAGGACATGGCGTATTATTCCGGCTTCCAGGCCTGGTAGTCGCCTGTTGCGGGCGGCCGCGTGCCGCCGCCGGCAAGGCTGCCGCCGGGGTGATAGGCGCCCTCGGTTCCGGTCAGGTTCGGCTGGTGGGGCCTTTCGTACTTCCTGGTCTTGAGCGGCGCGCTGGTCGGCGGCTCGCCATAGGTGTGGTGCAGCCAGCCATGCCAATCCGGCGGCACCCGGCTGGCCTCCACGGTCCCGTTATAGATCACCCAGCGCCGCGAACCGTCCTTGTTCTGGTAATAGCGATTGCCGAAGGTGTCGGTGCCGACCGGCGTGCCGCTGAGCCAGGTGGTCAACCAGGTGCCCCAGGTCGCGGTATTCCACCAGGAAAAGATCATCTTGAAAAAGGGCATGGCAAGCGTCCGGGATTCGCCGGGACTATAGGGATTGGGGCCCGCTAATGCCAATGGCGCGATATGCCTGCGTCCCCTTTTTCATCTGTCCACAATCCGCCCAAAGGCGCGCGTGAGCTATGCTCAAAGGCCCCCCAAAAAATATTTCGGCGCCTTAAGACCTCACCCGCTTGACTCGCGGCTTTTTGGCCGGCGGGGACGTCACAACATGTTGGGGTTAAGGGGTCCTTAACCACTATGCGCTTGCGCCCGCCTTTCCGCCGTGTCCATACTTAGCGCCGGTTACCTCCTGTAACCACCAAATCTGGCGGACCGATGAAATCCGCCGCAGGGAGTTGCATCCCTGCGGGCGGAACTTTGTCCCCAAATGGCTGCAGGGGAAAACCGGGGGCCGTCCATCAAATCGGGGTCATAGCCATGCGTATTCATCGCCACTTCACGATCGAGGGTCATTCGCCTTACGAGGGGATCGCCTTCCGCACCACCTCCAGCGAGATCCGCAATCCCGACGGTTCCGTGGTTTTTGCCCAGGATGGCATCGAGGTTCCCGAGAGCTGGAGCCAGGTGGCGGCCGACGTGCTGGCACAGAAATATTTCCGCAAGGCGGGCGTGCCCAAGGTGCTGAGCCCCGTGCCCGAGGACGGCGTACCCAGCTTCCTGTGGCGCCGGGAAGCCGCCAGCGCCGACACCGGCGCGGAGCGGTCCGCCAGGCAGGTATTCGATCGTCTGGCCGGGACCTGGACCTATTGGGGCTGGAAGGGCGGCTATTTCGATTCCGAGACCGACGCCCAGGCCTTCCATGACGAACTCTGCCACATGCTGGCGACGCAGAAATGCGCCCCCAACAGTCCGCAATGGTTCAACACGGGCCTTCACTGGGCTTACGGCATCGACGGTCCCAGCCAGGGGCATTATTACGTCGACCACAAGACCGGACGGCTGACGCGCTCCGGCTCGGCCTACGAGCATCCCCAGCCCCATGCCTGCTTCATCCAGTCGGTCAAGGACGACCTGGTCAATGATGGCGGCATCATGGACCTTTGGACGCGCGAGGCACGGCTTTTCAAATACGGCTCGGGCACCGGCACCAACTTCTCGTCCCTGCGCGGGCAGGACGAGCGTCTGTCGGGCGGCGGCAAATCCTCCGGCCTGATGAGCTTCCTGAAAATCGGCGACCGCGCCGCCGGCGCCATCAAGTCGGGCGGCACCACGCGGCGGGCCGCCAAGATGGTGATTGTCGACATCGATCATCCCGACATCGAGGACTTCATCGAATGGAAGGTGATCGAGGAGCAGAAGGTCGCCGCCATGGTGGCCGGCTCCAAACTGGCCGAACGGCACCTGAAGGCGGTGCTGAAGGCCTGTGTGAACTGCGAGGGTTCGGGCGGAGACTGTTTCGATCCGGCCAAGAACCCGGCCCTGCGCCGCGAAATCCGCGCCGCGCGCAAATCGATGATCCCCGACAATTACATCGAGCGGGTGATCAGCTTCGCGCGCCAGGGTTTCAAGGATATTGAATTCAGAACCTATGACACCGACTGGGACAGCGACGCCTATGCTTCGGTCTCGGGCCAGAATTCCAACAATTCGGTGCGCGTGACCGATGCCTTCCTGCAGGCGGTCAGGGACGACGCCGACTGGAACCTGACCTGGCGTGGCACCGGCACGGTGGCGAAGACGGTCAAGGCGCGCGATCTGTGGCAGAAGATTTCCCATGCCGCCTGGGCCTGCGCCGATCCGGGCATCCAGTTCCACACCACCATCAACGACTGGCACACCTGCCCGGCGGGTGGCGAGATCCGGGCTTCCAACCCGTGCAGCGAATACATGTTCCTGGACGATACCGCCTGCAACCTGGCGTCGCTGAACCTGATGGCATTCCGCAAGGCCGGCCCGGCCCCAGGCAGCGCAGCGGCAGGCCAAAGTTCTTTCGATGTGCCGGCCTTCGAGCATGCGGTGCGGCTATGGACCATTGTGCTGGAAATCTCGGTGATGATGGCCCAGTTTCCCTCCAAGGAGATTGCCCAGCTCTCCTATGACTACCGTACCCTGGGCCTGGGGTTCGCCAATCTGGGCGGCCTGCTGATGAGCGCGGGCATCCCCTATGACAGCCGCGAGGGCCGTGCCATCGCGGGCGCGATCAGCGCGCTGATGACGGGCGCCGCCTATTCCGCCAGCGCCGAGATGGCGGGCGAGCTGGGCGCATTCCCCGAATATGCCGCCAACAGTGACGCGATGCTGCGGGTGATCCGCAACCATGCCCGCGCCGCCCGCGGCGAGACCGCGGGCTACGAGAATCTGTCGACGCCGCCCGTGCCCCTGGACCTTGAGGCGATCCCCGACGAACTTCTCTCCGGCAGGGCATTGGCCGAGGCCGCAGCACGCGTCTGGGACGATGCGCTGTCCATGGGCAAGGAATTCGGCTTCCGCAATGCCCAGGCCACCGTGATCGCCCCCACCGGCACCATCGGCCTGGTCATGGACTGCGACACCACGGGCGTGGAGCCGGACTTCGCGCTGGTCAAGTTCAAGACCCTGGCAGGCGGCGGCTATTTCAAGATCATCAACCGTTGCGTGCCCGAGGCGCTGGCCTCGCTGGGTTATGGCCAGGCGGAGATCGACGCCATCGTCGCCTATGCCGTCGGCCATGGCACGCTGGAGGATTATCGCGGCAAGATCAATTATGACGCGCTGCGCGCCAAGGGGTTCGGCGATCCGGAAATCGGTGCCATCGAGGCGGCGCTGGAGTCGGCCTTCGACATCCGTTTCGTGTTCAACAAATGGACGCTGGGCACCCAGTTCTGCACCGAGGTGTTGAAATTCGACTCCGCCACCCTGGACGCGCCCGATTTCGACATGCTCAAGGCGCTGGGCTTCGCCAAGGCCGACATCGACGCCGCCAACCTGCACGTCTGCGGCGCCATGACCCTGGAAGGCGCACCGTTCCTGAAGGAACGGCATCTGCCGGTGTTCGACTGCGCCAATCCGTGCGGCCGCATCGGCAAACGGGCGCTGAGCGTGGAAAGCCACATCCGCATGATGGCGGCGGTGCAGCCCTTCATTTCCGGCGCGATCTCCAAGACCATCAACATGGCCAACAGCGCCACCATCGCCGATTGCGGCGAGGCCTATATGCTGTCCTGGAAGCTGGGGCTGAAGGCCAATGCCCTCTACCGCGACGGCTCCAAGCTCAGCCAGCCTTTGTCGAGCCAGGTATTCGCCTTCGCCGACGAGGAGGAGGACGAAGCCGGCGCGCCGCGCGCCGCCGTCGCGCAGCAGAATTCCGCGCACCAGACCGTGGTCACCGAACGCATCGTCGAACGGGTGATCGAGAAGGTTCGCAGCCACGAGCGCGAAAAGCTGCCCCATCGCCGCAAGAGCTATACCCAGAAGGCCATCGTGGGCGGCCACAAGGTCTATCTGCACACCGGCGAGTATGAAGACGGCCGGCTGGGCGAAATCTTCATCGACATGCACAAGGAAGGCGCCGCCTTCCGCAGCCTGATGAACAATTTCGCCATCGCCATCTCGGTCGGGCTGCAATATGGCGTGCCGCTGGAGGAATTCGTCGACGCCTTCACCTTCACCCGCTTCGAGCCGGCGGGCCTGGTGATCGGCAATGATTCCATCAAGAACGCCACAAG
>DASTRG010000030.1:0-2510 GCA_035761325.1 Rhizomicrobium sp. | reverse complement strand
ACCGGCCGCGTCGATGTCGAGGAGGTACTCGATTTCGTCTTCCGCGACTTCTGCGTCGGCAAGTAGCACATCCTCACAGATTGCTTCCGGCCGGCGTGATCACGGCCAGGTGTTTCATCCCGCGATGCCTTCCGGCATGGAGGCGACGACGACGGCGGCGACGTAGAGGCCGATGCCGAAAACCGTATGCGTGACGGTGCTCTTGATGCAGTTGCGCAGCGGCGTCCTGGTCTTCGATGACGCAACGCCCGCGCCCATCGCGGGCTGCATCACCAGCAACGGCGCGGCGACGGTGACGATGCCGGTGATGATCGCAGGCAATGGCGTGGGGCTGACCAGCCATGCCGGGCCGACAACGGCAACCAGCAGAACCGCAAAGGCGATGCCGATGGCGTAATGGGCCAGCCATCCCAGCAACAGCTCGTTCTTGACCGGCGCGGCCTTTACGATGCTGTCGTGGCGGAAGATGCCGCCAGGCCAGTGGCCGATCCAGCGGCCCAGCAGGCTGAAGCTCTGGATGGGCACGCCAAGCCGTTTCAGAAACATCAGCCATCCGTCCATCACCAGCGTGGCGCCCGCACCGATGGCGATGATGCGGATGGCGTGGTCGATCACCTCGTTCATTGTCTTCTCCTTCTGCTTGCAATGGACAGGACGTCTTGCGATGCGGCTTGTGATGGTCATGCCGCGGGCTTAACCTGCCACTTGAAGTTAACTTGAGGTCAAGGGATGAAAGACCTGGATATCGCCCAGGTCGCGCAGCGCTCGGGCGTACCGGCCTCGACTCTGCGCTTTTATGAGGAGAAGGGCCTGATCGCCTCTATCGGGCGGCGGGGCCTGCGCCGGCTGTTCGATCCTTCCGTGCTGGAGCGGCTGAACCTGATCAGCTTGGGGCAGGTGGCGGGATTCACGCTGGACGAGATCACCGCCATGTTCGCGCCGGGCGGCAAGCCGCGCATCGACCGCAAGCTTCTGGCGGACAAGGCGTCCGCGCTGGATAAAACCATCCGGGAGCTGCGTGCGCTGCGTGACGGGCTGCGTCACGCCGCGGCATGTCCGGCACCCAGCTATCTGGAATGTCCGACCTTCCGGCGCCTGCTGCGGGCGGCGGCCATTGGAGTTATCCGGCCGCCCGGCGGTTCGAAGCGCGGCCGGCCGCGGATTCCATAAAGCGCCTTGTGCGTAAACCGGCGCACGCGTATGAGCCCGGCCCATGAGGCATTTCGACGTCATCGTGATCGGCGGCGGCCACGCAGGCTGCGAGGCGGCGGCGGCATCGGCGCGATTTGGCGCCAGGACACTGCTGCTGACGCATCGCTTCGACACGCTGGGCGAGATGTCGTGCAATCCGGCCATCGGCGGTGTCGGCAAGGGCCATCTGGTGCGGGAGATCGATGCGCTCGATGGCCTGATGGGCCGGGCGGCCGATGCCGCGGGCATCCAGTTTCGTCTGCTCAACCGCCGCAAGGGTCCGGCGGTGCGCGGGCCCCGCGCCCAGGCGGACCGCGCGCTTTACCGGCAGGCGATGCAGCGAATGCTGCGGGAGATCGCAAACCTGGACATCCGTGAGGCGGCCGCCGAAGACCTGGTGTTGGAGGATGGCGCCGTCGCTGGTGTGATCACCGCCGATGGTGAGACGATCCGTTGCGGCCGGGTGGTCCTGACCACCGGGACCTTCCTGAATGGCCTGATCCATATCGGCGAAACCAGGATTGCGGCAGGGCGGATGAAGGTCACCCAGGGCGCCGAGCCGCCCTCCATCGGCCTATCGCGCACATTATATGGTTTGGGCCTGTCGATGGGGCGGCTGAAGACAGGTACCCCGCCACGGCTGGACGGGCGCACCATCCAGTGGCACCGGTTGGAGATGCAGCCGGGCGACGACCCGCCCCAGCCCTTCTCTTTCCTGACCAGCAGGATCACCACGCCCCAGGTCCAGTGCGGTATCACCCGCACGACCCTTGAGACCCACGCCATCATCCGCGCCAACTTGCACCGCGCGCCCATGTATAGCGGCCAGATCGCCTCTATGGGGCCGCGCTATTGCCCGTCCATAGAGGACAAGGTCAGCCGCTTCGCTGATCGCCAGTCCCACCAGATTTTCCTGGAACCAGAAGGGCTTAGCGACGATACGATCTATCCGAACGGGATTTCCACCTCCCTGCCCCAGGACGTTCAGCATGCCCTTCTGGCCACGATTCCCGGATTGGAGACTGCGTTGGTGCGCCGTCCCGGTTATGCCATCGAGTATGATTATGTCGATCCGCGCGAGCTGACCCCGGCGCTGGAGGTCAAGCGCGTGCCCGGCCTTTACCTGGCGGGCCAGATCAACGGCACCACCGGTTATGAGGAAGCCGCCGGTCAGGGGTTGGTGGCGGGCTGGAATGCCGCCCGGGCTGCGGGCGGCTCGGCGCCTGTCATTCTGGAACGGGCACGAGCCTATATCGGGGTGATGATCGACGATCTGGTGACCAAGGGGGTCAGCGAGCCATACCGGATGTTCACCAGCC
>DASTRG010000029.1:0-6013 GCA_035761325.1 Rhizomicrobium sp. | reverse complement strand
ATCGCGCGGCGAGACGCGCGCCAGCGCCGCCTCGCACACAGGGTATTCGTAAAGGATAACCGGCCGGTCCAACCCCAGCCTGGGCTCGATCCGCGCCGTCAGGACCTTGCTGAAAATGTCGGACCAGTCGTCATCCTCGCTGACGGAAATTCCGCCGCGCCGTGCCCGCACCGCCAGATCATCGCGCCGGCCGGAGCCGCGTTCATCCAGGGTGGCCAGAAGGTCAATTCCTGCAAAGTGCGTGAAAGCCTCGGCCACGGTCAGCCGGTCCGCCGGCGCGAAGGGATCGCAGGTCCGCTCGCGGTACACCAGCCGGCTTGTTTTCGCGATCTGCGCCGCCAGGCGCACAAGGTCCAGCGTGTCGGCGATCACGACCTCATAATCTTCCCGGGTCCGGTACCATTCCAGCATGGTAAATTCGCGGGCATGCAGGCGGCCCTGCTCGCGATTGCGAAACACCCGGGCAAACTCGAAAATCCTGTCTTCCCCCGCAGCCAGCAGTTTCTTGGCGGCGAACTCCGGGGAAGTGTGCAGGTAAAGCCGGTGCCGGGAACCGTCCATAGACACGGCGCTGGTTTCAAAGGCGTGCAGATGGGCTTCGTTGCCGGGAGACGGCACCAGGACGGCGCATTCCACCTCGGTAAAGCCCAAAGCCTCGAAATGCGCGCGAATTCCGGCCTTTATCCGGCCCCGCGTGACCAGCAGGGGGCGACGGTCGGCATGGGTCTGGCGTTCCCACCAGGGCATTTTTGACCTCTCAAATCACCCCTGCTATAGCCCCCGCCAACTTCCATATTCGCAAGAGGTTCGACGTGGTTTCGGTTATCGCCAGCTCCGTGCGCAAAGGCAATGTCCTGGAAAAGGACGGCAAGCTCTATCTCGTGCTGACAGCCGAGAATATCCACCCCGGCAAGGGCACCCCGGTGACCCATCTGGAAATGCGCCGCATCTCCGACGGCGTGAAGACGGTGGAACGCCTGCGCACCACCGACAGCGTCGAGAAGGCGTTCGTCGAGCACAAGACCTTCAACTACCTTTACCAGGACGGCGAGCAATATGTGTTCATGCAGCCGGAGACATTCGACCAGGTGCACGTGCCGGGCGATGTGGTGGGCGATGCCGCCCCCTATCTGACCGAGAATATGGAAGTGCAGTTGCAGCTGTTCGAGGGCAATCCCATCTCCATCGAGATCCCGCAACGCGCCATTTTCGAAGTCATGGAGACCGAACCGGTCATGAAGGGCCAGACCGCATCCGGTTCGTTCAAACCGGCGCTGCTGTCCAACGGCGTGCGTACAATGGTGCCGACCCACATCACCGTGGGCACCCGCGTCGTTGTGATGACACAGGACGGCTCATACGTGGAACGGGCAAAGGAGTGAGGCGCGGCGCGCAGCTTTCGTTCGTGCCTATGTCCGGAAATTGATCTCGACCAGCACGCCTTCCGGGTCGGCCACGAAAAGCTGTTTCAGCCTGCCGCCCGGTACGACGCGCTCGCGAAATTCCATATTCGCCGCGGCCAGCTCGGCCCGCATGGCGTCAAAATCCTCGCCATGGAAGGCGACATGGTCGAAAGCACCCGTTCCTGCTGATTGAGCGTCCGGGTCCAGCAGTTCGTCGCCCCGGCCCCAGGCGGCGCCACCATCGGCGGCTTCCACCAGGTGGACTACCGGCACGCCGCCCAGGTAAAGCCAGTGGCCGCGAAAGGGGAAGGCCGGCCGTTCGCCATCGGTCAACCCGATTAGACGACAATAGAAGTCGCGGGTGCGCGTGAGCTGGGTACAGCGGATAGTAACGTGCTCCAGGGCCTTTACAGCCAATTCATCTCTCCCTGCCGTAACCCTGTGTCAGGCTGCCGCGAACTGGCAATCGGAACGACCCCCGCTTCGGGCATCGGATAGTTCATGCTAGGGTTTGGGGGCCCCAGAAGCGAGGACCTTTTCCATGAAAAGACAGATTGCCATCGGCCTTTTGGCCGCCCTTTGCGCATCCCCGGCTTATGCGGCCCTCAAGCCTGGCGACACTGCCCCCGACTTCACCCTACCCGGAAGCCTGGGCGGCAAGGACTTCACCTTCAACCTGAAGGACGCGCTGAAGAAGGGCCCGGTAGTGGTCTACTTCTATCCCAGCGCCTATACCGGCGGCTGCGACCTGGAGGCCCACACTTTCGCGGAGAATATCGGCAAGTTCCAGGCAGCCGGCGCCAGCGTGCTGGGTGTATCGGCCGACAGCCTGGACAGGCTGCACCAGTTCTCCGCAGATCCGAATTTTTGCGCAGGCAAATTTCCCATCGCCTCGGACGCCGACACCAAGGTCGCCAAGAGCTATGACCTTTCGGTAGGCGCGGCGCGCGAAGGTGCCAAGGATGTGCGCGGCCAGGAAATCGGTCACGCCTTCATCGAGCGGGTGACCTATGTGATCGGCAGGAATGGCAAGGTGCTGGCCTCGCTCTCCTCCAAGTCCGACGGCCTGTCGCCTGACCAGCACGTCGACAAGTCGCTCGAGATCGTTACTGCGGCGAAGTGAGGCCGCCCGGAAGGCCCGGCGCGAGCGCCGGGCCCAGCGGTTTAGTGCCTGGCGGGGCCGGTTTTTCGCGGCCGTTCCACCGCCCGTGGCGGGCTGACGCAGCGTGGTGTCGCGCTGCAATTGGGTTGGCAAAAGTCAGCATTTTCTCAGCATTTTCAATATCTTGGTGTGACAGAAATGCCACGGCGGGCGTGGCAAGGAAACGTCTTTGCCCGCTGGCAGAGTCTTGGTCTAGTTCGGCCGTCCCGCGGACGGGGGCTCTCCCACGTTGGGCGGGACACCGGCTGGGGGCCGGATTTGGGGACTTCAGGGTTGTCGAAGCGTTGTCGTCTTGTTGCATGCTTTGCCATGGCCGTGCTGCTGGGTTTTCCGATCGCAGCGCGGGCGGATGTCCAGGATTCCGGGCTGTCTTCCCGGGTTGGAAGTTGGCTCAGCACGATATTTGGGCCTGACGAAGCCCAGCCCGCCACGCCTGTGATCCAGCCTGTGATCCAGCCTGTGGTCCAGCCCCGGCCGGCGCTGACGGCCCGCCCGCCGACGCTGGCGCGGATCACCCCGTCCGCCCTGGGCAAGATGGAACCGGTCAAGGTGGCACCGCCCCCGCCGTCGGTAGAAAAGCCCCTGCGCCGGCTGTTCTGCGTGGAATATGCCCGCATGCGCTCTGGCCTGGCGATCATGGGTGACGCCAAATACTGGTGGGCCCGCGCCCGCAACCTGTACGCCCGCCTGTCACATCCCGTCGAAGAGGCGGTGATGGTCTTCTCGGGCTCCAAGCGGCTGCGGCGTGGCCACGTCGCGGTGGTGACCGATATCGTGTCGCCGCGCGAGATCATCGTCGACCAGGCCAACTGGCAGAATCACGGCGAGATCGACCATGCCATGCCGGTGCGGGACGTCAGCGAGAAGAACGACTGGTCCAGGGTGAAGGTCTGGAATATCCACTCCGGCCAGTTCGGCACGCACGTCTATGCCGTCAGCGGTTTTATCGCCAAGGATCTGCTGCGCCAGGCTAGCGCGGACTGACCTGCCGGCTAGCCGAATCCCCCCCGCCATGTCAGGCTGGCGCCAATGCCCGCCATCTCCATCATCACTCCCACCTATGGACGCCCTGCCCTCCTGGAGCGGCAGCATGCCATCGTGGCATCCCAGACCCTGACCGATTTCGAATGGCTGATACTGGATGACAGCCCGGCGCCTACGCCCTATTTCGCGACGCTGGACGATCCGCGCGTGCACTATCACCACCATCCCGGTGAAAAAATGCTGGTCAGCGCGAAGCGCAACTGGCTGTGCGAGCGGGCGACCGCCTCGGTAATTGCACAGTTCGATGATGACGACTATTACGCGCCCCCCTATCTGGCCACTATGCTGGGCCGGCTGGAAGCGGAAGGCACCGATCTGGTCAAGCTGTCAGGCTGGTTCGTCTATTCCGCGCTGCTGAAGCGGCTGGGATGGTGGGATACTACCAACCTTCTGGGCCTGCATTTCACCTTCGGAACCGATCCGGTGCTCCGCGGCTTCATCAACCAGACGCCGCCGGAAAATATGCGGAGCAATTGGTTCGGTTTCGGCTTCAGTTATGTCTTCCGCAAAACCATGTGGGAACGCCAGCCCTTCCCCCCTGTCGCCTATGCTTCCGATTCGGGTTTCGTCGGGGCGGCGATGGCCCGGGGCAGCCGTATCGCCCATTTCGCCGATACCGAGGGTTTGTGCCTGCATATCCTGCGTACCGACAACATGTCCCGCAGTTTCCCGCAGTATCTGCTGCCGGATTTCATGCTGGAAAAGCTGTTTTCGCCGGCCGTGCGCCCGTTGCTGGAATGACGACGGCCGTGGCAATCACATATTAGCCGCGGCCCCCAACAACATGCTGTGACCTTTTCGTGCTTGCCGGAACGGTATTATGCCGGGTGCCTTCCTCGGGTGGGAGGTGTGCATGTGCGTCGGGCGGTCATCGGAATTCCGTGCATTAAGTGGTGATAGCAAGTTTCGCGACCTTTCACCCACCAATGTCACAGAACCACTGGATCATGAAATCGCGGAGTTTCTGCGTCATTGTGATTGGCCTCGCGGTCGGCGATTGCGGGTAATGGATTTCGGCTGTGGCCGCGGCGGACTGGTGGGTCAGCTGCGCGTGGTGGGCGCTGACGCCTATGGCGTGGACATCGACGAGCGCTTCATTCATTCGGGCCGCATACTGTCGCGGATCTGGGAAGGTGACTGCCCGATCCTGTCGCTGATGGAAGTAGGCGGACGCACGCTCTTCAGGGACGGCTTCTTCGACGCGGTGATCACCGACCAGGTCCTTGAACACGTCGCCGACCTGGACGCGCTGGCGGGCGAAATCAGTCGCATCCTGCGGCCCGGCGGCATGGTGTTTCACCGCTTTCCGGGGCGGCGGCTGCTGATGGAACCGCATTATCACCTGCCGGCAGTGCACTGGTTGGCGCCCCGCTCGCGCCCACGGCGGCTGGCGATTCGCGCGTTGGTTGGCCTGGGTGCGCAGGGGTCCCTGCCGCGCGAGATGGCGCCCAGGGACAAGGCGGAGATCATCGGGACCTATGCCGATACCCAGACTTTCTACCGCGCCGCGCCGGCAATCGCCGAAACCTTCGATCGGCACGGCATCTCGCTGTCATTCGGGCCGTTCTTTCGCTGGTGGCTGGTTGGCAAGCTGCGCGCCAAGCTGGGCGTGCGCGGGCCTTTGTTGCGCGCCGCCGCATTCGCGCTGCGCTCGCGCCGGCTGACGGGGCTCCTGGGTGAGTCATACCACTGGCGCGTGACCGGCACGAAACGGTCTGAAAGCTGATGCAGACCGTGGAAAAACAAAAGCCCCGCCGCGATTTCGCGAGCGGGGCTTTTGCCTGATTTGTGAAGGCTTGTCTCTCTTGGTCCTTGGCAGACCTGGCAGCGTTCTACTCTCCCGCGGCTTGAGCCGCAGTACCATGGACGCAGAAGGCTTTGACGGCCGAGTTCGGAATGGGATCGGGTAGAATTCCTTCGCTATGACCACCAGGTCGGCGAAGGACCAAGAGATACCCGCGCGCTGACGCGCGCAAGACAAAGAATACGACACTGACCGAAGTTTGTGGTGTGGGTATGCCTGGCTTTGTTTCCAGACATGAAACGATGCTGCTTGCGATCAAGCCAATCGAGCGATTAGTACCAGTAAGCTCAACGCATTGCTGCGCTTACACACCTGGCCTATCGACGGGGTAGTCTTCCCCGGCTCTCAAGCGAAACCTGGTTTTGAGGTGAGTTTCCCGCTTAGATGCTTTCAGCGGTTATCTCGTCCGTATTTAGCTACTCGGCTATGCGGCTGGCGCCACAACCGATCCACCAGAGATACGTTCCTTCCGGTCCTCTCGTACTAGGAAGAAGTCCTCTCAAGTTTCGAACACCCACGGCAGATAGGGACCGAACTGTCTCACGACGTTCTAAACCCAGCTCACGTACCACTTTAAATGGCGAACAGCCATACCCTTGG
>DASTRG010000028.1:0-4422 GCA_035761325.1 Rhizomicrobium sp. | reverse complement strand
CCGCCGATACCGGCACCGGCTTCGTCCATACCGCCCCCGGCCATGGCGAGGACGATTTCGAGCTGATGATCACGATGTTTCCCGGTTACGCGGCGGCCAATCCCGACGCCTTCAACATCGTCCAGCCTGACGGCTCCTATGCACCGCATGTGCCGGTCTTCGCCGGCAAGCGGATTCTCACGCCCGAAGGCAAGGACGGCGACGCCAATGGCGCGGTGATCAAGGAACTGATTGCGCACGGCAAGCTGCTGGCGAAGGGTTCGCTGCGCCATTCCTATCCGCATTCTTGGCGCAGCAAGGCGCCGGTGATCTTTCGCGCCACGCCACAATGGTTCGTCGCCATCGACAAACCCTTTATGGGGGGCAAGACGCTGCGCGCGCTGGCGCTGGCCGCCATCGACGAAACCAAATGGTATCCGCCGCGGGGCAAGAACCGCATCGGCGCGATGGTGGAAGGCCGCCCCGACTGGGTGCTGTCGCGCCAGCGCGCCTGGGGCGTGCCGCTGGCCATCTTTGTCGAGAAGAAGAGCGGCGAGGTGCTGAACGACAAGGCCGTGTTCGACCGCATCACCGAAGCGTTCGAGGACGAGGGCGCCGACGCCTGGTTCACCTCGCCGCCGTCGCGTTTCCTGGGCGAGGGTCGCAATCCGGAAGATTATGAGCAGATCACCGATATTCTGGATGTCTGGTTCGATTCCGGCTCGACCCATGTCTTCGTGGTGGAGGAGCCGATCGATCCCAACTGGCCGCGCGCCGAGCGCGCGGACCTTTACCTGGAAGGCAGCGACCAGCATCGCGGCTGGTTCCAGTCGTCCCTGCTGGAAAGCGTGGGCACGCGCGGCCATGCGCCCTATCGCGGCGTCCTGACCCATGGCTTCGTGCTGGACGAGCAGGGCCGCAAGATGTCCAAGTCGCTGGGCAACACGGTGGCGCCGCAGGTGATCGCCGAAAAGAACGGCGCGGAGATCTTGCGCCTGTGGGCGGCATCATCCGATTTCACCGAGGACCTGCGCATCGGTCCGGACATCATCAAGGCCAATGTCGATGCCTATCGGCGGCTTCGCAATACCATACGCTTCATGCTGGCGAACCTGGATGGGTTCGGCGAGAAGGAGCGCATCGCGCCGGACAGGATGCCGGAGCTGGAACGCTATATGCTGGCGCGGCTGGCCGAACTGGATGGGGTCGTGCGCCAGGCCTATGCCGGATTCGATTTCGGCAAGGTCAACAGCACCCTGTTCAATTTCTGCACCAACGACCTGTCGGCCTTTTACTTCGACATCCGCAAGGACGCGCTCTATTGCGATCCGGTGGATGCCCCGCGCCGGCGTGCCGCGCGCACGGTGATCGACACCATCTTCCGCTGCGTCGTCACCTGGTATGCGCCCATCTTGTGCTTTACCATGGAGGAAGCCTGGACCACGCGCTTCGGCGCCGATGAGAGTGTCCATCTGCAGGACTTCTTCGCCGTGCCGGCCGCATGGACCGACACGGCGCTGGTGGAGAAGTGGAAGCGCATCCGCGAATTGCGGCGTGTGGTGACGGGCGCGCTGGAACTGGCGCGCGCCGACAAGACGATCGGATCGTCGCTGGAAGCGGCACCGGTTTTGAATTGCGGCCTGCAAGACAGCCAGTTGCTCAGCGAAGAAAGCTGGAAAGAGATCGCCATTACCTCCGGATTCAAAATCGTCGGCGACGGTTTATCGCGTGCGTTCCAGCTACCGGAGGTTCCGGGAGTCGGTGTCGAATTTCGTAAGGCAGCTGGTGACAAATGCGCCCGCTGCTGGATGGTGCTGGAGGAAGTCTCGCGCCACCCGCAAACCCATCTGTGCAACCGCTGCACGCAAGCGGTTGCCGCATTGGAGCCGGCATGAAGCGTTTCCTGGCAAGCCTGGAGCCGCGCGAGGTGGGGCTGATCGCCGCCGCCGTGGCGTTGGCCGCCGACCAGGGCTCCAAGCTGTTCATGCTATATGGCGCGGGCTTTGTGCACATGGCGCCGGGCGAGGCGATCGGGGTCTTGCCCTTTTTTAATCTGGTGATGGTGTGGAACCCTGGCATTTCCTACGGCCTGTTTCCCGCGTCCGGCGGGATCGGCACAGCCGCGCTGGTCACCACCAGCACCCTGGCGGTCGCGGCCCTGAGCTGGCTTTTGTGGCGTTCGCACAGCCGCGCCCTGACCATCGGCTATGGCCTGGTGATCGGCGGAGCGCTGGGAAACCTGATCGACAGGTTGCTTTACGGAAAGGTGGCGGATTTTTTCCACTTTTACGGTTTCGGCTATGACTGGTATGTTTTCAACATTGCCGACCTGGCGATTACGCTCGGCGCGGCAGCGATCATCTACGATGTGCTGAGGCCGGAACATTCCGAGCAGAAGCATGCAGGGCGCGATCTTTCCGGGCCGGTCGGCAAGGAGCATCGGGAAGGCCATGAGGTGTGACATGAAATGTGTGCCGGTAAAGCGGCTGATGCCGGCGACGCTGGCGATGCCCGTGCTGCTGCTCTGCCTGCCGATGGCGGCGGGCTGCGGCGATCTGCGCGAGGCCGCCGGCCTGACCAAGAAGTCGCCTGACGAGTTCGCGGTCACCACCAAGGCGCCGCTGGTCATTCCGCCAGATTTCAACCTGCGCCCGCCCGCGCCCGGTGCCCCGCCGACCAACCAGTCCGACCCCAGCACCAGCGCGCAGACCGCGCTGTTCAACAGCCAGGATCCGCAGACGATCGCCAACAACATGACCGGCAATTACTCGATGGCCGAAAAGCTGCTTCTGGCCAATGCCGGCGTGCAGAATGCCGATCCGGGGGTGCGTACCAAGCTCAAGACCGACCTGCGCGCCATGCAGGCGGCCGATGCCAGCTTCACCGACCGGGTGCTGGGTGCCTCGCCCACGCCCTTTACCGGCCAGCCGGTGAACCCGGATGCCGAAATCGGCAAGCGCACCTCCAGGCGCCAGCAGGCTCCGAAACCGAAAAACGACAGCGGCGGCTGGTTTGACTGGCTGTTCTAGGGGGCTTCTGGCAGGGCTTGCGATGCTGCTGCTGGCTGTGCCGGCCGGCGCGCAGTCCGCCACACGTGCGGCGCCGGATACATTCCAGTTCGCGCTGGCCAACGGCATGCAGGTGTTGGTAATCCCCGACCATCGCGCGCCCGTCGTCACCCAGATGCTTTGGTTCAAGGTGGGCGGAATGGACGATCCGCCGGGCCTGTCGGGCCTGGCGCATTTTTTCGAACACATGATGTTTCGCGGCACCAAGGCCGTGCCGGGCGACCAGTTCTCGCAGATCATCGCCAAGAATGGCGGCGAGAACAACGCCTTCACCACCCATGACTACACCGCTTTCTATGAGCAGATCGCCAAGGACCGGCTTGGGCTGGCGATGCGGCTGGAGGCGGACCGGCTGGCAAACCTCAACCTGACGGACGCCACGGTCGGTCCCGAGCGCGATGTGGTGATGGAAGAGCGGCGCATGCGGGTGGACAACGATCCCCAGGCCCTGACCAGCGAGCAGATGGAAGCGGCGCTGCATCTGTCCCACCCCTATGGGCGCCCGGTGATCGGCTGGATGGATGAGATAAAGCGCATCGACAAGGTATCGGCGCAGGATTTCTACGACCATCACTATGCGCCCAACAACTGCATCCTGGTGGTGGCCGGCGACGTCACGCCCGACGAGATCCGCAGGATGGCGCAGCAATATTACGGAGCCGTCCCGGCGCGCCAGCTTGAGCCGCGGGCCGAATTCGCCGAGCCGCCACGCCTGGCCGAGACGCGCATGACGGTGGTGCGGCCCGACGCAAAGGTGCCGGTGTTCAGCCGCATTTATCGCGTTCCGTCCTATGCCACGGCCACGCCGGGCCGCGCCGAGGGTCTGGAGGTCTATGCCCAGGTCCTGGGGGGCGATCAGACCTCGATCCTCTATCGCGTCCTGGTGGAAGAGAAGAAGCTGGCCACCGATGCGGGCGCCTCCTATGACGGCATGGCGCGCGATGCGGGCGAATTCTCGGTCTATGCGGTGCCGCGCCCCGGCGTATCGCTTCAAACCCTGGAAAAGGCGGTGGATCAGGTGCTGGCCAGGGAAGCCGCGCGCCCGCCCGCCGCCGCGGACCTGTCGCGCGCCAAGACCCAGCTGGTGGCGGCCACGACCTATCGGCGCGACAGCCAGTATGCAATGGCGTCCGCCTATGGCCAGGCGCTGGCCATAGGCATGACGGTCAATGATGTCGCGCAGTGGCCGGACCGCATCGCGAAGGTCGATGCAAGCGCGGTCAAGCGGGCGGCCGCCAGCCTGGAGCCCAAGGAAGCGGTCAGCGCGTGGCTGATGCCGGGGAGCGGGAAATGACGCGGTTCCCCGTCCACATGGTCTGCCGCAAAAATGACCGCCCACGCGGTTTGACTTTCTCTCGCTTCATTGCGGGCCGGT
>DASTRG010000027.1:0-3588 GCA_035761325.1 Rhizomicrobium sp. | reverse complement strand
CGCCCGCTCCATCGAAGCCGCCGCTGCCAGGGGCGAGGCGATGCTGGACGCCGAGCATTTCTTCGACGGGTACAAATCCAATCCGCAATATGCGCTGGACTGCGTGAAGGCGGCCCTGGACGCCGGCGCGCGCTGGCTGGTCCTGTGCGACACCAATGGCGGCACCATGCCCGAGGATGTCTATCGCATCGTCTCGGAGGTGAAGGCGAAACTGCCGCGGGCCGGGCTGGGCATCCACGCCCACAACGACACCGGCCAGGCGGTGGCGGTGAGCCTGGCGGCGATCCGGGGCGGCGCGCGCCAGCTCCAAGGCACGCTGAACGGGCTGGGCGAGCGCTGCGGCAACGCCAACCTCTGCACGCTCCTGCCCAACCTGATGTTGAAGGAGCCCTTCGCCTCGCGGTTCGAAACAGGTGTGGGCAGCGAGCAGCTTGCGCGCATCACCCATGTCTCGCGTCTTCTGGATGAAATTCTCAACCGCGCGCCGGCGCGCCATGCGCCATATGTCGGCCCGTCGGCCTTTGCCCACAAGGGCGGGCTTCATTCCTCGGCGGTGCTCAAGGATCCCACGACTTACGAGCATGTGAAGCCGGAAAGCGTCGGCAATGTCCGCGTCATTCCGGTGTCGGACCAGTCGGGGCGCGCCAATGTCCTGGCGCGGCTGAAGGAAGTGGGTATCGCGCTCGAGCCAAAGGACCCGCGCGTGTCGCGCCTGCTGGAAGACATCAAGCAGCGTGAATTCCAGGGCTATGCCTATGACGGGGCCGAAGCCAGCTTCGAGCTGCTGGCGCGGCGCGCGCTGGGCCAGGTGCCCGATTATTTCACCGTCGATTCCTACCGCGTCAGCGTCGAACGGCGCCGCGACGGCCACGAATTCGTCTCGGAGTCCGAGGCCGTGGTCCGCCTGAAGGTGGCGGGCAAGAAGATCCACAGCGTGGGCAGCGGCAATGGCCCGGTCAACGCGCTGGATGCGGCGTTGCGCAAGGACCTGGGTAAATATTCGTCCTGCCTGCAGGACCTGCGCCTGGTGGACTTCAAGGTGCGTATCCTCACCAGCGGCACCGAAGCCATCACCCGTGTCATGGTCGAAAGCGCCGACGGCAAGGGCAACCGCTGGTCCACGGTAGGCCTGTCGGAAAACATCGTCGATGCCTCTTTCGAGGCGCTGACCGACTCCATCACCTACAAGCTGCTGCGCGATGGCGCGCAAGTGGGTTGACGGGCGGCGGGGTCTAGCGCCGCGCGCCGGCCGCCAGCCCTGCCTGCAGCATCATCAGCGCCGAATCCGCGCCGTCGGCCAGGTGATAGAGCTCCAGGACCGTTGCCTTGGCGAAGCCGGCCTTGATCATGTGCCGCAGAAGCGTGTCCAGGGCATCGAAATAGCCGTCGACATTGACCACGATGATCGGCTTCCTGTGCACGCCAAGCTGGGCCTCGGTCGCCACGTCGAAGAATTCGTCCATGGTGCCCAGCCCGCCCGGCAGCACCACAAAGGCATCCGACATCTGCAGCATCAGCATCTTGCGCTCCTGCATGTGGGGCGTGACGATGAGCTTTTCCTGTGGCGAGATTTCCGGCTCGATCGCCTGCAGGAAAGCGGGCATGATGCCCTGCACGTCGGCGCCGCCGGCCATGGCGGCGCGCGCGGCTTCGCCCATCAGGCCCAGGCCGCCGCCCCCGAACACGAGGGAACCGCCCATCGCGGCGATTCCGGCGCCGACGGCACGGGCCGTCTCGGCGAACCGGGGATTGTCGCCATAAGATGCGCCGGCGAAGACGCATATGGCAGGATTGGCGCTATTACGGGGTTTTGTGTCCATATCGCGGGCGGGGTTGCGCGGGGGCGCGCATCTTTCTAAATCTGCAATTCCTTAGACGGGTTCTGGCCCCTTTCCAACGGAGAAGTTCGTGCCACGCTGGTTGATTATCCTGGGTACCGTGGCGCTGATCGCCCTGATCGCAGGATTTATCACCTTCGGCGGCGGGAATATGGGGCACTGAATGACCGAGCAGGGCGGCGATGCCCCCAGTTTCCGGCCGCTCTGGCGGCTGATGCCCTATCTGTGGCCCAAGGGACGGCCGGACCTGAAGGCGCGCGTCGTCCTTTCCATCGTCTTCCTCATGCTGGCGATCGGGGCCACCACCGTTTCGCAGCAATTCCTGGGCGCGGCGGTGGACGCTTTCGGCACCACGCCCGAGCGCGCCTCGCTGATGGTGGTGATCGCATTGGTGGCAACCTATGCGATGTCGCGCGTGCTGATGCAGGCCTTCGCCCAGCTGCGCGACGGCGTCTTCGCCAAAGTCCAGTACCACGCCATGCGCGAGGTCGCGGTCGAAACCTTCGCCCATGTCCATACCCTGTCGCTGCGCTTCCACCTGGAACGCAAGACCGGCGGGCTTTCGCGCATTATCGAGCGCGGCACGCGCGGCATCGACAATATCCTGTCCTTTGCCTTGTTCAGCATATTTCCCATCTTCTTCCAGGTGCTGATCTACAGCGCCATGCTTTACTGGTTCTTCAACATCTGGGTGGCGCTGAGCGCGATCGCGATGGTGGCGGGCTATGCCTGGTTCACCTTCATCGTCACCCGCTGGCGCATCGCCTTTCGCCGCGAGATGAACCAGTCCGACACCGACGCCAACACCAAGGCGGTGGACAGCCTGCTCAATTTCGAGACGGTCAAGTATTTCAACAACGAACGGCACGAGACCCGGCGCTACGACCAGTCGATGGAGCGTTATTCGCAGGCCTCGGTCCAGTCGCAGATATCGCTGTCCGTTCTCAACACCGGCCAGGCCGCGATCATGGCGCTGGGCCAGGGATTGGTCCTGGTGCTGGCGGCGCTGATGGTCAAGTCGGGCGAGGTCAAGCTTGGCCAGTTCGTCGCCGCCAACCTGATCATTATCCAGCTCTACCAGCCGCTGAATCTGCTGGGCACGGTCTATCGCGAGATCACCCAGGGGCTCGTGGACATGGAAGCGATGTTCCGCCTTCTGCACCAGCCCCAGGAGGTGGTGGACAAGCCCGGTGCGAAGCCGCTGCTGGTCACGGGCGGCGAGATCAGGTTCGACAATGTCGTGTTCGGCTACGATCCCGAGCGCGTGGTGTTGAAGGGTATCAGCTTCACCGTGCCCGCCGGCAAGACGGTGGCGGTCGTGGGCCCATCCGGCGCCGGCAAATCCACCATCAGCCGCATCCTCTACCGCTTCTACGACATTCAGGGCGGAGCGGTGACCATCGACGGCCAGGATATCCGCGACATCACACAAGCTTCGCTGCGCGCGGTGATCGGCATCGTCCCCCAGGACACGGTGCTCTTCAACGACACGGTGAAATATAACATCGCCTACGGCCGCATCGGCGCCTCCGACGACGAGATCCGCGAGGCCGCGCGCCTGGCCCAGATCGACAAATTCATCGACCTTCTGCCCCAGGGTTATGACTCCATGGTGGGCGAGCGCGGCCTCAAGCTGTCGGGCGGCGAGAAGCAGCGCGTGGCCATCGCCCGCACGATCCTCAAGAACCCGCCGATCCTGCTGCTGGACGAGGCCACCAGCGCACTGGACACCGGAACCGAGCGCGAAATC
>DASTRG010000026.1:0-3271 GCA_035761325.1 Rhizomicrobium sp. | reverse complement strand
CCAGCACTCCCCGATGTTCGGGCAGGCCGCCTCCTCGCAGACGGTGTGGAGCTTGTTCTCGCGCACCACCTCGCGGGTGGCGATGTATTCGCGGCTCACCGGCGCCTTGACCCGGATCCAGTCGGGCTTCCTGGGCACCGCATTGTCCGGGCGGCGGGCCTTTTCCGGATGGCGGGGCCTGAGGGCGTCGATCACGATGGTCATGGGGGCACATATAGCGGCAGGGCGATGAAAAATCATCCGGCGCGGCGGCCGCACCTGACATGCAGACCGGCCATGCGCTATGAAAAGCGGCCCTTTTCGGGCAGCCGGACGGGGCCCCGGCGACAGACGCACCTTTGGCAAGCCAGCGGTCCCCAGAAAAAGGAAGCGTGCCATGCCCCGCCGAGATTGGTCCCGCCGAAATTGGCTGTCGCTGATGACCGCCGGCATGGCCGGGTTGCTGGCCGCGGAGCGCGAGGTTCATGCGGCCACGCCGGGCGCCAGGGCCCTGGTGGACCCGCGCGATGCCATCAGCATCACAGGCCTGGAGATCATCCCTGTCAATTCGCTGCGCACGATCTTCGTGAAGATGCACACCAATGCGGGGATCACGGGACTGGGCGAAGGCACGGTCGAAGGGCGCATCCCCACCGTCGTGGCGGCGATCAAGGAGCTGGAGCCCTACTTGGTCGGCAAGGACCCTCGCCGGCCCGCCCATCACTGGCAGGCGATCTACCGCCACGCCTTCTATCGGGGCGACATTATCCTCACCAGCGCCCTGTCGGCTGTGGACATCGCAATGTGGGACATCAAGGGCAAGGCGCTGGGCGCGCCCATTTATGACCTTCTGGGCGGTCCCACGCGCGACCGTATCAAGTGCTATGGCCAGGCCGAAAGCGTGGAGGAAACCAGGACCCATGTCCTGGCGGAAGGCTATAAATCAATGAAGACCAGCGTGTCGTCGACGCGCGGGCGTCTGTCGCGGGCATCGGAAAACCCCTATTACATCGATGGCTTCGTGGAGAAAGTTCGTGCAATACGCGAACTTGTGGGCCCGGATTTCGACCTGGGGATAGAAATGCATGGCGAGCACGAGCCGCCGGCTGCCATGCAGATCATCAAGGCGCTGGAGCCGTTCCGTCCCTGGTTCTTCGAGGAGCCGATCCAGTTCCAGAACCTGCCCCTGATGGCCGAGATGGCCAAGAAGACCACGGTGCCCTTCGCCACCGGAGAGCGCATGGTGACCAAATGGCAGTTTCGCGAACTTCTGGTGGACGGCGCAGCCCAGCTGTTGCAGCCCGACATCACGCACACGGGCGGCATCACCGAGATGAAGGCGATCGCGGCCCTGGCCGAGGCCTTCTATGCCGACATGCTTCCCCATTCCAAGGAAGGGATCATCGGCTTTGCGGCCTCCATGCATGTGGCGGCGTCGATTCCCAATTTCCTGGCCCATGAAGTGCCCAGCCTTCAGGCCGTAAAGGGCGGTCCGCCGGGCGTCGATCGCAGCCCGCTGGGCAAGAGCTATATCAAAACGCCCCTGGTGATGACCGACGGGGCGATCCTGCTGAAAGGCAATCTGGACGGGCCCGGCCTGGGGGTCGAACTGGACGAGCACCTGGTGGACAATGAGCGCGGCATTCCTGAATGGGAGTTCCCGGAAATGTGGGATGCGGCGGACGGGTCGGTTCGCGACCACTGACCTGCCCGGCTGCCCTTGATTCCGCGCAATGAACAATCCCGGTTCCCATGCGTTGCTAGGATTCAACGTGAAGGAGCCCGCCATGACCAGCCGTGTCGCTTCGAAATCCCTGCGCCCCAGCCGCCGCGCCGTCCGCGCGGTGGAACGGACACATCGTGCCCCCGGCGCGGAACGGACACTGATCGGCATGGCCACGAGCTGGCCGGCGCGTATAGCCTATGTGGTGGTCGGCGCGGCCGGACTGGCGGCGCTGGCGGTGGTGCTGGTGGGCCCCGACCGCCTGCGGCGGGAAGTGATCAGGCCCATTGGCGGCGCCATCAAGCCGCCGGCCGAGAAATTGTGGGCCGAATCCAGGCCTCTGCGCGCCCAGCTCGCGCGAATAATGCACAACGCTACGCCATCGGGGCGTGCCCGCCTGATCCGCGATTTTCAGAGCTGGATCGGGCATTTCCACGCAACATGAGTTAAACAGGGCCTTCCAACACGGCGGAAGGACCGATGCAGGAAGGCAAAAGCTTTCGTATCCCGTTCGATGTCCGGGATGCGGAACGCTCCATTTTCGACGCCCTCGTCGGCGCGCGCGGCCGGTTGGGGGGCAGCACTCCCATCCTGGTTGATGGCGACGGGCGCACCCTCACCTATGATGAAATCATCCGTGCCAGCTTTGCCCTCGGTCACGCGCTGAAAAAAGGCACCGCGCGGGGCGAATATGTGGCCGTCATGCTGCCCACGGGGGCGGCCGGGACGCTTTGCTTTCTGGCGCTGTCCGCCTATGGCCGCATTCCCACCATGCTCAATTTCACCAGCGGCGCGGCCGGGTTGAAGAGCGCGCTTCGCATCGCCCAGGCAAGGCGCATCATCACCGCCCGGCGGCTGGTGGAGGTCGCCGGGCTGGAAGACGAGATCGCCGCGCTGGCGGATTACGAGATCGTCTACCTGGAGGATGTGCGAAAGGATCTGACCGCCGCCGACAAGCTGGCGGCCGTCGTGGGCAGGCTGGTGCCGTCTTTCATGTCCCGCAAGGTCGATTCCCGAAAGCCCGCGGTAGTCCTGTTCACCTCGGGCACCGAAGGCGAGCCCAAGGGCGTGGTACTGAGCCACCGGAACATCCTGGCCAATCTGGGCCAGGTGCGCGCCCATATCGATATCTATCCCGGCGATGTGGTGTTCAATCCCCTGCCCATCTTCCACTGTTTCGGCCTGACGGTCGGCACGCTGCTGCCGCTGATCGCGGGGGTGAAGCTGGTCTGCCATCCCACGCCGCTTCAGCCCAGGGAGATTGCGCGGCGGATTCGCACGACAGGCGCCACCATCCTTTTATCGACGGATACCTTCATCAACCAGTATGCGCGCGCGGGCGAACCGGGCGACCTCGACTCGCTGCGCCTGGCGGTTTGCGGGGCCGAGCGGCTGCGCGATGAGACGCGAAGCTTCGTGCGGCGCAAGTACGGCATAACCCTGCTGGAAGGCTATGGCGTGACGGAAGCCTCGCCGGTCGTGGCCGCAAACCAGGTCGAGGCCAACCATCCCGGCACGGTGGGCCGGCTGATGGCCGGGATGGAAACGCGGCTGGAGCCGGTGGAAGGA
>DASTRG010000025.1:0-14141 GCA_035761325.1 Rhizomicrobium sp. | reverse complement strand
CCTGGACCGGGTGAATATCGGTTTCGCGGCGCTGGAGATGAACCGCGAACTGGGTTTCTCGCCCGAGATCTATGGCCTGGCGGCGGGCATGTTCTTCTGGGGCTATTTCCTGTTCGAGGTGCCGTCCAACCTGATGCTGGAGAAGGTGGGCGCGCGGCTGTGGATGTGCCGCATCTGCGTCACCTGGGGCGTCCTGTCGATGCTGACTGCCTTTGTGCAGGGGCCGGTGAGTTTCTATGTCCTGCGCTTTCTTCTGGGCGCCGCCGAGGCCGGGCTCTATCCGGGCATGGTGCTTTACATGACATACTGGTTTCCCGCTTCCAGCCGCGCGCGCTTCATCGCCATGTTCCTGGCGGGCGTGCCGCTGAGCGTGGTGATCGGTGCGCCGCTGTCGGGCTGGCTCTTGGGGGTATCCGGCCACGGTCTGTCGGGCTGGCAGTGGATGCTGCTGCTGGAAGGCATCCCCTCGCTGGCCTTCGGCATCGCCGCGCTGTGGCTGCTTCCGGACCGTCCTGCGACCGCCAAATGGCTGACGGACGAGGAAAAGGACCTGGTGCTGGCGCGCCTTCGGGCCGAGCAGGATGCATCCCATGTGCCGGGCGGCCATCTGCACGGGTTATGGGAGATGCTGGCCGACAAGCGCATCTGGATCCTGATGATCCCGGACTTCTCCATCGTGTTTGCGCTTTACGGCATGAATCTGTGGCTGCCGCAAATCGTCAAGGCGATGGGCTATTCCAATATCCAGACCGGCTTCATCGTGGCGCTGCCCTATGTGCTGGCGGTGGCGGCGATGGTGGCCTTGGGTTATTCCAGCGACCGGCGCGGCGAGCGTGCCGGCCATGTCGCTTTTGCCGCCGTGCTGGGCGCGTTGGGGACGCTGGTGGCGGCCTGGGCGGGCGATCCGCTGCTGGTGATCGCGGGTTTCTGTGTTGCGGCGGCCGGCATCTATGCCGCGCTGGCGGTGTTCTGGACACTGCCGGCTGCGCTGTTGCGCGGCACCGCGGCCGCGGCCGGTCTGGCGCTGCTTAATTCCTTTTCCAACCTTGGCGGCTTTTTCGGGCCTTCACTGATGGGCTGGCTGAAGCAGCATACCGGCGGCTACGGCATCGGCCTGACGTTGCTTGCGGTGACCTTGATGGTGGGGGCCATATCGGTGGTGTTGATCGGAAGGGCGTTTTTTGCCACGGCCGGTCACGGCAAGGTCCGGTAGCTTTCCGGCTTGCTTGACTTCGCCCGCCACCCTTGATTTGTCTGCCGCCATAATGACTCGCGCATTTCTTTTCCCTGGGCAGGGCAGCCAGAAAATCGGCATGGGCCGCGAACTGGCCGATGCCTTCGCGTCCGCCCGCGATGTGTTCCAGGAAGTCGACGACGCACTTTCCCAGAAGCTCTCAAAGTTGATGTGGGAAGGGCCGGAGGACGCGCTGGTCCTGACCGAGAATGCCCAGCCCGCCATCATGGCTGCCTCGCTGGCGGTGGTGCGGGTGCTGGAAAAGGAGATGGGGCTGGATGTCGCGCGCCATGCGCGGCTGGTCGCCGGCCATAGCCTGGGCGAATACACCGCCCTGTGCGCCGCGGGCGCCTTCACCCTGGCCGATACCGCGCGTCTTCTGAAGACGCGCGGCAGGGCGATGCAGTCCGCCGTGCCGGCGGGCGAGGGCGGCATGACTGCGCTTATCGGCGCTGAATTCGAACAGGCAGAAGAAGTGGCGAAGGAAGCCGCCGCCGGGGGCGGTGTCTGTGTCGTCGCCAACGACAATGCACCGGGCCAGATCGTGATCTCTGGCACGCTGGACGCGCTGGCGCGCGCCGCCGACATCGCCAAGGCCAAAGGTATCAAGCGTGCCATGCCGCTGGCGGTCAGTGCGCCTTTTCACTGCCCGCTGATGCGGCCGGCCGCCGACGCAATGCAGAAGGCTTTGGCCGAGGTGACCATCCGCCCGCTGGCGGTGCCGGTGCTGGCCAATGTCACCGCTGCCGAGGCACGCGATCCCGAAGCCGTGCGTGGTCTTCTGGTGGAGCAGGTGACGGGCCGGGTGCGCTGGCGTGAAAGCATGGCCGCGCTCAGGGGCTTGGGGGTGGAAACCACCGTCGAGTTCGGCGACAAGGTGCTGACCGGTATGGTCAAGCGCATCGACCCGTCGCTGGAAATGATCGCGCTGGAAGCGCCTGCCGACCTGGAAGCTTTCGCCAAGACATTGTGATTTGATACTTCCTCACCCTTCGACAGGATCACGGTGAGGCCTTAAACTCACGCCTCGTGGTGATCTTGCCGATCCACGAGGACCAAGGACGCGAACATGTTCGATCTCACGGGAAAAGTCGCACTCGTTACCGGCGCCTCCGGCGGCATCGGCGGTGCCATCGCCCGCGCGCTGCACCGCCAGGGCGCCGCGGTGGTGCTGTCGGGTACCCGTGCGGAGGCGCTCGATGCGCTGAAATCCGAGCTGGGGTCGCGCGCCTTCACCGCCACCTGCAACCTATCCGATGTCGCGTCGGTCGAGGCCCTGACCAAGGCGGCGGAGGAAGCGGCGGGCGGTTCCATCGACATTCTGGTGAACAATGCCGGCATCACCAGGGACAATCTCTTCATGCGCATGAAGGATGAGGAGTGGGACCAGGTGATCGCGGTCAACCTTTCTGCGGCATTCCGCCTGTCGCGCGCCGTCTTGCGGGGCATGATGAAGAAGCGCTGGGGGCGCATCATCCAGATCACTTCTGTGGTAGGGGCGACCGGCAATCCGGGCCAGGGCAATTATGCCGCCGCGAAGGCGGGCCTGGTGGGCATGTCCAAGTCGCTGGCCGCCGAGGTCGCCAGCCGGAACATTACCGTCAATGCCGTGGCGCCAGGGTTCATCCAGACCGCGATGACCGACGTGCTCACCGACCAGCAGAAAGAGATGATCGGCGCCCGCATCCCGCTGGGGCGCATGGGTACGCCCGAGGAAATCGCAGCCGCCGTAGTCTACCTGGCCTCGCAGGAGGCAGCCTATGTGACCGGCCAGACCTTGCATATCAATGGCGGAATGGCAATGCTGTGACAGGAGTTTCAAAGGCTTAAGGGGTATATAGCGGGCCGTTGGCGATTGTGTTACGAACCCGCCATCCGCGAACCACCCCTGGGTGACCGCAAGCGACTTTCCGGCGCATTTCTCTGGCCGGATCTGAAATCTTAGGAGAGGCTTACAGTCTATGAGCGATACCGCCGAGCGCGTGAAGAAGATCGTCGTCGAGCATCTGAATGTCGACGCCGACAAGGTCACGGACAATGCGTCCTTCATCGAAGATCTGGGCGCCGACAGCCTCGATACCGTCGAGCTGGTCATGGCGTTCGAAGAGGAATTCGGCATCGAGATTCCCGATGACGCCGCCGAGTCCATCGTGACCGTCGGGGACGCGGTCAAGTATATCGACAAGGCCAACGCCTCCTGATCTCGCGCAAGGACTGAAGCATGCGCAGGGTCGTCGTTACCGGCCTGGGTCTTGTCACGCCGCTGGCTTGCGGGGTGGAAGAAAGCTGGTCGCGCCTGCTGGCCGGCCAGTCCGGCGCCGGCGCCATCACCAGGTTCAAGGTTGACGACCTGCCGACCAGGATCGCCTGCCAGGTGCCGCGCGGCGACGGCACCGGCGGGACCTTCAATCCCGATCAATGGGTTGATCCCAAGGAACAGCGGCGCATGGATGATTTCATCATCTATGGCCTGGCCGCGGCCAAGCAGGCGGTTGCCAGCTCGGGCTGGGCGCCCGCGACCGAGGAGGAGCGCTGCCGTACCGGCGTCCTGATCGGTTCGGGCATTGGCGGGCTGGACGGCATCGAACAGGCCTCCATCCTGGTCCACGAAAAGGGACCCAGGCGGCTGTCGCCCTTCTTCATTCCGGGCAGGCTGATCAACCTGGTATCGGGCTATGTCTCCATCGAGCATGGCTTCAAGGGCCCCAATCACGCCGTGGTCACTGCCTGTGCTACCGGCGCGCACGCCATCGGCGACGCGGCGCGGCTGATCGCGCTGGACGATGCCGACGTCATGGTGGCGGGCGGAGCCGAATCGGCCATTTGCCGGATCGGCATTGCCGGCTTCAATGCCTGCCGGGCGCTGTCGACCGCTTTCAACGATACGCCCACCAAGGCGTCGCGCCCCTATGACAAGGACCGAGACGGCTTCGTGATGGGCGACGGCGCCGGCATCGTGGTGCTGGAAGAGCTGGAGCATGCCAAGGCCCGTGGCGCGAGGATTTATGGCGAGGTCATCGGCTATGGCCTGTCGGGCGACGCCTATCACATCACCGCGCCTTCGGAAGACGGTGACGGCGGCTACCGGGCCATGCAGATGGCGCTGAAGCGTGCCGGCATCGGCCCGTCCGACATCGACTATGTCAATGCGCACGGCACCTCGACCATGGCCGACGGCATCGAGCTGGGCGCGGTGGAACGCATCCTGGGCGATGCCGCCTCCAAGGTCGCGATGTCCTCGACCAAATCGTCGATCGGCCATCTTCTAGGTGCGGCCGGCGCGGTGGAGGCGATCTTTTGCCTGCTGGCGATGCGCGATGGCATCGTGCCGCCCACCATCAACCTGGACAATCCGGACGTCACCACCCGGCTGGACCTGGTGCCGCACACCGCGCAGAAGCGCACCGTGAACGTGGCGATGTCCAACAGCTTCGGCTTTGGCGGTACCAATGCCGCGCTGATCCTTTCCAAGGTCTGATGCGGCGCTTTCTGCTGATCCTGGCCGTTCTGGCGCTGCTCGCGGCCGGGGCGGTGGAATGGGTCATTGCCGCCTGGAATGCGCCCGGCCCGGCCGCGCCCCGTGGCAACCAGACGGTCGTGCTGATCGCGCCCGGCACCAGCCTGCATCGGATCGCGGAATATCTGGGACAAAATGGGGTCGTATCCTATCCCCTGGTATTCGAATTGGGGCTGCGCGCGACACGCCAGGGCGCGCAGGTGAAGGCGGGTGAATACGCCATTTCCTCACGCGCCTCGATGAAGGCGATTGCCGCCATCCTGGTCGCGGGCAAATCGATCCAGCACAAGCTGACCGCGGCGGAAGGGCTCACCTCGCAGATGATCCATGACCTGGTGGTGAATGACCCGGCGCTGTCAGGCGATGCCGGCCCGGTGCCGCCGGAAGGCACGCTGCTGCCGGAGACCTATCTGTTCACCCGCGGCACGTCGCGCCGCAAGATCCTGGACGAAATGAAGCAGGCTCAGCGGAAATATCTGGACGCACAATGGGCGCATCGTGCCGATGGGCTACCTTTCGGCGACAGCCGCCAGGCGGTAACGCTGGCATCGGTGGTGGAGAAGGAAACCGCGCTGCCGGAAGAGCGCCGGCACATTGCCGCGGTGTTCATCAACCGGCTCAGGATGGGTATGCCGCTGCAATCCGACCCCACCATCATCTATGGCCTTACCAAAGGCTATCCCCTGGGGCATGGCATCCGCCAGAGCGAGCTCGACAGCGCCACGCCTTACAACACCTATCAATTTTCCGGCCTGCCGCCGGGGCCGATCTGCAATCCCGGCAAGGATTCCATTGCCGCGGTGCTGCATCCGGAAAAAAGCAACGATATCTATTTCGTCGCCACCGGCAGCGGCGGCCATGTCTTCTCCGACAATATTGCGCAGCACCAGCGCAATGTCGCGGCCCTGCGCGCGCTGGAGCGGCGCCAGCAGAAGGCGGCGCCAGGTCAGGCCGCTCCTTCGGGACCTGTGCCAAATCGCAAATGATTGTTTAAGCGGCGGGCCCGGTGACAGGCGTGAGCCGGACGCGTAGATTGCGCGCCTCGACATCAGGGCATGATGGGATTACGGGGCACAAAATCATGCATTGGATTGCTGGACTGTGGCGGAGCCGCGCATGAGTTTTGCGAGCATGACGGGATTTGCCGAAAGCAGCGGCAGCCACGAGGGCCTGCACTGGCGCTGGGAGGCAAAAAGTGTCAACGGCCGCGGCCTGGACCTGCGCCTGCGCACGCCGCCGGGATTCGATGGGCTGGAATTGCCGGCGCGCAAGCTGGCGGCGGAACGCTTCCAGCGCGGCTCCTTCCAGGTTTCGCTGAGTGTCGAGCAGCAGGAAAGTGCTCGCGGCCTGATCGTGGATGCCGCGGCGCTGGCCAGCGCGGTCAGGATCGCGCGCGAACTGGCGGCCGAGACGGGCCTGCCGGCCGCGCGCATCGATGGACTTTTGGCGTTGAAGGGGGTGATCGTATCTGACGAGGGCGCCGCCGCCGATCCGGTGGCGCGGGCCCATCGCGATGCCGCCATCCTGGAGAGCCTGGCTGTCGCGCTGGACCGGCTGGCGCATGAGCGGTTGTCGGAGGGCGCCCGGCTGGCGCAGCTGCTCGGCGCGCAAATCGCAGAAATCGAAAGACTGGTGGCGCAAGCCGCCGCGCTTGCAGCCGCCCAGCCCGCGTCGCTGCGCGAGCGGCTGAAGGCACAGCTGGCCGAATTGCTGGACGGCGCGCCGGTCAGCGAGGAACGCCTGGCCCAGGAGGTCGCGCTGCTTGCGGTGAAGGCCGATGTGCGCGAGGAGCTGGACCGGCTGGGAGCGCACGTGCAGGACGCGCGCGCCCTGATCGCGGGGGCCGCGCGGGGGCCCAATGGATCGGGCGGGGTGGGCCGCAAGCTGGATTTCCTGGCGCAGGAATTCAACCGCGAGGCCAATACATTGTGCTCGAAGTCGGCCGACATCGCGCTGACCCGTATCGGTCTTGCGCTGAAGGCGGTGATCGACCAGCTGCGCGAACAATCCCAGAATGTGGAATAAGAATGTCAGATGAGAATATCGCGCGCCGGGGACTGATGCTGGTGCTTTCTTCTCCCTCGGGCGCGGGCAAGACCACGCTGTCGCGGCGCCTGCTCCAGTCCGATCCAGATATTGTAATGAGCGTATCCGCGACGACCCGCGCACCACGTCCCAACGAGATCGACGGGCAGGATTATTTCTTCGTTTCGCCCGACAGATTCAACGCCATGATCGCGGCGGGGGAATTCCTGGAGCATGCCACGGTATTCGGCCACAAATACGGCACGCCGCGCGCGCCGGTGATGGCGGCCCTGGAAGCGGGCAAGGATGTGCTGTTCGACATCGACTGGCAGGGTACCCAGCAACTCAAGCAGCAGGCGCGCGACGACCTGGCCAGCGTGTTCGTGGTGCCGCCATCGAAAGCCGAACTCGAACGGCGGTTGCGCATACGGGCGCAGGATTCCGAGGCCGTCGTGCGCGAGCGCATGGCCAAGGCGAATGACGAACTCAGCCACTGGGCCGAGTACGACTATCTGCTGTTGAACGACGACATCCAGCATGCCATGGGCAAGCTGGAGGAAATCCTGCGGGTGGAGCGCAGCCGCAGGACCCGCCAGCCCGGACTGGCGCGCCTTGTCCAGGACATGATGCACCAGGACTAGACGTCAAGCGCCGCCGGCAGTTCGGTCAGCACACGGCCGGTCATCGCAACGCCTCCAAGATCGCAGACGTCGTGGCGCCCGAACCAGCGATAGCGATTGCGGGCAATCAGGCGATAGACGACATCGCGCAACGGGCGGGGAACCGTCGCCAGAAGCCGCACTGCACCCCATCCCGGCAGGACCGAGATCACATGCAATGCCGCGTCGGAGCGGCGCCAGGCGACGTTGTCCATCACCACGGCATTGGTATCGGGATCGTCCGGATTGATGCCCAGTCTCTGGGCCAGGGCGCGGCCGTAAGGGGATTGTATGGGGGTAAAGCGAAAGCGCCGAGCATGGTCGCGCCGCAAGACGAATCGCGTCCACCCCGAACACAGCACGCAGTTGCCGTCATATAGGATGACATTGTCGTCCGGCCAGAAGACTGCGTCGGACCGGTTGGGATTGGCCATCAGCGGTTGTCCAGCATCGCCAGGCACAGCAGCATCAGCACGATGGCGGGGCCGGTTTTGACCAGCGCGCCCAGGGGCTCCACCCACAGTTCCGGCGTGATCAGCGCGCAGCCGGCCATATAGCCCAGCGAGATCAGGATGCCGGCGATCAGTCCGATGCGGCAGCTGCGCTGCCGCGCGATGGCCAGTCCCACGCTGATGTCCATCAGGCTGGTGGCGATGGTGAAGGCGTTGGCCTGGGCCACTGTGAAGCCGTGGGTCAGCAGTATCGCGCGCGCGGGTTCGAACGCTACCGTCAATGCGATCACGCCGGAAGCGCACCAGAACAGCACCAGCACCGCCAGTGCCAGACCCTTGAGCAGGTAGAGGCGTGCGAACCAGCGTTCCTGTATCGTCGCGGGCGGCAACGCGGCGGCAAGAGGGCGGGGCACGATTCCGGTGGCGCTCATCCAAGGTTTTGGATCGCCCCGCACGCCACGGCGTAGTTCCGCCAGCGGTGTGCTGCGAATGGGCGGGCGCCATCCCAGCCAGGCCAGGGCATCGCCGGCCCATGCGCCCAGCGTCATCATCCAGCCGGGCGGCGCCAGCAGCGGACGAGGACCGCCGAGATGGCAGCGGAATGATTCGACGACGTCATGCAGGGTAATTGCCCGTGGAGCCATCAGGTCCCAGGTCGCGCGCCATTGCCGTTCACCGCTCCGCCAGCGGTCCGCAACACGCGCCACCGTCTCGCAGATATCGCGGATGGCGACGGAGGCAAAGGGGGCGCGGCCCATAACCGAAGGCATGCGCAGCGGCGCCATGGCCAGGGCGCGGATCACTGCGCTGCCGCCGAACGCGGTGGGCGCGATCACAAAACCGGGTCGCAGGATCACGTGAGGCACGGCACTGGCGGCCAGCGCGGCCTCGGCGTCCCGTTTGCTGTGGGCATAATCGGTGCGGTCGCCGCGTGCCTCTCCGGGAACGGAGACATGCACGAGCAGCTTGGGGCCTGCCGCGCATATGGCGGCCAGCCGATCGGGGAATGTGCGATGGACCGCCGCCATGTCGATGCCGGGAGCGGCCTGGAGCACGCCGATGCAGTTGACGAGAATGTCGGCGGGGGCCAGGAGCGCGGCCAGCGCCGCGCCGTCCAGAGACAGCAGCGCTGTTTCCACAGCGCTTTCGTCCAGCGCTGCCTTCTGGGCGGCAGTGAAGCTCCGCGCCAGCGCCAGCACCACCATGCCGCGCGCCTTCAGGTCCGTCGCGATGGCATTGCCGATCAGGCCCGAGGCACCCAGGACCGCAACAGTGGTCATGCGAGGACCGGCCTGGTGACCATCAGCACGACGATCGCCAGCACCGCACCGAAACCGGGAAAGCCGAACAGGAACCAAGTTCGGAACAGGCGGTGGTATGCCGGGGGCAAGGGCGCGCCCGCCGCGGCGGCGGCCTTTGCCAGGTCGCGCATCCGGATCTGCATCCCGATCACCGGCAGCCAGAACGCGCCCGCGACGGCATAAAGCGCCAGCGAGGCGGCAAGCCAGCCATCGGCAAGGCCGGCCCCCGTCTGGCGCATCAGCAGCCAGCCGGTGACAGGTTGGAGCAGGACAGCGCCGGCGGTGAACAGGAAATCGGCGGTGACGACGACGCCGGCGGTGCGGGCGATGAAATCCGCGTTGCCGCTGCGATGGGCCATCAGCATGAAAAAGGCGATGCCGCTGCCGGTCCCCAGGATCACCGTGGCGCCGATGATGTGAAGGACCTTCAGGACGAGATATGACATGTTCTATCCCAGCGCCCGTGCCAGTGCGGCGAAATCGGCGACCGAAAGGTCTTCCGGTCGCGACGTCGGGTCAAGCCCCGCGCGCGCGATCAGCGCCTCGCCGCCCAGCGGCTTCAGCGACTGGCGCAGCATCTTGCGGCGCTGGCCGAATGCGGTGGCGGTGACCTTTTCCAGCTTCGCAAGCGCGCAGGGCGCCAGCGGCGCGGGCCGCGGCTCCAGCCGGACGATGGAAGACGTCACCGACGGCGGCGGCACAAAGGCGCCGCGGTTGACGTCGAACAGGATCTTCGCCGTCGCACGCCAACCTGCCAGCACCGACAAGCGGCCATAATGTTCGCTGCCGGGCGGGGCGGTGATGCGCTGGGCCACTTCCTTCTGGAACATCAGCGTGGCGCCGGCCCAGAAAGGCGGCCACTGGGCGCTTGTGAGCCATTTGATCAACAATGCCGTGCCCACATTGTAGGGCAGGTTGGCGGCGATGCGTGTGCCTTTGTCTGTTTTTGGCGGCAGGACGGCAGCCTCATCCAGCGCCATGGCATCGGCGCTGATGACCTCGAGTTTTCCGGGCCAGGCGGCGGCAATTTCCGCCAGCGCGGGCAGGCAGCGCGCGTCACGCTCCACCGCGACCACCTTGTCCGCGCCTTCGGCCAGCAAGGCGCGGGTAAGCCCGCCCGGTCCGGGCCCGACCTCATAGAAGGTCCCGCCCTGGTTCGCGCCGGCTGCGCGGGCGATGCGCCCGGTCAGGTTCAGGTCGAAAAGAAAATTCTGGCCCAGCGATTTCCTTGCTACCAGGCCGTGGGCCGCGATCACGTCGCGCAGGGGTGGCAGATCGTCAGGCACGACCGCTCCGGGTCACTGGCCGCTCCCACGGGCATCCGCCATCGCCGCCGCCATCTTGATCGCCGCGATCATGCTGCGAGGGTCCGCCGTGCCGCGGCCGGCAATGTCCAGTGCCGTACCGTGATCGGGAGAGGTGCGCACAATGGGAAGACCCAAGGTGACATTCACGCCGTCCCAGAAACTGAGTGTCTTGATCGGGATCAGGGCCTGGTCGTGATACATGCATAGCGCCGCGTCATAGCGGGCGCGCGCTTCATCGTGGAACATCGTATCGGCCGAGAGGGGGCCTGTTACGGAAAAGCCGCGTGCCTGCAGGGCCGCCACGGCGGGGGCAATTACCCGCGATTCCTCGTCGCCCAGTACACCGTCCTCCCCCGCGTGAGGGTTCAGTCCTGCCACCGCCAGGCGCGGATTGAGAATCCCGAACTCGCGGCGCAGCGCCGTCAGGATTATCTCGCCGGTGTCGAATACCGCCTGTTTGGTGATGGCGGCCGGAACCTTTGCGATGGGAATATGGATGCTCAGCGGCACCACGCGCAGCGTGTTGCTGGCCAGCATCATGACCGGGCGGCACACGCCCGTCAGCGCGCCCAGGAATTCGGTGTGGCCGGGATGCGCAAACCCGGCCTGGGCCAGGACCGCCTTATGGATGGGCGCGGTGACGATGGCGGCGGCCTCGCCCTTCATGCAGGCGTCGACCGCGATTTCGATCGCCTCGGTCACCGCGCCGGCGTTGCCCGGATCGGGGCGGCCGGGGGTTCGGCGGGCCCGGGCTTTTGTGGCGATGACCGGCGCATCGATGGCGCCGAACACGGCAGGATCGCCCACCAGCCTGAGGGGATGGCGGCCCACGCGGCCGCCCAACATCCCGTATGCGGCCAAAGCCAGTTCCGGGCCGATGCCGGCTGGTTCGCCCATGGTGATGAGAATGGGTGCGTCGTTCCGCCCGTCAGCGGACGCTGGCATCGGACACCGTGATTTCAGCCTTGACGGAGTCGCGAAGCTGAATGTTCGCGCTGCGCCTCAGGTCGCGGATATAGCGGCGCGCCATGGCGGAAATCTGCTGCTGGAAGAGCTGGTTCTCGACTTCCTCGCGGGTGGGCAGCTTGTAGGCTGTGCGGACCGGTTCGCGCTTGTCGCAGCGCGCGATCACCTCGACGCCGGCCTCGTCGGTGAAGGGCTCGGCCACTTCGCCGGCCTTGGTCTGGGACAGGGCATCGCGCATCTGGGGCGCCAGTTCGGACAGTTTCATGTTGCCCAGATCGTTGTAGATCGAGCCGGGCAGTTGTTTTTGAAATTCCTCGAGCTGGCTGCACTTCATGGTGCGCTCGCGGATCTGGCCGGCGACGGTCAATACCTTGTCCATTTCCTCCTTGGGCGCATGCGGCGGCATGGGCAGCAGCAGGCGGGCCAGGGGCAGGACGCTGTCGGGGCCCACTGGAGCGGTGCTAACCTGCTGGATCTTGGTGCCCAGTGGCTCCTGGCGCTCCTGGAGCTTCAGAATATACCAGCCGCCCGTGGAGCGAACTGGCGGGGAGATGTCGCCGGTTTCCATCTTGGCCAGCGCCTGATTCAGCTCAGGCGCCATCTGACCCATATAGACCCAGCCGATGTCGCCGCCGCTGGCGGCAGTCGGATGTTGGCTGAACTGGCGCGCCACCAACTGGAAGGGCGCTCCCTGGTGCAACTGCGCTTCGATTTCCTGGGCGTCCTTGTGAACCTTGTCGTTCTGCTCGGGATTGTCGACCGGCAGGAATATCTCCAGGACGTGGAAGTGAGGCCTGTCGGCGCCTTCGGCATTGTGTGCCATTTCGGCGCTGACCATCTCGGGCGTGACGTTCACTCGGTCCTGATATTCGTCCTGCACCGCCTTCTGCCAGGCTATGGAGGCGGTGATCTGCGCCCGCAGCGCGTCCTCGCTGGCGCCGGCGGCCGACAGGGTCTTGCGCAGCTGATCGATGCTGAAATGGTTTTCCGCCATCATCTGGTTGATGCGCTTATCCACTTCCACCGGGCTGACGGTGATCTTCTTCTTCTGAGCCTCCTGGAGCTGGAGTTTTTCGTCCTCCAGCTGTTCGAGGATCTGGCCGCGCACGCGCTTTTTCTGTTCGTCGGACAGGTTGTGCAGGCCCGAGGTCGCCAGGTAGAGCGCCATGCGCTGGCGGATCTCGTATTCGGAGATGGATTCGTCATTCACCGTGGCTGCAATTCCGTCAGTGAATTCCGGGTTGAGCGGCGCGCTGGTTTCCAGCGAGGTGAAGGGATCGTCGTCCTGCACCTTGGCTTCCTGGGTGGCATCGGCGGACGAAGCCGGCGGCGCGGGCTGGGAAGCGGAAGACGTGTCGTGCCCATCGGGGCTGCCCGCGGTCGGAGGCGCATCCCCTGCGGCCGTGGGGGGTGCGTCTGCCGCGGCCGTAGGCGGCGCGTCTGACACCGGCGCGCCGGCCGGTACCATCGCGGACGGCACCGCAGCCGTGGCCGTACTGCCTGGCCGGGTCCGGGCCGGAGCTTCGGTCTGAAGAGCGGTGCGAACAGGCTTGGATACAACGGCCGGTACGGCAGGCCGGCTACCCGCCGGAGCGCCCGCCTCCGCACCGGTCTGGGCGCAGAGAGGCGCCGCAGCCATCAGCGCGGCTGCGCCCAGAAGCAGGGTGGTGGCAAATCGCATCGTCGCTCTGGTCTTTGGCCGCAATTGGGGCATTTATCAGCAGTTCCGCGCCGGTTCCGGCAGACGCCCCCAAACCCGCGGCCAAAATAATGGAATTTCGCCCCCGATCAAGCCGGAAGGTCCGGTCGTCCTTCCGGACAGAAAGCGAACGGCCAGATTATCCAAGGCGCGGTGGGCCCGCGCTTGCCGAACTAGGGATGGGTGAGTGCGAACACATCCCTGGGGAACAGGCTGAAAGGCTGCACTTCCGAATCGCCCGTCTTCAGGTTGAAGCGCAGGATCACCGAGGTGGAGGGCGGCAGGCCGAGGATGGCGTCCGAGGTGTATTTGCGCCGATAGGCCAGCGAGATGGCCAGGCATTCGTCCTCATAGCCGAAGCCATATTCGGTGTTCAGGAACTGGCCGCCCTGCAGGTCGCGCTGGGCGGCAACGAAGACCTGCCAGTTCCGCCACACATTGAGGTCGGCCTGGGCGTTCAGTTCCTCGCGGCTGGGCAGGCCCAGGGTGATCGCCTGGGGCGGAAGCTGGACATAGGAAAGCTGAACCGATGATCGGCCATAACTTCCGGTGACGTAGAATTCATGCCGCCGCACGGTGCCGTCGCCGCGATCGATATCGACGCGGTCGGTGATGTCCAGATGCGGGAATTTGACCGAGAAGCGCCCCACAATATCCGAGGCGGTTCCTGCATTGCCGGACAGGGCCGAGAAGATGGGATCGGGCTTGAGACGGTAGGTTTGACCAACGATGCCCTGCACCTCTCCGCCGGGGAAGATCGCCTGGGCCATGAACCCGACATTGGCGCGCGGTCCACTCTCGATCAAATCGTAGCCGGGTAGCCGGTTGAAGCTGAAGATGTTGTCTTCGTCGAATTCGAAATTGCCGGAATCCTCGTTACGCAACGAGGCGGGATTGCCGCCATAGGGCTGGGCGATGAACTGCGCGATCGGCTGCAGGATGTAGGAATGACCAGCTCCGCTGTTGGCAATGAAGGGCCAG
>DASTRG010000024.1:0-18554 GCA_035761325.1 Rhizomicrobium sp. | reverse complement strand
GGTCTGTCTCATTCCTTGGCGAGAACGTCTGCCGCCTCCGGGTGGCGTTGGAACCAGACACGGGCATAGGGACAGCGCGGTTTCAGGGTGAAGCCGCCGGTTCGCGCCGCTGCCGCCACGGCGGCCATCAGTCGGCCGGCCGCGCCGGTTCCACGCAAGGGCGGTTCGGCCTCCACGTGGGGGATGACATAAATCCCATCCACGACGCGGTATTCGGCCCAGGCCAGGTGGCCGCTTTCTACCAGTTCGAACCGGTGCTTTTCCTTGTTATCGATCATCGCCTGGATGGCTCTCGGTACATCCAGGGCAATGTCAGGCCGATGGGGATGACCCAGGCCATTCCTGCCACCGGGTAGAAGATGACCGCGACATACCATTCGCTCGGCAGGTGATGGGCCAGCCCGACCATCACGATGACATATACCGGCAACCAGACGAAAACGATCAGGATAGCGGCAATCAGGGTCTTGGTGCGGCGGGACATTTTTGCCTTGGACGGGAACGCCGCAGAAGGCTATCAGAGCCGCCGGGAGCGAAGCGACCAATAAAATGACGACCGCGACAAGTTTCTGGAAAAGCCGCCGCGCCGTGGGAACATGGCTGCTGGGCGTGGCCGTGGTGATCCTGGCCATGATCATTGTCGGCGGGCTGACCCGACTGACGGGATCGGGTCTGTCCATCACGGAATGGGACCCCATCATGGGTGCCATACCGCCCCTGAACCATGCGCAGTGGATGGATGCATTCCACAAATACCAGCAGATCCCGCAATACACGTTCGAAAACCGGGGCATGACCCTGGCTGGGTTCAAGGGCATTTTCTGGTGGGAGTGGGCGCACCGACTCTTGGGGCGGCTGCTGGGGTTCCTGTTCTTTGTGCCCTTTGTTTGGTTCGCGGCGGTCGGCGCCATCGAGCGCAGGGACTGGCCGCGCATGCTGCTGTTGTTCTTGCTGGGCGGGCTGCAGGGGCTGATCGGCTGGTGGATGGTGGCCAGCGGGCTTGAGGTGCGCGTGTCCGTCAGCCAGTACAGGCTGGCGATCCACCTCGGCACTGCGTTGCTCTTGCTGGTGGCGATGATCTGGATCGCGCTGGAGTATCTCAGGGGGGCGCAGGGCAGGGGCGACGCGCGCCGCGGCTATGCCTTTGCAGGGCTGGTTTACGTGCAGATGCTGCTGGGCGCACTGGTGGCGGGGCTGCATGCGGGGCTGATATACAACACCTGGCCCGACATGAACGGCCGCGTGTTTCCGGAAAACGCGTTCTTCTCGTCGCCCTGGTGGATCAACTTTTTCGAGAATGACGGCCTGGCACAGTTCGACCATCGCATCGGTGCCTATGTTGTCGCCGGCATGGCCGCCTACATCTATGCCAAGGGCATCAAGCTGACGGGCGCAGCCAAGGCCAGCGCCAAGCTGGTGGCGGCCATCACCGCCGTCCAGATCGGGCTGGGCATCGCCACCCTTCTGCTGATGGTGCCCGAGCACCTGGCCGCGGCGCACCAGGCTACCGCGGCACTTCTTCTGTCTGCGGCCGTCTGGCACGCATTCGAACTGAAGCACCGCTCCTAGACCGGCGGGCAGGCGCGCGAAGCCGCCCGCCTGGGTGGCGACCTCAAGCCATCGCCTGCTCGATGTCCGCGATGATATCCGCCGCGTCCTCAATGCCGACGGACAGGCGCACCACATCCGGTCCCGCACCGGCCTTCACCCGGTCCTCGTCGGAGAGCTGACGGTGGGTCGTCGATGCCGGATGGATGATCAGGCTGCGGGTGTCGCCCAGGTTGGCCAGATGGCTGAACAGTTTGACGCTGTTGACCAACTTAACGCCCGCCTCGTAGCCGCCTCTCAGCCCGAAGGTGAAGACGCTGCCCGCCCCCTTGGGGCAATATTTCCTGTGCAGGGTATAAGAGGGATTGTCTTCCAGCCCCGCATAATTGACCCAGCTCACCTTGGGATTTTTCCTGAGCCATCGGGCCACTTCCAGCGCGTTGTCGCAATGTTTCTGCATGCGCAGCGGCAAGGTCTCGATACCGGTTTGCACCAGGAAAGCGTTCATTGGCGCCAGCGCCGGCCCCAGGTCGCGCAGCCCCAGCACCCGGCAAGCGATGGCGAACGCCATGTCGCCGAAAGTCTCCCAAAGCTTCATGCCATGGTAGGATGGGCAGGGCCCGGACAAGGTGGGGTATTTGCCGTTGCCGTAATCGAACTTGCCGGCGTCGACGATGACGCCTGCCATCGAGTTGCCATGGCCACCCAGGAATTTGGTGGCCGAATGGAGCACGATGTCGGCACCCCATTCGATCGGACGGATGAGGTAGGGACTGGCCAGTGTGTTGTCGATGATCAGCGGCACGCCTGCGTCATGCGCGATCTTTGCCAGCGGCTCGATGTCGGTGATGATGCCGCCGGGATTGGCGATGCTTTCGGCATAGAGTGCGCGGGTCTTGGCATCGATCAGCGCCTTGAAGCTGTCTGGATTGGTGGTGTCGGCCCACTTCACATGCCAATCGAATTTGGCGAAGCCCTGGCTGAACTGGTTGACCGAGCCGCCGTAAAGCTGGCGGGCGGCAACGATGTTGGCGCCGGGCTCCATCAGCGTGTGCAACGCCAGAAGCTGGGCGGCGTGGCCGGACGAACAGGACAACGCGGCCCGACCGCCTTCCAGCGCCGCCACGCGCTCTTCCAGCACCGCATTGGTGGGATTCATGATGCGCGAATAGATGTTGCCGAAGACCTGCAGGTTGAAGAGGGCCGCGGCATGGTCGGCGTCCTCGAACACAAAGGCGGTGGTCTGGTAGATCGGCGTCGCCCGCGCTCCGGTAGCGGGGTCGGGTTGGGCGCCGGCATGCACGGAAAGCGTGCTGAATCCATAATCGGCCACGAGATCCTCCTCAGTTCAGGTGTTCAATGTTCAGGTCGTCTTCCACCCGCCGCACCCAGGCCGCAACATGGGTGGGAAGGCTCAAGCCTGCCTGGTGAGCCAAGCGTGTATAGGCCACCAGCGCAATATCGGCGAGGGAGAGTTTTTCCGCCACGAAATACCTGCGGGTGGCAAGGTGCCCCTCCATCAAGCCAAGAACCGCATCGCAGCGCACCGGCAGGTTGGTGTCTATCTCGTCGTCGGACAGTTTCAGGTAGTGCCTCTTGAAGCGCAGCACGGCGATTGCAGTTTCGTGACTATACTGCTCCCAGAACAGCCATTGGTACATCAGCGCACGGTCGAACGGATCGACGGGGACCAGGTCCGAGCCTTCGGCCAGCAGCAGGATGATGGCGTTGGATTGGGTCAGTATCCGCCCGTCGGGCCACGTCGCGACCGGCACCTGGCCGGCCGGGTTGAGCGCCAGGAATTCGGGCGTGCGGGTTTGCATTTCGATCACGCTGGTTTCCACCCATTCGTGGGGAATGCCCAGTCGGTCGGCGACGAATTTCACCTTCAGGCAGTTGCCCGAAATGGAATCGCCATAAACGGTCATGGCGGCATTATCGAGCGACATCACTTCTTTCCCAAGCTTCCACCCTTGCCGAAAAGCAGAGGCTTTCTGTTGTCGATGAGCTTGCGGTTGATGCCCAGCCAGCCCATCTCGCCGCTGAACCGGCCATGCTCGATCTTCGGACAGCGGTCCATGATGACCGTCAGGCCGGCATCCTTGCCGATCCGTTCGGCCTCGGGGTTGATCACGCCAAGCTGCATCCACAGCACCTTCACGCCTAGCCGTTCCTTTTCCGCCACCGTCTCGCGCGCGATGTCGGGGGCGTACTTGGCCTCGCGAAAAATGTCGACCATGTCGACAGGCGCGGGCACGTCTTTCAGGCTGGCATAGACCGTCTGGCCCAGGATCTGTGTGCCCGCCGCGCCTGGATTGACGGGAATGACTTTGTAGCCCTTGTTCAGCAGATACATCAACGCGAAATAGGACGGTCGTATCTCATTGGCGCTCGCGCCCACCATGGCGATGGTCCTGACGGACCGCAGAATGGATTTGATCAGGCTGTCGGGATAGTTGGGCATGTATCAGGTCCAATGGGGATCACGTTTTTCCAAAAAGGCGCCGATGCCTTCCTCGGCCTCGGCGCCCAGCATGTTCTCGGTCATCACCTTGCTGGCATGGTCGTAGGCCTCGGCCAGCGACATCTCCATCTGGCGATAGAATGCCTCCTTGCCGGTCTTCAGGGTGTGGCGCGGCTTGGCGGCGATCAGGCCCGCCAGCGCCATTGTTTCCGCCTCCAGCATCGGCGGTGCCGCAAGGCGGTTGACCAGGCCGATGCGCCAGGCCTTTTCCGCATCGATCATCTCACCGGTCAGCAGCATCTCCATCGCCGCCTTGCGCGGCACACTGCGTGACAGCGCCACCATGGGGGTGGAACAGAACAGGCCGATATTGACGCCCGGTGTGGCGAAGCGCGCGGCCGTCGAAGCCACAGCCAGGTCGCAACTGGCCACAAGCTGGCAGCCGGCGGCGACGGCCGCCCCCTGGACCATGGCGATCACCGGCTTGGGGTTGGTCACGATCGCCTGCATCATCGCGGAGCATCTGGAGAAGAGCGCCGCATAGGCCACCGCGCCCCCGTCGGCCCCGGCGCGCAGCGCCTGCAACTGCTTCAGGTCGTGGCCGGCGCAGAAAGCGTCGCCCACCGCGGCGATCACGATCACACGCGTGGCACCATCCCGTGCGGCGCCCTCGAGGGCGGCTGCCAGACCGTCGATCAGCTCCGCCGATAGGGAATTTCTCTGCGCCGGACGGTTCAGCACCAAGCGCAGGACGCCGTCATTGCGGGTGGATATGAGCAGCGGGGCGGCGTCGGTCATGGCGCCAATCTAATGCTCCGCCCGGCTTTTGGCATCCCTTGGGCATTGCATGACCGTCCGGCGCGCTAAAGGAAGCGGATAAATGTGCGCGCGCCCTTTTCGTCGGGCTCGCTGAGCTCCAGCCGCCGGGCCTCACCATTGACCACGCCATAATGGTCCTTGCCGTCACGGAAAATGATGGTGCGGCCGGTCGCGGCGATTGCCCGGATCAGGGCCCGCACCTTGGGCGTTTTCCAAGCGCCAGGACGATCGCACACGCCATTCATTTCCCTGAAGCTGTTGCTGTAATAGAGCAACATGCCGCTGCGGTCGGGCCGCAAGTCGGCGGGCAGGGGCCTGGCGCCGGTCTGCGAGCCCAGCCAGACACATACAAATTCCCGGCAGGGCTGGGGGCGCTCCTCATATATCCCGCAACCCTTCCCCACCTGGCAATGGGGACACCATTGGTATGCGGGCTTCTGCAGGACCGGAATGTCCAGCAGCTTGCAGCAGAGGGTGCAGGTTCCGCAGTGATTGGGCTCGGCCATGGCCGCCAGCTTAACCCAACTGGGGTCCGGTGAGGAAAGCCCGTGTTTGCGGGCCCGTGATCATGTATAGGCTTTCTGGGTGCGGCGCGGGGCATGTTCCCCACATCGGGGGAGCATGATGAACGATCTGGGCACGGTGACGCGGCCGTTTGGCGCCGGTCCCATCCTCAGGGAAAACAGCCCGTCTTCCCAGTCACGTCGCCACATCCAGTTGCGCCAGCAGCTTCTGAATGCCTATCCGCAGGCTGCCCATCTCGCACGGCCCGACCATCGGGGCCTCTATGGGGCGCTTGCCGTCCTGGCGCTGCACTGGATGGTGTGCTGGCTGGTGGCGGGGACCAATGTGCTGACGGTTTTTCTGGCCGCCTTCTTGGCGGGCCAGGTGCTGATCCATTCCGCGGGGGCGCTGCTGCACGAAACCGCCCACCGCCTGGTATTCCGCGGCCGCCGCGCCAAGCTGGCGTTCGACCTGCTGCTGGAAGTGATTCTGATCAGTTTCTCGCTGCAACTGACATACCAGCACGAGCATGTCTCCCTACATCATCCGTTCCTGGGCAATTACGAACGCGACTACGAGCATGAGGACAATTGCCGTTACCTGGCGCGCCGCCGGTTTCGCACCGCCCATCCGGTGCTGGAGAAGCTGATGGTGGCGGGCCAGCTTGTGGTGGCTCTCCTGCCGCTGGGTTTTCTGGTCAGCGACCGCATCTTCCTGCCGGTCTACCGCCGGGCCACCGGGCGGGCGGTGCGCGATACGCAGCGGCGGCTGGCCTCCACCCAGCCCTCGCTGGGCGAGCGGACGCTATTCATGGCCGTGTCCGCAGCGGCGCTGGCCTTCCTGTGGCTGGCTTTCGGCTGGCTGGCGGTACTCTACCAGGTATGGTCGTTGTCGATCTTCCGCGGCAAGGCCGGCATCACCAACCTGGGTCAGTCGCTGGCCGAACACCCCGGCGACGACGTGGAAAATCCCACCCGTTCCCAATATGGCTGGCTGAACTGGATTCTGTTCAACACCGGCTATCACCACGAGCATCACACCTATCCCCAGGTGCCCTGGACCCGCCTGCCGCGGCTGAAAGCGCTGGCCCCGGAAATCTTCAACCAGGAAGAGGCGCGCTCCTATTTCCGCTGCTGGTGGGACCACGTACGGGCCGATTTCAGCCCCTCGCGGCGCAATGACCTTCAGCGCCGGCCCGATCCGGCCCGCTGTGCCGGTTAATTGCGGTAATATAATACCGCATCAGGAAGATGCCCGATTTCTCGACATTTCTGTTGACCGGACCGGCCAGGAACCGTATACGCCGCCGTCCCATCAAGAGAAGCGCGCCATGAAAACCTACTCGGCCAAAGCATCCGAGATCGAAAAGAAGTGGGTGGTGATCGACGCCAGCGGGCTGGTCGTGGGCCGTCTCGCCTCCATCATCGCCATGCGCCTGCGCGGCAAGCACAAGGCCACCTATACCCCCCACATGGACTGCGGCGACAATGTCATCGTCGTCAATGCAGCCAAGGTGGTGCTGACCGGCAAGAAGCTGAAGGACAAGGTGTACTACCACCACACCGGATACATCGGCGGCATCAAGGAACGCACTGCCGGCGCCATCATGGCCGGCAAGCATCCCGAGCGCATCGTCGAAAAGGCGGTTGAGCGCATGATCCCGCGTGGTCCCCTGGGCCGTCGCCAGATGGCCAATCTGCGCGTCTATGCCGGGGCCGAGCACCCGCACGCGGCCCAGTCGCCCGAGACGCTGGACGTGGCCAAGATGAACCCCAAGAACACCCAGTACAAGGCGGCCTGACCATGGCGGAAGAGAGCAAGTTCACCGAACTCAAGTCGACCCTGATCAAGGCGCGCCAGGCCGATTCCCAGGATGCCGCCAAGGCCGACAACAAGCGCGATGCGCAGGGCCGCGCCTATGCTACCGGCCGCCGCAAGGAATCGGTTGCGCGCGTATGGATCAAGCCGGGCACCGGCAAGATCATCGTCAACGACCGCGACGAGACCATCTATTTCGCCCGTCCCGTGCTGCGCATGATCCTGCGCCAGCCGCTGATAGCCACCAACCGCGATGGCCAGTTCGACGTCATCGTATCGGTGACCGGCGGCGGCCTGTCGGGCCAAGCGGGGGCGGTGCGCCACGGCATTTCCCGCGCCCTGGTTGCCTATGAACCGGCGCTGCGCGCGGCGCTGAAGCCGGGTGGCTTCCTTACCCGCGACCCGCGCGCGGTCGAGCGCAAGAAATACGGCCGTCCCAAGGCGCGCCGCAGCTTCCAGTTCTCCAAGCGCTAGACCGCTTCATCCACAGGAGGCCCGGAGCGATCCGGGCCTTCTTCTTTTCGGGCGCTGAGATCGCGCCTAGCCGCTGTTGCGCAAGCCGGCCGAGATGCCGTTGATCGCCATGTGGATGCCCTTGTTGGTGTTGCCGTCGGCATCGCCGGCGCGGCGGCGTGCCATCAGGTTCACCTGCAGGTGGTTGAGCGCATCGACATAAGGCAGTCTGCTCTGGATCGACGAGGCCAGGCGCGGATCGCGCTCCAGAAGGCTCGCCTGTCCGGTGATCGCCAACAGCGCATCATGGGCGCGATGCCACTCGGCGGCGATGCGTTCGAACACGCTGTCGGCCAAAGCGCGGTCCTCCACCAGTCCGGCATAGCGGCGCGCGATGTCCAGGCTGGACTTGGCCAGCACCATCTCCATGTTCGCCAGCATGGAGCGGAAGAAGGCGGAAGTCCTGTGGAGCGGTTTGAGTGCCGCTACGCCCACCGTTGTGGCCGCCGTGCCGAAGCCGTACCAGCCGGGCAGCATCACGCGTGCCTGCGACCAGGAAAAGACCCAGGGAATGGCACGCAGGTCCTCAATGCGTGGCGAAGTCGTGCGCGATGCCGGCCGGCTGCCGATCTTGAGGTCCGCGATTTCCAGGAGCGGCGTGGCCTGGCGGAAAAAAGTCTCGAACCCGGCGGTGTCATAGACCAGCGCCCGATAGCTGGCGAAGGCCGCCCGGCTCAATTCGGCCAGCAGCGCGGCGCCTTCATGGTCCGCCGCATCGGACTGCGGCGAAAGCTCCGCCAGCAGCGCCGCGGCCACGATCGTCTCCAGGCTGGCGCGCCCTAGCGCCGGATCGCCATATTTGGACGACACCACCTCGCCCTGTTCGGTGATGCGGATGCCGTGGGCCGATGCGCCCGCGGGCAGGGCCTGGATGGCTTCGAAACTCGAGCCACCACCACGGCCTACCGCGCCGCCGCGGCCATGGAAAAAGCGCATCCTGACGCCACGCTCGCGCCCCAGCGCCACCAGCCGCGCGATACTCCAGCGGATTTCGCAATTGGAAGTGACATAGCCGCCATCCTTGTTGCTGTCGGAATAGCCGATCATCACTTCCTGCAGGCCGTTCTGTCCGGCGAGCATGGCGCGGGCGACGGGCAGGGCGAAGAATTCACCCATCACATCGGCGCTGCGGCGCAGATCGTCGATCGTCTCGAACAGCGGCACGATACGAAGTTGCGCGCGCCCGCCGGGGACGAACATCCCCGCCTCCTTCATCAGCACCGCCACCTCCAGAAGGTCGGAGACGCTGCTGGCCTTGGAGATGACATACTGCGCCACCGCGCCCTGGCCGAAATCGCGCTTCAGCGCGGCAACACGGTCGGCGATTGCCAGCTCTCGCGCGGTCAGCGCGGAATAGGCGGCATAGGGCGAGCGCAGGGGGCGCGCATGGGACAATTCCCGTTCCAGCAACGCCGTCCGCTTCTGCTCGGGCAACGCCAGATATTCGTTTTCCGCGCCGGCGACATTGAGCAGCTCGGCCACTGCGCGCTCATGCACGTCGGAATTCTGGCGCACATCCATCACTGCCAGGTGGAAGCCGAACGCTGCCACGGATTCCCGCAGATGCAGTAGCCGACCTTCACCCAGATCGGCGTCGCCATTTTCGTTCAGCGAGCGTGCGATCACGTCCAGGTCGGCCGCGAATTCCTCTGGCGCGCCATAGCGTGCGGCCTCGAAGCGGGCCGGGCGCGCAGGTCCCTGGCCAAGGAGCGCCTTGCGGGCCGCTGCCAGTCGCGCATAACAGGTGACAAGCGCGCGGCGGTAGGGCTCGTCCATCTGCTGTACCGACGTATTCTCCGGCGCGGCGCCCAGCGCAGCCAGTTCCCGGCTGATGCTGACCAGCGAATCCGACAGCGACAGTTCGGCGCCCAGCGCATGCACTTCGGCCAGGTAATGGTCGAGCACTGTCTCGGATTGGCGGTGCATCGCATAATCCAGCGTCTGCGGCGAGACGTTGGGGTTGCCGTCGCGGTCCCCGCCGACCCAGGAACCGGGCTTAAGGTAATCCACGATCTCGCCGCCCAGCCCGAACAGCCTCGCAACGCGCTCCTTCACCACCGCAAGTTGGGGCAGGAAAGTGCGGGCAAAGACCGCGATGTTGTTCTCGATCTCGTCGGTGACCTCGATGCGGACACCACGCAGCATGCGCGTCTGCCACAGGATGCGGATGGCGCGCTTGAGCCGCGCATCGATCTCGGCGACCTCCGCGGCGGGCGCGCCTGCCTGCTCGCGTGCCTCAAGCAGTTCGCTCAACTCCTGCTCGCGGTCCAGAACCGATTTTCGCCGCACCTCGGTGGGATGGGCGGTGATCACCGGCACCAATAGCGCCTCTTTCAGGAATGCGGCGGCCTTGTCTGTGGGCAGGGCATCGTACTGTTCCAGCCGGTGCATCGCGCCCATACCCAATAGGCGCGTCTGCCGGCGCAGGACATGGTCGTCCGCGATGTTGGCCAGTTGCGAAAATATGGAGAAGGCGCGGATCAGCAGAAATGTGTCCGCCTGCGACAGGGGAGTCAGCAGTTTCTCGATGCCGCGCTCGCCCGCACGATATTCGCCCACCGACTGGCGGCGGATGTCTTCCACCAGCCGATAGGCCTCGGCGCCTTGCTGTTCGCGGATCACCTCGCCCAAAAGCCGGCCCAGAAGGCGGATGTGGGCGCGATCCTCACCGTTCCGTGCTGCTTGCGCGCTCATGGAACCGATGATTGTCCTATTTGCTGCGGCGCAGCAAGGGCCGGGCGAGACGCGCTTAGCCTCGCGGTCCGCTCAAACACTCCACCAGGCGGTCCTGTTTGTTTCCACCCTACGGTGTGGGCGAAACGCGCCTGGACGGGTCGAACACCGGCGGCGGCGGGCCGTACATATTGTTGCCGGCATCGCCCGGTTGGCACCAGAAATAGATCAGCACCAGCGCTACGATCAGGGTTACGAGATGGATCAGCCAGAGCATCGGCAGCAACGTCAGGGCAAAGAACCCGACGGCGAAGAAGCTCATGATCGTGACCAGGGCCAGGATCTGGCTCAGGGCGACCAGGAAGAAGAGCACCCAGACCAGCTGGCCGTTGCGGCCGATATCCTGCAGTCGCCGCGCGCCCAGGCTGGTTGCCGGAAGTAGTATCGCCAGGTTGTAGATCACGCCCAGCGGCACATGCAGGACGGCGCCCACGACGGAGGCCACGATCGCGGCAACGACGTTGGCCAGCACGAAATACCAGAATTCCGGCCTGCCGACCCGGCCGCTCATGTCAAAATAATGTTCGGTGATGATGCGCTTGTAGTTGTCGAAAATAGCTTGCGGATCCATGCCTACCCCCTTGTCGCTACCCCGAAACGCCGGATTCCGGCGCCAAAACACTGTACCTGTGGGCCCGTTTGGCGTAATGCGCCGGGCGCAAGGCCGGTGTGCGACCCTCCTGGGAGCAAGCCGACCATGACATAGCTTACACGCATTGGACAGATTGGCTAAGGGGATTGGTTTGGCCAGGGGTTCGGCAGGACAAAGGACATGACGGCACGGATTTTCATCGACGGCGCGGCGGGAACCACGGGGCTGGAAATCCGCCAGCGCCTGGAGAACCGCAGTGAGCTTTCGCTGATTTCCCTGTCCGAGGTCGAACGCAAGGATCCGGCCGCGCGTAGACATGCCCTGAACGAGGCCGATCTGGTGATCCTGTGCCTGCCCGACGACGCGGCGCGTCAGGCAGTCTCGCTGATCGACAACCCGCGGGTGCGGGTCATCGACGCTTCCAGCGCGCATCGCGTGGCGCCCGGCTGGACCTACGGTTTCGCCGAGCTGGAACCGGACGGCTATGACCGGATCGCGGCGGCGCAGCGGGTAACCAATCCCGGCTGCTGGCCGACGGGATTCCTGGCGCTGGTGCGGCCGCTGGTGCGAGCCGGGATCGTGCCGGCGGATTTTCCCGTCAGTGTCAGCGGCGTGTCGGGCTATTCCGGCGGCGGCAAGAGCATGATCGCGGAATTCGAGGATCGCGACGCGCCGGGCTACACAAATTCCGTTTCCCGGATTTATGGCCTGTCGCTGAAGCACAAGCACCTTCCGGAGATGATGCAGCACGCCGGGCTCTCCCATCCGCCGTTGTTCGAACCCGGCCTGGGCCGTTTTTATCGCGGCATGCTGGTAGAGGTGCCGCTGGCGTTATGGGCGCTGCCGGGCAAGCCGAAGCTTGTCGATGTCCATGCCGCACTGGCCGGGGCTTTCCGCGGCCGCCCGCTGGTCAAGGTGGCGACGCCAGAAGAGGCAGCGGCCATCACCACCCTGGATGCGGAGATCATGGCCAACACCAACGCATTGACCCTGTATGTTTTCGGCAATGACGAAATAGGTCAGGCGCGGCTGGTCGCTGCCTTCGACAATCTTGGCAAGGGTGCGGGCGGTGCTGCGGTGCAAAATTTGAACATCATGCTGGGATTGGCGGAAACACAGGGCCTTTAGCACTTCTGGGCGCGCGCCACCCATGCTAGGGGGGCGGATGCTTCGAGGTTGGCCTGGCCTTGCCGTCGTCGTCGCCATCGGCATCGCGATATTCGCCGGGGCGGTGCTTTATGCCGTCCACCGTCCACCCCCGCCGCGCGGCTACAGCGGGATCGAACTGGCGCCCATGAGCCCTGCCGCCCAGGCCCGTACGCCATTGCTGCCGTCCGGCGGCGCGCTTATCGGGGCGGTGGCAGCCCATAGTCCGGCGGCCGAGGCCGGCATTAGGACGGGCGAAGTTGTCTCCAAGATCGATGGCCGCCCGGTCGCCTCTGTGGTTCAAGCGGCGCGGCTGATGCGCCGCGTGCCCGCCGGCAGCACCATGGTGCTGACGCTTTATGACGTCCCGCGTGGGGAAGTTCGTCCGCGCAATGTCACCGTCACATTGGCCAGGGAGCCGGAAATGATCCGTACACTGACGGTAAATCCGCTGCGCCTGATAATGAAGGAGCCCAGGCGCCCGCCCATCGCCGCCGCCAATGCCGCCTGGTCGCGGCGCATTCTGCGCGGACCCACGATCAAGCCCATCCCGCTGCTCGGCCTCGGCGCGGGCGGCTGCAACGGATTTACCCCCCAAGGCTGGCATGTCGCCGGCCATTCGCCTGACAATTCCATGTTCCGCGTGGCAGCGGACCATGGCTTTTCCCATGCCATCTATCGGAGCGCCCGGCTGAACGGTGCCGCGCCGAAGGATTTCATCCGCGATTATCTCACAACCACCTTCGCATCGCCCGCGATGCTGGCGCCGCCGCAGAAGCGGCCCTACGGCTTCGTGCTGTACGATTTCGGGAACCGAAAGGGCGGAGCGGGGTTCGTCCTGGCGCGCGTCACCGATGGGCGCATCGCAATGTGGATCGCGGCGGTTGCGGGTGCCGAAGTGAGCTGGGCCCGGCCACAGGCAGGTGCCGTGGCGCTCTCCATCTCCTGCCGCTCGCCGGGCGCGCCGGCGCCAAAACCGCGTGACGGCCTGCTGGCGACGCGCATCTCGCTGTCCTGCATCCGCGGCAAATGCAGCGAGACCGATTTCGCCGCCACGTATCTGACGGTGTTGCGCAAGGGATTCGTGCACAACGTCAAGGGCGAGATGTTCCTGGTCAGTCCGCGCCGCGACTTCTGGCAGAACGGCGCCGAAGGGCCCGGCTTCTATCGCCAGACGGGCGGGGAAAACGAAAAGCTGGAGCCGGGGCGAACCAATTGAGGCAAGGCGAACCACGCCGCCCGTAAATGCGGCGCTATTGCGCCTTGACCTTCACATAGGTGCCCGGCGCATCGCCCAGCGGCTTGAGCGCGCCTTCGCCTGGCACGCGCGCCTTGACCTTGCCGCCCGAACGTTTTGACAGCCAGTCTTCCCAGTCCGGCCACCAGGAACCCGGATGCTCCTGCGCGCCGGCGCGCCACTGCGCCAGCGTGGCTGGAATCTTCCCTGTCTCATTGGTCCAGTACTGGTACTTGTTTGCCGCCGGGGGATTGATCACCCCGGCGATATGGCCCGACCCGGCGACGATGAACCGCCGCGGCCCGCCGAACAGCCGCGCGCCTCTGAATATCGATGCCGCCGGGGCGATATGGTCTTCCTTCGCCGACTGGAAATAGGCAGGCACCTTTATCTTCGACAGATCCAGCCTCACGCCCGCCAATTCCATCTCGCCCCTGGCCAGCGCGTTCTTCTGGTAGCACTCGCGCAGATAGGACAGATGCAGCTTTTCCGGCATCCGGGTGGTGTCGGAATTCCAGTAGAGCAGGTCGAAGGGCATGGGCTGCTTGCCCAGCAGGTAGTTGTTGATGACGAAGGACCAGATCAGGTCATTGGCCCGCAGCATGTTGAAGGCGCTGGCCATCTTTGAGCCTGGGAGCACGCCGCCCGTGCTGTCCATCCAGGCCTTGAGCGCTTCCAGCTGCGCCTCGTCGACGAAGACCGACAGATCGCCCGCCTCGCTGAAATCCGTCTGTGCCGCCCAGAAGGTGGCGCTGTGGATGCGATCATCGTTGGTGGCGGCCATATAGGCGAGAGTCGCGGCCAACAAGGTGCCGCCGATGCAATAGCCGACGCAGTTGGGATCCCTCACGCCGGTGATTTTTTCCACCGCTTCCAGCGCCGCGAAGATTCCTTCGCGCATGTATTCCTCGAAACCCTTGCCGGCGGCGCGCGCATCGGGATTGACCCACGATACCAGGAATACCGTGTAGCCCCTGGCGACCAGCCAGCGGACGAAGCTGTTCTCGGGCCGAAGGTCGAGGATGTAAAACTTGTTGATCCAGGGGGGGAAGATCAGCAGCGGCCGTTCAAAGACCGCCTCCGTCGCCGGCGCATACTGGATCAGCTCCATCGTCTCGTTGCGGAACACCACTTTGCCGGGCGTGGTGGCGATGTCGCGGCCGATCTCGAAGCCATCGGCGGATTGGCGGATGGAGAGTTCGCCCTGACCGCGCTCGATGTCGGCCAGCAGATTATCCAGGCCCTTTACCAGATTCTCGCCGTTGCTGGCCATGATGGCCTTCAGCACTTCCGGATTGGTGAGGGGAAAGTTGGTCGGCGCCAGCGCATCGGCGAACTGGCGGGTATAGAACGCGATGCGGGCGCGATCCTTCTCATTGATCCCGTTCAGTTGGGCCACCACCTCCTGCATCGCGTTGGCGGTCAGCAGGTAGCTTTGCTTGATGAAGTTGAATATCTCGTTCCGGCGCCATTCCTCGGCGCGAAAACGGCGGTCGCCGGGCGAAGGTTCGATCACGGTAGGAGCATCACCCCCCAGCAGGCGGCGGGTGGTCGATTCCCACAGGGTCATGAGGCTGTTCCACCAGCGAGCCTGGCGTTCGGCGACAAGATCCTGGTTCGCTCCCACCGCCCCGAGCAGCGCCGTCATGGCGCCCGAGATATTGAGGGGATCGAGAGGACCCTGCCTGCCGCGGGCAGCCATGCGCGTGGCGAAGTCGATCAGCAGCTTTTGGCTCTTTAAGGCAACCGCCACCATGTTGTGGGCAAATTCGCCCGCATCGAACGGAGGGTCCTGGGCGTGCGGTTGGTCCGGGTTCCCTTCGCTTTTTGCACGGGTTTCTGAGGGCGAATCTGCGGGGGCGCTGGCCGGGTTGACGGAGGCATTTCGCGGGGATTTCGGGGACATGTGCGGTGAGGGGCCTCCTGGAGGCCGTGATACCGCGCAGGTCGAGGAGCGGGCAAGGTGGGGATTGACCGGCGGGTCCGGACCGGCGCGCCCAAAAATACCGCAAACTGTTCATGTGATTTGATTATCGCCGCGCTGGCGCGAGGCCTGAAGCCGGGGTATATCGCAGAACGGCTGGGTGGATGCGTGCTGCGCGTCGGCGTTTCAATGGGCGGTCGGAATTGCGGACACCGGATTTGAACATCAGGATATACGGACAATGACAAAGCAGTTTGCCCGTCCTGCGATGCGGCTCGCAGTAGTGGTGGCGCTGACAATGACCGCCAGCGCCTGCGAGACCCTGTCCGATCTCGACCCCACCGGCCTGCTGGGCGACGACGCAGCGCCCCTACCGGCGGATGATGCCGCGCCCACCGCCAATTCGGATGCCGAGGTGACCACGCCGGACCTGGCGGCCCTGCCTCCGCGACCGGCCCTGCCCGATGCGGCCCAGCAGGGACAGGCCGCGCAGCAGGTCGCCGCCGCCGGTGCCCAGGCCCAATATAGTGCGGACGCGTTGCGCGCCGGCACCGAGCCCACCGCCCCGCCTCCGGTGCCCGCCTCCGGCGCGGCTGCCGCGCCCACGGCGCAGTCGGCCATGGATGCTCCGCCCACCGCCGAGCCGCCAGTCGCGGTCGCCAGCGCTGTGTCGCCGGGCGCCGCGCCGCCTACCGCAGAACCCCCGAGTGCGGCGCCACCCAGCGCTGAGCCTGCGAGTGCTGAACCGCCGAGTGCTGAGGTACCCAGCGCTCAGCCTCCCAGTGCCCAGCCTCCCAGCGTCCCGGCCACTCAGGTGGCAAGCGCCAGCCCCCCGCCGGCGGCCACACCACAGCAGACGACAGCTCCCGTCACAACCGCCAGTATTGCGCCCCCGCCTGGAGCCGAGCCCGCAGTACCCGCCGTGCCTCCGGGCGGTCCCCGTGGGATGGCGCTGGCTACCGCCACGCCGTCCGACACCGCGCTTGGTTTCAAGCCTTCATCGGCGCCGCCGCTCAATCCCGACATCTCCAACTGGGTATCCGCGCCTATCCTTGCCCATTATCGCCAGACGGCGGCTCTGGCCGGTTCGGCCGCCGCCGTGCCAGGAAACGCGGTCGCAGGGCCAAGTGGGGCGGGAACGCCGGAGAGCATGGCCGCTGCCTTCAATGGCGGGGTTCCTCCTACGGAAATCATCTATTTCCCGGGTGACGGGGTGAACCTGACGGCCGCCGCCCGCAAGAAGGTCAGCCAGGCCGTGGCCGCCTTCAAGGCCAATGGGGGCACGGGCACTGTCAAGGTGGTGGGCCATTCCTCGAGCCGAACCGGCAACATGTCGGTGGAACGACACCTCGAAGTGATCTTCCAGAAATCCCAGCAGCGGGCCAATGCTGTTGCCCAGGCTCTGATCAAGGCAGGCATTCCCGCCAACAAGGTGATTGTCGAGGCGGTTGGCGACGGCCAGCCTATCTATTACGAATCCATGCCGCGAGGCGAGGAAGGCAATCGCCGGGCGGAGATCTTCCTGCAAAGCTGATCGGAAGCTTTTTTGCCGCGCGCGGCTCCTATGCCCGTCCCGATATTGACGCGCGGGGGCGAAAAAACCGATTCTGCCCGCGCCGTAGTAATCAAAAGACTGGTCTCGAAGGCTTTTCGACCATGAATACCGACTTTCACCGCATCAAGCGGCTGCCGCCTTATATCTTCGAGGAAGTGAACCGCCTCAAGGCGGCCGCGCGGGCCCGGGGCGAGGACATCATCGACTTCGGGATGGGTAATCCCGACATGCCAACGCCCAGGCACATCGTCGACAAGCTGTGTGAGACCGCGCGCGACCCGCGCTCCAGCCGCTACAGCGCCAGCCGGGGCATAAAGGGCCTGCGTAAGGCCCATGTCGCCTATTACCAGCGCCGCTTTGGCGTGACGCTGGATCCCGATCGCGAAGTGATCGCCGCGCTCGGTTCCAAGGAAGGCTTTGCCAACCTTGCCATGGCCATCACCGCGCCCGGCGATGTGGTCCTGGTGCCCAATCCGGCCTATCCCATCCACGCCTTCGGCTTCATCCTGGCAGGCGCCGCCATCCGGCATGTGCCAGCCACCACGCCGGAGGAGTACCTCTCACGCATCGGAACGGCGACGCGTCATTCGGTGCCTTCGCCGCTGGCGATAGTGGTGAACTATCCATCCAATCCAACGGCACAGGTGGTAGATCTGGATTTCTACAAGGAGATCGTGCGATTCGCGAAAAAGCACGAGATCTGGGTGCTGTCGGACCTGGCCTATGCCGACATCTATTTCGGCGACAATCCACCGCCCTCCATCCTCGAGGTTGACGGCGCCAAGGACATCGCCATCGAATTCCAGTCTCTTTCCAAGACCTATGCCATGCCGGGCTGGCGCATGGGCTTCGCCGCGGGCAACGAAAAGCTGATTGGCGCGCTGTCCCGCATCAAGTCATATCTGGACTATGGCGCCTATACTCCCATCCAGGTGGCAGCCGCGGCGGCGCTGAGCGGACCACAATCGGTGGTCGACGAAATTCGCGCCATCTACAAGTCGCGCCGCGACGTGCTGGTAAAAAGCATGGCGCATGCGGGCTGGGAAATTCCCGCGCCCGATGCCTCGATGTTCGCCTGGGCGCCGGTACCTGAGCGCTATCGCGACAAGGGCTCGATGGAGTTTGCCAAGGACCTTCTCGTGCATGCCAAGGTCGCGGTTTCGCCCGGCATCGGATTCGGCGAGTACGGTGAGGGCTATGTGCGGGTGGCGCTGGTGGAAAACGAGCATCGCATCCGCCAGGCCGCGCGCAATGTGAGGAAGTTCCTTACCCAGGGCACCAACATGGCGCCATCCGACGTCGCGAAACTGGCCGACGTGAAGTGACGCGCGCCGGGATGAAAAAGCCTCCTTTCAGAATTGCCATTGCCGGGTTGGGCACGGTGGGCGGCGGTGTCGTCAAGGCGCTGACGGCGCGCGCCACGGAACTGTCCGGCCGCGCCGGCCGCGAGCTGAAGCTGACAGGCATGTCGGCTCGCGATCCCAAAAAGGCGCGTGGTTTCGAACTCACCGGCTGGACCGCCGATCCGCTGGAGCTTGCGCGCTCGGACGCCGATGTGGTGGTGGAGCTGGTCGGCGGCGAGGAAGGTATCGCCCGCACGCTGGTGAGCCTGGCGCTGAAGAACGGCAAGCATGTAGTGACGGCCAACAAGGCGCTGCTGGCCCGGCACGGCGCGGAACTGGCCGCGCTGGCGGAGGACCA
>DASTRG010000023.1:0-17345 GCA_035761325.1 Rhizomicrobium sp. | reverse complement strand
CCCGCCTCGGCCTATGATGCCGGCACGGCATGCCGGGCGCTGGAAGCACTGCTGGACGATCCAGGTGTCCAGGAACGCTGCCGGCAAATCCGGTCCCGCTTCCTGGCCCGCGACCCGGCGATGGACATTGCCGAACTGCTGGAAGCCCGGGCCTGACGCTCACATCCGGTAACGAAATCCCAATGTGAACGCGCGGCCGATAATGTCTTCGTAAGGGACGACCGGATAGTTCATGCCGGGGCTTCCGGTATAGGACGGCACCTGGAAAATCGCCGGCTGCGCATCCAGAAGATTGCTGATGTTCAGGAAAAGCGTTCCGAACCTGCCCTGCTCGCCGCCCAGTGCGACCGCGATATTGATATCGGTCTGAAACCACTCCGGCAGATTTCCGACCGAAGAGTCGAACACCAGGCCGGGATTGGGGCTGGGATGCAGCGGACCGTAATAGCGCTCCAGCACATCGATCGAGACGGCACCCTGGACGAAGGTCGCTATCAGCGAACCCTTGTCCGCCGGCAATGCATCGCCCGGCGCATTGGCGGAACCGGCGACGTTGGTAACCAGCCATCCCGGCAAACCCCGGGTCTTCAGGAAGGAGGTGTGCGTCCACAACAGGCGCAGCGCGAGCACGGCACTCTCTCCCGCCCAGCCGGAAATATCGCCTTGATATTCTATGTCCAGGTCATAGCCCTCGGTCCACTGGCGCTGGAAATTCTGGGGCTGCGAATAATAGAGCGTGGGAAAATTGAGCGCCGAGTTGTCGTTGTAGGAAATGGGACGCTGGATCAGGCCGCAATAGGGCGAACTTCCACCCACCGATGCCAGGCACAGCGATTGCACGACGGCGCTGGCGCCCGTGACCACCGCAATCTCGCTTGCTATGTCGATATGAAAATAGCCGAGCTTGGCGCGGACACCCGGCAGCCAGTCCGGCTCGTAGCTCAGGCCCGCGGTCGTATTGTGCGCGATTTCGGGCGACAGGTTCGGATTGCCGATCGCCTGGGTGTTGGCAGACCCCGAAACGCCGGTCAGCGTGTCGCTGACGCCGGAGGTCGTGGTGTTCGGCCCCTGGAACAGGTCCCACAGCGTCGGCGCGCGGATGTCGCGCGAGCGCGTGCCCCGCAGCGTCAGTTCGTCGGTGACCTGCCAGTTCAGGCCCAGCTTCCAGGTGCTGGCGGCAAATCCGGTCTTCACGAAACCGCCGCCGGCCGGGTCGATGCCGCCGACATGATATTCGGTATAGCGCGCGGCGCCATCGACGGAGAGCATGCGCGTAAACGGCATATCCTTCAGGACCGGCACTTCCAGTTCCAGATTGGCCTCGGCAATCGTTTCCGAGCCCGCGGCGCCGGACTGCACCTCCTTGAAATGCGCCAGGTCGGCCGGCGGAAACGTGCCATCGGGCGACGCGGCGGTCGGCGCGAATGTACCGGGCGGCGCCAGGCGCAGATATTGCGGTTTGAAATTGTTGTCGGGTGTGCTGGTATCGACCTGAAGGCGCGCAAAACGATATTCGCCGCCGGCCGCGAACTTCACGTCCCCCGCCGGAACGCTGGCGATCGCCCCGGTCATATTGGCGCTGACATCGTCCATGGCGTTGTGCGCCGTCCACCAGGTGGAAACGCCGATATAATCCAGCGCCGCCTGCGATGCGTTGGAGCCATTGACCACCGTCGCGCTTTGCCCGAACAGGTTGAGCGGCACGCAACCGGGAAAAACGCCCGGCTCGGTCAGGTCGGTATTGCAGACGATCCTGCCGGTCGACGGATCGCGCACGGCGTCCAGCGCCGCATAGAACCGCGCCGTGTCCACATTGTTGCGCGTGATCAGCTGGGTCCGGGTTTGCCCGTGGGTGTAATTGACGTTCCAGTTCAGGCCCGCAGGGCCCAGTCCTTCGAACCCGGCGCTGACCGCCAGTGCGCCTGTATGCTGATCAAGCGCCAGGCGGCTCATAAGGTCGTTGTCCATCCGGTTCATCTGGAAACTGGCCGGGCCGCCTGCGGGAAACAGGACCGCCTGGGCGGCGGGCGTCAGGAATGGATTGCCGCTATGGATGGTAATGGGATATTGCGCGCTCGCCCCGTTGGTGCTGATGCCCGAGCCATTGATGTTGGTGAAGATCTGGCCGGCTTCATAACTGCGCGCCAGGCCGTAGCGCGCCTGAAGAAAGGCTCTCACCCAGGGCGCCAGCACCTGGTCGTAAAGGGCAAAGACCTGTCCGGTGCTGAAGGCGGGAAGCAGATATTCGTTGTGCTCGATGCCGCCGTCACCGCCGACGGCGAAATTGACGGTGGATGTTGGCGTTCCCGGATCGAAAGGCGCCAGGCTGCCGTCACTGAGAAACTGAAGACCCTTTCCCGGCCCCGACACGATCAGACCGCCGGGCGCGGTGTTGCTTTGGCGAATATTGCGCACCAGCATGTACGGACTGTACCGGGTGCCGGAGCCGACGATGGAGGTGCCGAGATTGCCAAGCGGCCGCGCCGCCGCATCCGGCAGCCCGGCGCGATTGTGATATTCGGCACTCCAGATCAGATGGCCGCCCGGCGCGATATCGTGGCCGCCCGCCACGCCAAGCCGCAGCGCGCCCGCGTCACCTTCTTCAGAGATGCCGGCGGATGCGAGCGTCTTCAATCCGTCGAAGCCGCGATCGAGCACGAAATTGACGACGCCGGCAACCGCATCGGAGCCGTAAACCGCCGATGCGCCGCCGGTGACCACTTCGACGCGGCTGACCAGCATCTGCGGCAGCATGTCGATGTCCACGGTGGTGTCGTAGAATGTGCCGGGCACGCGATGGCCATCTTCCAGGATCAGCGTCCGGATCGCGCCCAGATCCCGCAGATTGAGAAAATAGCCCGGTGCGTTGTTGCCCCGCCCGTTGGCCCCGGTCGTGGCGTTGTTGGGCGTGGACGCATTCATGAAGATCGGCAGCTTGTCCAGCGCTTCGGCAACACCGCCAGAGGTCGTGGCCAGAAGCTGCGCCGCCGGCAGGCTGGTAACGGGTGTGGACCGTTCCTGGCCGCCCAGGATTCGCGAGCCCGTCACGACCACCGTCTCCGGCGGCAGAAGCTCGTTTCTTTCCATGCCGGCATTCGAGCGCGAAATGACGACCGCGCCGCTGCGATCACGGTTGGCACTCATGCCCGTGCCGGCGAGCAGCAGGCCCAGCGCCTTGGCGGGCGGCACGGCGGCGAGCCCCGGCGTGGCCAGGCCGGCCACGTCATCCACATTATAGATCAGCTGGGCGCCGGTCTGGCGGATATAGGCATCCAGCGCGGCCTTCAGGCTGCCGGCGGGAATATGGACCAGGCCGTCGCCGGCGGCGGCATGACCGGCCATGAGGCATGCGGCCGCCGCGCCGGAAAGCAGAATCCTACGGGCTCCCCCGCGCTCCATGTGCCCCCTGCTTCTGTTCTTGTTATGGGCTTGGCCCCGACTCCTTACCGGGACACGACGATATCATCGCCGCGCTTGCTGACCGTCAAGCCGAAGCCCTGGTGCAGCAGCGCGGTGAACCCGTCGATATTGTCGGCCTTGAAGCTTCCGCCTATGCGAATCTTGCGGGCCTTGCCCTCAACCACGAGGCGCCGGCGATTGTAGCGGTTGAACTCTTCGGCCACTTCGGCCAGCGATTGCTGGTTGAATACCAGAAGGCCGTTGCGCCAGCTGAGATCGCTGGAAATGCCCTGCGGGGACCGGGCCGCAACCAGCACTTCGGTCCGGTGCGCGATCATGGCGTAGCCGCCGGTCACCAGGACGGAAGGCCTGGGCTGGCGCGCATCCAGGTCGTCGACGCGCACGCGCCCCTCTTCCACCGTCACGCGCACGTCATCGCCGTTGTGATAGACCGAAAAGCGCGTCCCGATATCGGTGATCCGCCGGTTCCCGGCATAGACGACGAAGGGGCGGCTTTCGTCATGGACCACGTCGAAATAGGCCTCGCCGGAAACCAGGGTCACGGTCCGGGAGGTTCCGGTGACTTCGGCGCGCAGCCTGGTGTCGGTATTGAGCTGCATGCGCGAACCGTCGGCCAGTTGCACCTGACGCGTCCCGCCGCGCTCGGTCACATAGGTCTGCACCGACGATTGCCGGCCCAGCATGTAATAGGCCGCGGCCGAACCCGCCGCCATAACCACCAGCGCCGCCGCCAACAGACGCCAGGCATGGCGGGGGGCAGGCTCGGGCATGGGCTTCATGCCCGGCTTCAATGCCGCCAGCCGGTCGGCGCGATCCCATGCGTCCTTGAGCCTGAGATAGGCGACCCTGTTAAGGGTCGATTCCGCGAGCCATGCCCGCATCGCCGCCTGTTCGTCGGGAGCCAGGCCACGATCCTCGCGGGCCAGCCAGTCGGCCGCACTCTGTTCGGTATGGTCAGCGGACATCACGCAGCTTCCTGAATATATTGAAGCGGCGTGCCTGGCTGGTCACCATTGCGCGCCGTCCGTGCATGGCCTGCGCCAGCAGGCGCATGCCCTTGGCGACCTGGTTTTCCACCGTCTCCACTGCGATGCCCATGCGTGCGGCCACTTCCTTCTGCGACAGGCCTTCGATCTTGCGCATGACCACAACCTGGCGGCACCTTGGCGGCAGTTCATCGAGCGCCTGCTGCAACAGCCTGAGCTGCTGGCGCGCCGCGATACTGCGTTCCAGCGAGGGTCCGTCGTCGCAGACGTTCAGCCAGTCAAAATCCGCCATGGTTTCCAGCGACACGACGCTCTGGCGCCTCACCCGATCGATCATCAGGTTGCGCGCGATCTGGAACAGGAAGGGCTTGATCCGTTCCGGCCGCTCCCGCAGCGCCGCTTCATAGGCGCGGGCATAGGTCTCCTGCCGCAGATCGGCAATATCGGCGGACTGGCGCCAATGACGGTGAAGAAAACGCGTCAGCGCGCTTTCAAGGGGCAAGACTTCCTGCATGAACCAACTGTCGACCTGGTGGTGCCCGCCCATGTCCCCGCGCCCATCCCCGTTCAGGCCATGCCCACAGGCGGGCCCCTGTTTTTTAGCCGATGCCGGCTAACCGTAGTAGGACGCCGCCGGGCCGGAAATCCCCTACGAAATTATTTTCCGGTTCCAACACGCGCTTTCTGCTGCCTTTTCCCGCCGCCGCGGCCTCAGTGCCCCACTACCTGCTGCAGGCCGTGCAGCAGGACCTTCTTCATGGTGCGCCGCTGCTCTTCCGTCATCGGGCCCAAGGCGCCCCGCGCATGATCCGGCAAATGGGCCATCGGTTCGCCGGCGGTCTTGAAGACAAAATAGTCGAATACCGCGCGCCAGGCCATGCGCTGGTTTTCCGGCAGATCGCGGATCGCCAGCACATTGTGCAAAAGGCAATTGTAAAGCGAACCCATCTGGCTTGGCGTGTCATTCCACCAATAGCTGACCAGGGCATTGAACCTGTCCAGCGACTGGACATGGTGCCACCAGAAATAGGGGACATAGATCGCATCGCCGGGCTCCAGCTCGGCCGCGCCGGCGGCTTCCAGCGCCCGGGCAAAGCGCGGAAAGCGGTCGAAATCCGGTTCTTCCAGCGAAACCATGCTGACCGGCGTGCCGGAGAGCGTGAATTCAAAGGGGCCCATATAGAGATTTTCGATCTGGTCGGGCGGAAAAACCGTGAAGCGGCGCCGTCCCGCCAGAACGCAGGCGACATTGTCGTACAGATCATAGTGGGTCTGGGTACGCAGCCGGTTTCCGATCCAGATGCGGGCAACCGCCGACGGCGCGATCATATCGAGCGCGTTTTCACCCGCAAAACCCGGCACGCAATCGGCGATAAGCGCGGATTCGATGTAGGTGGCCGGCGGGTCCTGCGCGGTCAGCCCCGCCATCAGTTCGCCAAGGGCCGCGCCCAGGCTCTCCTTGCGCCGCTGGAAATTGAAGCCGCGCATGTCGGGGCGGTAAAAGAATCGCCCGCCAATGTCCGCCGTCGCCGTCAGAAGGCCAACCGGCTTGCCGCTGTCGAATCGCTTCACATAATCGCAGAAGCCCCGGACCGGCCCGGCGCCCGCCCGCACGGCAGGCCAGTCCTTGACCAGACCCCGCATGACCGCCGGCTGCCCGCGCGCCAGTATCTCGCCGCGAAACAGGTCCGCGGTGACGTTGCGGTATTCGCGAATTGGTTCCAGCACGCTTCCCTCACTTGTGCCCACGCGCTGGAGTCCTAATCCATTTTGGCGCCTTGGGCACGTTCGGATCGGCCCCGGAGGGCCCGGTCAATTTTCGCCGGCTGCAAGCCGCACCTGTCCGTTCCGGGCCCTCAACAGCCCCGCGACATCTTTTCGCTGGACCATTTCGCGGAACGCCTTCGCCAGGATGATATAAGAGAGCGAAACACGGGCGGTCCCAAGCCCGCCCGCCGACAAGCAAGGCCCGGCATGCGGCATGAATCCGGCGCGGACTGTGCGGCATGCGCCATTCGTGCGAACAGCATCTGTGGCGCGGTTCCCCAACGCGATCTCGACATTCTCTCCCGCAGCCGGCGGCGGATACGCTTTGACCGCCGCCAGACAATTGTGCGCGCGGGTGAACCCGCAACATCGTTTTTCAGCATAGTCTCGGGAGTGGTGAAGCTGTGCCGCTCCTTGTCGGACGGTCGCACGCAGATTATCGGATTTCGATTCCCCGGCGAATTTTTTGCCGTTTCCACGGCCGATACCTACGCCACGACCGCTGAAGCACTGACCTTCGTGGAGGTATGCCAATTTTCCCACGCGCTACTGAAGCGCCTGGTGCAAGCGTTTCCCCAGATGCAGACCAGGCTTCTGGAAATGAGCAATCACTATCTCGCTGCATCGGAGGACCAGATATTTCTCCTGGGCCGGAAGACGGCAAGGGAAAAGGTCGCGAGTTTCCTGCTGTCTTACAACGATAAACTGACCCAGGAGTCAGCGGGCGACCATTGCATGCACTTGCCGATGACCCGGGCGGAAATTGCCGACTTTCTCGGCTTGACGACGGAGACCGTCTCCAGGGTATTGGCGGGCCTGGCGCGCGAAAAGATCATCACCGTCGGGCTGTCCCACTCCGTTCGCCTGTTGAACGTCGATCTGTTGCAGCACTTTTCCGGAAATTGACCGCCGCGAAAAGCACCCGGCGCCCGTATCCGCGCGATCGAACATCCCGATCAATGTTCGTGACGGCTTGGACGCTTTCTTTCGGGTTGCTCCAGGGCCAACAACGCCCATGCCAGCTCCGTGAATACGCCGTGGCCGGCGGTTGCGAGAATTGCTTCGGGATTTTCGCCCTGCAAAGGCTCAAAGCTCCGCTGAAAATTCATCCCATGGATCGCGGGTTCCGGTTCATGAGCAGAGGCTATCATTGTCCCGCTCCCGCGCCGCCGGCGGAGCCGGATCCGCCGGCGGGATTGAAGGCTGGCGCCGATCGCATCGCCATCTCCCTTTCCAGGAAGAGACTGGTAATGTGTGCAATGAAGTGCAAGGCCAAGGCATCTCCCAGCAGGGTGACGAGCAACTCACGATAAAACGGCTTGAGGATTCGTCCGGTCACGCCCCGATCGGCGCACATCAGGTCAACGAGATTCCATGCCAGCGGCGACAGGGCGCTTCTTCCGGCGCGGGGGTCGAGTATGGCTTGCAAGGCCCGCTCGACGGCACCCCTGTCCGCGCCGGAAATATGTGTCAGCACGTTGTTGATGTGCGGATGACCACGAAATGAAGCGGCAACGAAGGATACCAGGTCATTGAGCGCTATCGTCGGGCGCTTTTGCCGCTCGTGGGCTTTCCCGTCGAAGCGCGGCGAGGCATTTCGGCTTGCCGGAGCGGCAGCTCCTTCTTTTCCCGACGGGCGGTACGCCAATTCAACCGCCCCATCGCCTGGCTGGAGCATCCGCACCTCCTATAAGATGTATTTCGTATGTATCTTATAGAAGACGGCGGTGTTTGCAACGGGATTTCCGACAATCGGCGTGCCGGTCTCCACGCTTTGGATCGGGAGGGATCCCCGCGCTGCCGGCCGGACCCCGCCGCATCATCGCCGGCTTGGGCGGCGGGGCCGTCGCGCCGGCGGCTTGATGGGTGTCAGGAGGAGATCAGCCAGGGTATAGCGGTCGAGCGTGGCCGCGAAGGCGTCCAGCGCTTCCTTTAACGCTCCGCGCAACCGGCACCGCGAAGTTATCACGCACCGATTATCCGGTGTGAAGCATTCGACCAGCGCAAAATCCGGCTCCGTCGCACGCAGGACTTCGCCCACCTTGATCCTGTTCGCGCCCTTGGCGAGCGTCAGCCCGCCAGACCGGCCGCGCACGGCCTTCAAATAGCCGGCGCGGGTCAGTTGATTTACGACCTTCATCAGATGCGCGCGCGAAATGCCATAGATATCCGCTGTCTCTTCGATAGTGATCAGGCGATCACCCTGGCTTGCTGCATACATCAGGACGCGCAGCGCATAATCCGAAAAATTCGTCAGCCGCATCGCCGGCCTCCTGGTTGCTTCCGGCTCGGGCGCAACGCACGCCGGACGCGGAAAAGATGAGCCAAGCAGGTATCTTACGCAAGCCGCGCTGCCGCCCCGGCATGCAGCGACGATCTGCCTCTAAAGATATATTGACAATATATGTTTTAACGGCAAAGCTGTGTTTGCGGCTTCGGCACGCGCCTGGCCGCCACAGGGGGCGGAATTCGGCCGCAATTTCGCCCGCCGATCGTCATTCGCGGCTGGAGATGCAGCAATGACGGAAACAGCCGAAACACCAGCCCCGACCGAGATCGATGTCCGCAAACTGGCGCCCGCCCAACGGCACGCGACGATCTTTCAGTTGGTGGAGGCGTTGACGCCCGGCAGGTCGTTCGTTCTTGTCAACGATCACGATCCCAAACCGCTTTACTATCAGCTCGAAGCCGAGCATCCGAAGGAATTCTCGTGGGATTACCTGGAAAGGGGTCCAGCGGTCTGGCGCGTTGCGATCGGCAAGCCGTCGAAAGCGGCGTGAAATGGAATTGGGGGCGTCGGCGCGGATAGCCGGTGCCCCTTCTTGAAAGGGACAGCTCCCCATGGGCGGTGTCACCCTGTCTCGCTGGACCATGTCCTATTTTGCCGCGGCGCTTGCCGCGCTGGTCCTGGCCGAGATTCTGATGGCGGCGGGCTACGGGTACCCCGCCGCCGCTCTGGCGGCGCCCGAAACGCTGATCCTTGTTCACGTCGTCATGATCGGCTGGTTGAGCCTTCTGATGTGCGGGGCGCTCTTTCAATTCGTGCCCGTTCTCATCGCCCGGCCGCTCCACAGCAATCTGCTGCCTCTTCCCACCCTGGCGTGCCTCGTGACAGGGTTGACCGCGCTGTTGCTCGGCTTTCTTCAGCTGGCCGGAAAGGCCGCGCCGGATGCCCCGTTCTTTCCGGTTGCCGCCGGCCTTCTGGGAACCGGGTTCGGCCTGGCATTGTGGAACCTCGGCCGAACGCTTTGGTCGGCGCGCCCCCTGCCCCTGCCGGCCCGATTTGTCGCGGCCGGGCTTTTCAGCATCGGCGCCACCGTCACTTTCGGTGTCGTGTTCGCGCTGGTGCTCGGCGGCGTGACTGTCTATCCGCATTTTATCGAGGTGACGGCCATTGGCCTGCCGATCCATGTAATTGCCGGGCTCGGCGGTTGGCTGACTTTCACCGCCATGGGTGTGAGCTACCGCCTGCTGGCGATGTTCATGCTGGCGCCCGAGCTCGACAGGACCGCCACACGCGGCGTCTTCTATGTCGGATCCCTCGCTCTGGCACTGGTCATCATCGGCGGCGCCGCCGCAATCTGTTTCGGCGGCAACCTGATGACGATCGTCACTGTCGGCAGCCTTCTGAGCCTGGCTGCGCTGGCGCTCTACGGGCGGGACATGCTGTATCTCTATCGCGCGCGAAAGCGCCGCACGATCGAGCTTAACAGTCGTATCGCCGCCGTTGCGCTGGCCAATCTGGCGGCAACCGTTCTGCTGGCGGCCGTCCTTCTCGCCTCGCGCACCTTCGAGCGCGATATCGCCGCCCCGGTCTTCCTTCTTACCTTCGGATGGCTATCCGGGCTTGGACTTGCCAAGCTCTACAAGATCATCGCCTTTCTGACGTGGCTCGAATGCTATGGACCGGTTCTCGGTAAAACCACGACGCCGCGGGTGCAGGACCTTGTCGTCGAGCACCGCGCCATGAAGTGGTTCGTGCTCTACTTCGCGGCCGTCTGGGGTGCCACCGCCGTCCTTCTGCTCGGCTGGCCGCAGGCGTTTCGCGCCGCCTCCGTCATCATGTTGATCGCGACCGGCGGCATCATTGTGCAGTTGGTTCGAATCCGAACCCTTACCGACGTGCAAGCCCGCCTGCGTTGGCCCGCGGGCGTACGCCCTCCCCGGCTGCTGCACGCCCGGATCTAACCGCCGAAAGGAGACCGACATGACGGCAACATTTGTGGACGTGGATGTCCGACCAATTCTGCGCGCCGGAGGCGAGCCCTTCGAACAGATCATGAAAGCGGTGAACGGCCTGAAGCCCGGCCAGGGCTTACGGCTGTTTGCGACGTTCAAGCCCACTCCCCTGCTGCACGTCCTGGGATCGAAAGGCTTCACCTATCAGGCGACCGAGATCGCCGGCGGCGACTGGCAAGTCCTGTTTTCGCCCTCGGGAGAACCTGCGACCGACGCCGCCCAGCCTGCGGCCGATGCGGCCATCCCGCCGGCATGGCCCGATCCGGCGCAGCATATGGACAACCGCGACCTGGACCCCCCGGAGCCGATGGTCAGGATCCTGGCCGCGACCGAAGAGATGGCGCCGGGCGAGGTTCTCTCGGCCTTGCTGTGCCGCGAACCGATCTTTCTGTTTCCGGAACTGGCCAAGCGCGGCCACGCTTGGCGCGGCAACTTCGAGGCGGACGGAAAAACCTACCGCGTGCTGATCCGGATCGGCAGCGCCAGGGAAGCCGCGACATGACCACCGAAGGCACCACGGATCTTGCCGAACAGGTCAAGAATGCGCTGCGCCTCGTGATCGATCCGGAACTGGGCTATAACATCGTCGATCTTGGGTTGGTTTATGACGTCGCGCTCGATGGGGGCGTCGCCCGCATCACCATGACGACCACGACGCGGGGCTGTCCCGCGACAAGCTATCTGGCGGAGGGCGCGCGCGATGCGGCCGCGGCAGTCCCGCCCATTGAACTTGTCGAGGTCACGCTCACCTACGACCCGCCCTGGACCCCGCGGATGATGAGCGCACAAGCCAGGCAGCATCTGGGGATCGCGAATGAACAGGAATGGTGACCCAAGCCGATGCATCCGCCGGTCCGGCAGAATTATCCGGCGGACTGGCCGATCTTTTGCTGTTGAGCCTCGAAGCGCTCGCGGCGGCGGGCCAAGCCGATAAGGCATGCCGCCTCGCCGGGCGCGCTTGCGCCATTCTGGGCAAGGACGGCACGGGCGGCTGGCGAAAGTTCAATGCGCTGCTGCATCGCCTCAGCAAGCTGGCCCCGGACCCGCCGTCATGGACCGGGCGGGGCCCGGCATGACCGCCGTCGGTCCCGCCGCGCCGGTCAGGATCGCCGACGGCGATTTCGTGATCGATGCCGCCGTGGTTGGCGAACTCCTGCGCATCGCGCCGGCCGATATCCCGGCGCTGATGCGCGCGCGCGCCATCACCGGCATTTGCGAGCAGGGCGCCGGCGCCGACCAGGGATGTTTCCGGCTGAGCTTCTTCCACGGCAGCCGCCAGGCTCAAATAAGCATTGATGCATCCGGCCGGGTCCTGCGACGCTCCGTTATCGACCTTGGCCCGCAAAGACCACCACAAGCGCCGCACAGGTCGGCAGACGCCTCACAGATGCCCGGCCCGCGGCCGGGTTCGCGGTGACGGCCCACATCGCCGCCGGATGATATCGCGGCAATTGCGCGCAATTGCGCCAGGTCAATTCGCCGTATCGGGCTCCGCCTGAAATAGCCGGGAGACTTTCCGGGCCTCGCGCATGCTCTCGATCGCCGAAATGTTTTCCGCCAAGGTGCCGCGCTATACCAGCTACCCCACCGCCCCGCATTTCCATGCCGGCGTCGATGCCGGCACCTATGAAGAATGGCTGGGCTCGGTATCGCGGGCCGAACCGCTGTCTCTCTATGTCCATATCCCCTTTTGCGATACCCTGTGCTGGTTCTGCGGCTGTCACACCACGGCGGTCACGACCTACAAGCCCGTCACCGACTATTGCGATTTGCTCCTTCAGGAGATGGCGCTGGTCTCGCGGGCTCTTCAAACCAGGCGCGCGGTGAGCCATGTCCACTGGGGCGGCGGCTCACCGACGATGCTCCAGGTTCCTGAAATCCTGCGAATCAATGATGCGATACGCGCACACTTCGACATTTTGCCGGACGCCGAATTCGGCATAGAGATCGATCCCCGGGGCCTGGAACCGAACACTGTCCGGGCGCTCAAAACGGCTGGGGTGACGCGGGCCAGCATCGGCCTTCAGGATTGCGACCCGAAGGTTCAGCGCGCCATCAACCGGATACAGAGCAACGCGGAAACAGCGGACGCGGTATTTCTATTGCGCGATTGTGGGATCACCAACCTCAACATCGATCTGGTATATGGGCTGCCCCATCAATCCCTGCAGAGCTGGAAAACGACGCTTGATTTTGCCTTGCGGCTGAATCCGGATCGGCTTGCGGTTTTTGGCTATGCCCATGTGCCGCAATTCAAGAAGCATCAGGCCCTCATCCCGCGGTCGGCATTGCCGGATATCGAACTTCGCTTCGCGCTCGCGGAACTGGCGCGGCGCGTCCTGTGCGCCCACGGCTATGCCGCGGTGGGCCTGGACCATTTCGCCTGGCCGCACGACTCCCTGGCCCGGGCGGCGGCGGCGGGCAACATGACGCGCAATTTCCAGGGCTACACTACCGATCGGGCCTCCGCCCTTGTCGGTCTGGGCGCTTCCGCCATTGGCTCGCTGCCGGACGGTTATGTCCAGAATCTGGTGACCGTACCGTCCTATCGAAGCGCCCTGGCAAGGGGCGAACTGCCAGTCGCGCGCGGCATCGCGCTCAGCAAGGACGATCGACTCCGCCGCGCGATCATCGAGCGGCTGATGTGCCGGCTCGAGGTTGACCTTCGCCGCACCGCCGCGGAATTCGACGCATCCGATGCCGATTTCAGCGGCGCGCTGGAACGGCTTGCCCCCATGGCACAGGACGGCGTCGTCAGCTTCGATCAGGGCAAGCTGGTCATCGCTCCGGCCTGGCGGTCCGCGACGCGCCTGGTATGTGCCGCCTTCGACCAGTATCTCGCGCGCGGCCCTGCCCGCCATTCTGTTTCGATCTGACTGTAAAATCGCGCCGCCGGGTTCCGGGCCTTTCAACGACTTATCCGGCGATGGGGCCCTCGAATTCAAAGTCTCCTTGATGCGGCGCAATTTCCCGCCGCCGCCTGGGCGCTAGCGTTCAGGCATGCAGTTGGCATCGCAATTCCAGGACGGCGCGGCCATTCCACGGCGCTATGCCTGCGACGGACAGAACCACTCACCGCCCCTCAACTGGACGGCCCCGCCGCAGCAAACCCAGAGCTTCGTTCTTCTGTGCGATGATCCCGACGCCGCCGGCGGGACCTGGCACCACTGGGCGGTGTATGACATCCCCGCGGGGCAGCGGTCGCTGGCGGAACACCATCCGCGCCATGGCGCCGGCGTGCGCCAGGGCCTGAATGATTTTCACCAGCCGGGCTATGACGGGCCCTGCCCGCCGCCGGGCGACAAGCCTCATCACTATCATTTCCGGCTGCTGGCCCTGGCAGTGCCGCGGTTGCCGGTCGCCGGCACCGTATCCTGCGCGCAGATCGCCCAGGCAGCCAGGCAGCACGTCATCGCGACCGCGCAGTTGACGGGCACCTATCAGCGCTGACAGTCGCGGTTACCGGGAGACGAGCATGCGGGATGCAGTCACACTGTCCGAACTTCGCCGGGTTGTGGGCGATATCGACGACGCCAGGCTCACCGAAATCATGGACCTTGGTCCGAGCCTTGCGGAAGTCGAGGAGGCCGCCCTGCGTGTGCACGGTTCAGTGGAGTTCACGCGGGCGTGCGAAGGAAAAGTGGCCCTGATCATCGACATCCTGACCGCCGACATCGAGGACGAGCCATGACGCTCGGCGCTTCGCCCCCGGCCCAACACGTGTGAAGGGTCGCGCCCGTGGGGGTGCCTTAGTCCCCGGCGGCTGGCGCCTCAGTGCGCCAGGTCCGCCCGTGCCGCCAGCGCGCATTCCTCGCCCACCTTGAAATAGCGGCCTACCGCCGCCGTCCCGATCTCGTAGGGATGCGGCTCGCCGGAAGCCCGCACCTTGACCAGCCGCGAGCGGTCGAACGCGTCGTCAAAAACCGAATGATTGGAGAACAGCACGGTCGCACCGGCCTTCGCCGCCGCCGCGGCCATCTTGCGCTGGGAGGCGATATAAATGTTGTAGTGTGCCGCGTCGTGCGGGAAGTTGAACCCGGTGCCGCCGGAATAGACCGCCGTCAATGTGCGGCCGCGATCCTTCACGGGAAATATGTAGGACAGCGTGCCGGGCGTATGGCCCGGCGAGGTCAGGATATGCACCGTCGTATCGCCCAGTGTAATGTCGCGGTCGGCGGTGACGGAAATGTCGCGCTTGGGTGGGCCGCCCGGCATCGCGGTCTGCTTTTCAATGGAATCCCAGTCCGGCGCGCCCATCACCACATGGGCGCCATAGCGCTGCTGGAACAGGTGCGCGCCCTCGTCATGGTCGCCATGGGCATGGCTGACGATGACGTATTTCACGTCCGCGGGATTGAGGCCCAGCGCCTTGAGGCCTTCCACCATCTCCGGCTCGACCGCATAGTTATAGAGTGTGTCGATGATGATGATGCCGCCGCTGGTCTTCAGTGCCCAGGCGGAATGGATGCGTGTGCCGATCCAATAGAGATTGTCGAACATTCGCGCGGGCGGGGCATACCAGGTCGACCGGTCGGGGTCCGGCCGCTTGTGGCTGCCGTCGCCCACCACCGTTGCCGGATCGGGCGACACGCAGGTCACGGCCAGAATTCCGGGAAACAGTGTGCCCGCGGCCGTCTTGGCGGCGCGGCGATGCATTTGCGCCTCTCCGGTTTGGGCGCTGGCGGCCACAAGTCCCAGGACGGTGAACGCCGCCGTCAGCAGAAGACACGATTTCATGCAGCACCTCTTGATTGGCCATTGCGCCGCCTCAGGCGGTCGGCGATGGCGACGCCCACAAAGACGAAAATCAGCACCAGCGGGATCAGCGCCACCGCGTGGAAGGACGCCGCGGCGGCGGCCACCGGCCCCTGCGGCCGTGCCTGATCATAGATGGCACCCAGCCAGGGCAGCACGACATAGGTCGATGCTGCGCCCGCCGACCCCATCAGCCCGAACACCACCGTGCCGCTGCGCGGATAGCGTTCGGCCACCGTGGCCAGCATGGTGGGCCAGAAATAGGCCACGCCCAGCCCCCAGGCGGTCGAGGCCAGCAGCGCGGTGACCGCGCTGTCGGCCGAGCCCAGCGCGAACAGCCCGATGGTGGCAAAGGTGGCGCCAAAGATCAGAAGCCCGATATTGCCCAGCCGCCGCACGAACGGCCCGGCGAAGTGGCGCAGCACAAACATCAGCCCGTTGACATAGGCCAGCAGCACGATGCCGCGCATGCCCTCGACCTGACGCAGCGCCACGTCCAGCCACTGGCCGGGCGCGAACTCGGTCGCCGCCGTGAACATCATCAGCACCACCCAGAAGAAGATGGTCGGGTTCTGTGCCGTCGCGGAAATCATCTCGCGCGGCGATACCGGCGCGTCGGTCGAGGCGCTGACCGGCGGAAACCGGTCGCGCCCTGCCAGCGCCGCGAAAGCCAGCGCGAACAGGCCGACCGGCACGATGGTCCAGCGCCAGTCCAGGCCGGCCCCATCCACCCCCAGTCCCACCAGCGATCCCACCACCAATCCGGCCGGGTACCAGGCATGCAGCGTGGATAGATGGGCCACCCGCTCTTGCGGGTAAAGCGCGCTGGCCAGGGGATTGATGGTCGTCTCCACCAGTCCCCAGCCGATGCCCTGTATCACCATGCCCGCCAGCAGCACCGGATAGACCTGCCCGAAGCTGCCGGCGCCCGCCACCATCGCAAATCCCGCGACCAGGAAGCCTGCCGCGGCAATGAAGGCGCGGCGAAAGCCGATCGCCGCCAGGACCGGACTGACCAGGAACAGCGTCAGCGCGAAGCTGGCGAAGGCCGCGCCCAGCACTGTGCCCAGCATCTCTCCGGCGTGCACCGGGTCGATGGGATCCAGGAAGTCATGCTGCATGTGGACGGCGGTGACGGCGCGCATCGATACCGCGGCCCCCGCGGTGAACAGCGCCAGCAGCGCGACGATGAAATTGCGTCCACGCGCCGGAGCAGGCCCACCGTGCGGCATCCGGGTATCCGTCATGGGCCCCTCCCCTCGGGCATGTTCTGATTTGCGGACTTTACCACAGCCGCGTGGTAGCGATACCGTCAAGACAGGCCGCCCGAGCGGGCTGGGCGGGGGGACATGCCATGAGAAAAATCGCTATCGCCTTCCTGTGGCTGGTATTGGCGCCGGTGTTGGCCGCAGGGCCCGCGGCCGCGCAGTTGCTGCCCAACGTCAATCTGGTTTTCACGCCCTTCCACAAGAACGGCATATACCGAATTGGCGAACGGGCCGGCTGGACCATCCACGCCCTGCTGGGGGCGGGCTACACCCGCTATCACTACGAGCTGCGCGAGAACAACTTCACCGTTCTCAAGTCGGGCACGCTGGATCTCGCCTCCGGCACCGGCACGGTCGAAACGGTGCTGGATCACCCCGGCATGCTCTATCTGGAGCTGAGCTATATCGGCGCGCCTGCTCCTGCCACGCCGCCCACACGCCAGGAGCTGGACAAGATGATCGTCGGCGCCGCCGTGGCGCCCGACCAGATACGCAGCCCTGTCCCCAAGCCCGCCGATTTCGATTCTTTCTGGGCGAACAAGCTGGCGCTGCTGAAACAGGTGCCCATCAACGCCAGGCTCGTTCCCACGCCGACCGACGAGCCGGGCGTGGAGCTCTATACCGTCACGCTCGACAGCCTCAACAGCCGCGTCCACGGCTATCTGGCCGTCCCGAAGGGCGGCGGCAGGCACCCCGCCCTGGTTTTTTACCAATATGCGGGCGTTTATGCGCTGCAGAAAAGCCTGGTCACCGACCGCGCAAAGGAAGGCTGGCTGGCCTTCGACGTGGATTCCCACGACATGGCGCCCGATGAGGCGACCGCGCCGCTGAACTATGCCCAGATCGGCAACACCGACCGCGAGACTTCCTATTTCCTGAACATGTACCTGCGTGACACCCGCGCGCTGGA
>DASTRG010000022.1:0-9150 GCA_035761325.1 Rhizomicrobium sp. | reverse complement strand
CCATGGCCGAGAAGATCAAGGCGGCCTTCGGCGGCGTCGCCGGCAAGACCATCGCCGTGCTGGGCCTGACCTTCAAGCCCAATACCGACGACATGCGCGATTCGCCCAGCCTGACCATCCTGCCGGCGCTGCAGAGCGCGGGTGCGACGATCCGCGCCTATGACCCGGAGGGCACGAAGGAGGCCGCCAAGCTGCTGAACCTGACCTTCTGCGGGGACGCATATGAGGCGCTGGAAGGTGCCGACGGCGTCGTGATCCTGACCGAATGGAACGAGTTCCGCGCCCTGGATTTCGCCCGCATCAAGGCGGCGCTGAAGACCCCGTTGATGGTGGACCTGCGCAATATCTATCGCCCCTCCCAGATGGCGGCGGAAGGCTTCCGCTATGTCAGCGTGGGCCGCGCCGATACCGCCCCCGGCACCGTGGTGGATCTGGCGCAGCGGCGCGTCTGAGGCCCTGGGGCCGGGACCGCGGTTAACCAGACTTCTTGGGGCTTTGGTAATCGCGGCCGGCTTAGTCTGCGCCGTCTTTTGGTGCGGCCGGGAAAAATGCAGGTCAGGATTGCGGTCGTCGGGCTGGGCTATGTCGGCTTGCCCGTCGCCGTGGCGTTCGCGGAAAAATATGCGGGGACGATCGGCTTCGACATCGACACGCGCCGCGTGGCCGCGCTTGCCGGGGGCGAGGACTGGACCGGCGAGGTGGGCGGGCCAAGGCTGAAGGCCAGCGGCCTTACCGTGACCAGCGAACTGGGCAAGCTGAAGGGCTGCGACATTTTCATCGTCTGTGTCCCCACGCCCATCCACCGCGACCGCCGCCCCAACCTGGATCCGTTGCGCGCCGCGTCGGAAAGTGTCGGCCAGGTCATGAAAAAGGGCGCGCTGGTGATCTATGAATCCACCGTCTATCCCGGTGTCACGGAAGATTATTGCGGCGCCATCCTGGCGAAGGTCTCGGGCCTGAAGCAGGGTCGCGATTTCAAGCTGGGCTATTCGCCGGAGCGCATCAATCCCGGCGACAGGGAACACACCTTCGAGACCATCCTGAAGGTTACCGCCGGCGAGGACGAGGCCACCGCCGATCGCGTGGCCGCGCTTTATGACAGCGTGGTCAAGGCAGGCATTTTCCGCGCCCGTTCGATCAAGGTGGCCGAGGCCGCCAAAGCATTGGAGAACACCCAGCGCGACCTCAACATCGCGCTGATGAACGAGATGGCCATCATCTGCGACGCGATGAAGATCCGCACCCGGGACGTGCTGGACGCGGCCGCCACCAAGTGGAATTTCCTGCCCTTCGCGCCCGGGCTGGTGGGCGGCCACTGCATCGGCGTCGACCCGTATTACCTCACCTCGAAGGCGCAGGAGCTGGGCTACAATCCACAGGTGATCCTGGCCGGCCGGCGCATCAACGATTCCATGGGCAACATCATCGCCCGCCGGGTGGTGCGTTTCCTCGCCCAGGGCGCGCGGCCGGTGCACCAGGCCCGTGTCGGCATCCTGGGGCTGACCTTCAAGGAAAATGTGCCCGACATCCGCAACAGCCGCGTTCCCGACATTCTGGCCGAGCTGAAAACCTTCGGCATCAAGCCGCTGGCGCACGATCCCCGGGCCGATGCAGAGGAGATCGCGCATGAATACGGGCTGTCCATCAACAAGCTGGCGCAGTTCAGGGATCTGGACGCGCTGATCCTGGCGGTGCCGCATCGCGATTATCTGGACAAGCCGGACCGCATTGCCGCCATGCTGGCTGACGGCGGCATCCTGGCCGACATCAAATCGGTGATTGACCCGGCCGCCCTGCCCGGCAATGTTCGCTACTGGAGCCTCTAAAAGCGATCCATGGCGAGCATTCTTGTGACCGGCGCGGCCGGGTTTATAGGGTCGGGCGTGGCCCATGCCCTGCTGGCGCGGGGTGATGCCGTGATCGGCATCGACAATCTCAATGACTATTACGATGTATCCCTGAAAGAGGCGCGGCTGGCCCGGCTGACATCGCAGGACGCCTTCACGTTCCGCCGGCTGGACGTGTCCGACCGCGACCGCATGCTGAAGCTGGCGGACGATTTTCCCGCGGTTGACGGTATCGTGCACCTGGCGGCCCAGGCGGGGGTGCGCCATTCGCTGATCGACCCTTATGCCTATGTCACATCCAATGTGATGGGCCAGGTTGTGATGCTGGAATTGGCGCGCAGGCTGAAGGCGCTGAGACATTTCGTCTATGCCAGTTCATCTTCCGTCTATGGCGGCAATACCAAGACCCCCTTCTCGGTCGATGATCCCGTCGAAAAGCCGATCTCGCTTTATGCCGCCACCAAGCGCACCGATGAACTGTTCGGCCACACCTATGCGCACCTGTTCGGCATTCCGATGACGGGTTTGCGCTTCTTTACCGTCTATGGCCCCTGGGGCCGGCCCGACATGGCGGCGTTCCTGTTCACCCGCGCCATCATCGCCGGCGAGCCGATCAAGGTCTTCAACCATGGCCAGATGTGGCGCGACTTCACCTATATCGACGATATCGTGAATGGCGTGGTGCGGGCACTGGACCGGCCGGCAACGGGCACGCCGCCCTGCAAGCTCTACAATCTGGGCAACAACCGGGTCGAGAAGCTGACCGACTACATAGCCGCCATAGAGCAGGCGCTGCAGCGCAAGGCGATCATGCAGATGGAACCGATCCAGCCCGGCGACGTGCCGATGACCTCAGCCGACATCGAAGCAACCCGCCGCGACCTGGGCTTCGAGCCCACCACCCCGATCAGTGTCGGCATCCCCAAATTCGTCGACTGGTACAAGGACCATTACGGGGTCTGAAGGCGGCCTGTCAGATGTAGCCGTTGGCCCGCAGGTGATCGACAATGGCCTGGGCGTGGACCTCGGGCGGCGCCTCGACCGTGCGGATCGTGATTTCAGCGCGCTCGGGCGTCTCATAGGGCGAATCGATGCCGGTGAAGTTCTTGATCGCCCCGGCCCTGGCCTTCTCATAAAGGCCCTTGGGATCGCGCTTCATGCACTCGGCGATCGGCGTGTCGATGAAGATTTCCAGGAACTCGCCCTCGCCCATCATGCCGCGGGTCATGCGGCGTTCCGACCGGAAGGGCGAGATGAAGGCGGTCAGCACGATCAGGCCGGCATCGACGAAGAGTTTGGCCACCTCGCCCACCCGGCGGATATTCTCCACCCGGTCGGCATCGGTGAAGCCGATATCCTTGTTCAGTCCGTGGCGGACATTGTCGCCGTCCAGCAGGTAGGTGTGGCGGCCTTCGGCGGCCAGCTTCTTCTCCACCAGGTTGGCGATGGTGGACTTGCCCGACCCTGACAGGCCAGTGAACCACAGCACCACCGGCCTTTGGCCCTTCATCGCCGCGCGGGCGGACTTGTTCACGTCCAGGGCCTGCCAGTGCACATTGGTCGCGCGCCTGAGGCCGAATTCGATCATCCCCGCCGCCACGGTGGCGTTGGAGAAGCGGTCGATCAGGATGAAGCCGCCGGTGTCGCGATTTTCCCTGTACGGATCGAAAGCCAGCGGCTGGGCCAGCGCGAAATTGCAGAAGCCGACCTCGTTCAGCGCCAGCGTCTTGCCGGCGAGATGCTCCAGGCTGTTCACGTCGATCTTGTGCTTGAGTTCGGAGACCGAGGCGGGAACGGTGGCGGTGCCCAGCTTCAACAGGTACTGGCGGCCGGGCAGCATCTCCTCGTCCGACATCCACAGCATGTGGGCGGCGAACTGGTCGGAGACTTCCGGGCGCGCATCGGTCGCACCCAGAATGTCGCCGCGGGAAATGTCGACCTCATCGGTCAGGGTCAGGGTGACGGCGTCGCCCGCGACCGCTTCGGCACGATCGCCATCCATGGTGACGATGCGCGCCACCGTGCTGGTCTTGCCGGATTTTGCCACTCCGATCGCGTCGCCCGGACGAATGCGCCCGCCCGCGACGGTGCCGGAGAATCCGCGAAAATCCAGGTTGGGCCGGTTGACCCATTGCACGGCCAAGCGGAACGGCCGGTCGGCCAGCGCGGTGTCCACGTCCACCGTCTCCAGGTGATCGAGCAGCGCCGGGCCCACATACCACGAGGTCCGGTCGCTCTTTTCCATCACATTGGCGCCATAGCGCGCCGACAGGGGGATGGCGACCTGGCTGGCAAAGCCCAGCTTGCCGGCAAAAGCGGTGAAATCGGCCACGATCTGGTCGAACACGCTTTGGCTGTAATCGACCAGGTCGATCTTGTTCACCGCCAGCACGATATGGCGGATGCCCAGGAGCGAGCAGATATACGCGTGGCGCCGCGTCTGGGTCAGCACACCCTTCCGCGCGTCGATCAGGATGACGGCCAGCTCGCTGTTCGAAGCGCCGGTCGCCATGTTGCGCGTATATTGTTCATGGCCCGGCGTGTCGGCGACAATGAATTTGCGCTTGTCGGTGGCGAAGAAACGATAGGCCACATCGATGGTGATGCCCTGCTCGCGCTCGGCCTCCAGCCCGTCGACCAGAAGGGCGAAGTCGATATCCTCGCCGGTGGTGCCGAATTTCCGGCTGTCTTTTTCCAGCGAGGCCAGCGTGTCCTCGAACAGCAGCTTGGTGTCGTAGAGCAGCCGCCCGATCAGAGTGGACTTGCCGTCGTCGACGCTGCCGCAGGTCAAAAATCGCAGCAGGGATTTCCGTTCCTGCGCGGCGAGAAAACTTTGAAGGTCGGTCGGGGCGTTCACTAGAAATACCCCTCCTTTTTCTTCTTCTCCATCGAGGCCTTTTCGTCGCTGTCGATCAGACGGCCCTGGCGCTCGGAGGTACGGGCGGTAAACATCTCGGTGACAATGGCTTCCAGCGTGTCGGCGTCCGACTCGATGGCGCCCGTGAGCGGATAGCAGCCCAGGGTGCGGAAGCGCACCAGCCGCTCCTCGACCCGTTCGCCGGCCAGCAGCTTCATGCGGTCGTCATCCTTCATGATCAGCGTGCCGCCGCGCTCCACCACCGGGCGCTTCTTGGCGAAATAGAGCGGCACGATGGGAATGTTCTCCGCCAGGATGTATTGCCAGATGTCCAGCTCGGTCCAGTTGGAGAGCGGGAAGACGCGGATCGACTCGCCCTTGTTGATGCGGGTGTTGTAGACGCGCCAAAGCTCGGGCCGCTGGTTCTTGGGATCCCAGGCATGGCTGGCGGTGCGGAAGGAGAAGATGCGCTCCTTCGCGCGGCTCTTCTCCTCGTCGCGGCGCGCGCCGCCAAAGGCTGCGTCGAAGCCGTATTTGTCCAGTGCCTGTTTCAGGCTCTCGGTCTTCATCACCTGGGTGTGCAGGGACGAACCGGAATCGAACGGGTTGATGCCGCGCTTCACGCCGTCCTGGTTGATGTGGACGATCAGGTCCAGGCCCAGGCGCCTGGCCGTGGCGTCGCGGAATTCGATCATCTCCCGGAATTTCCAGGTGGTGTCCACATGCATCAGCGGAAATGGCGGCCGGGAGGGATAAAAGGCCTTCATCGCCAGGTGCAGCATCACCGACGAGTCCTTGCCGATCGAATAGAGCATCACCGGGTTGGCGAATTCGGCCGCCACTTCCCGCATGATGTGGATGCTCTCGGCCTCAAGGCGGCGCAGATGAGAAATTACAGTCTTATCGGTGGACAAATTCAGCTATCCCAAACTCTGGCTGTGAAATAGGGGGAAAGACGGCCTGATGCAAGCGTCCCCTGGTCCCACCCGCTTGCGCCGGCGCCATGCTGTGGGCCCGGGGTCCGGGGAAAGCCCAAAAACCGGAGGTGGGAACCCCCATCCCCAGCCGCCGGCCCCCACGACACACGATGTGCTCGACTTCTTTCTGTCACACCAATAGCTTGCCGGAAGTTGGGCGCCGGGGGCGCAGTCATAGCATTGGGGGCACGAATGGCCGACGTTGAAAGTGCGGTCCTGGATATTATCGCCGAAAAGGCCAAGGCCGACCGCAGCAGCGTGACGCCGCGGACAGAGCTGTCCACCCTGACGCTGGATTCGCTGGATATCGTGGAGATCGTCTTCCAGATCGAGGAGCGCTTCGACATCTCGATCCCGTATAATGCCAACGAAGGCACCGACGCCGCCGGCGCGGGCTTCAAGACGGTGGGCGATGTAATCGCCATGGTCAGCCAGCATCTCGCGCAGGGTCAGCAGCCGGCGTGAAATTCTTTTCCGTTCCCGCCACACCGCGCCACAAGGCCGAGTCCAGATGAACAGTGTGGTCGTCACCGGCATGGGGTGCATTTCGGCCATCGGGCGCAACACCGCCGAAATGGCGGTAGCGCTGAAAGACGGCCGCTCGGCCATCGGCCCCCTGACGGTCACGCCTACCGACCGGCTGACCGTCAAGATCGGCGCGGAGGTGGCGGACTTCGATCCGGCACGGCATTTCGATGAAAAGCGGCTGCTGCTGCTTGACCGCTTCAGCCAGTTCGCGCTGGTGGCGGCGCGCGAGGCGGTGGCGGCCAGCGGACTCGAATTCCGGGGACCGGCGGGCGAACGCGCCGCCGCCATCCTGGGATCGGGTGTCGGCGGCATGACCACGCTCGATGAGAGCTTCCAGCGCCTCTATCTGGAGAACGCCAAGCGCTTCCAGCCCTTCATCATTCCCAAGCTGATGATGAGCGCCGCGGTCAGCCACATCACCATGGAGCACGGGATCCGCGGGCCCGCCTTCACGACCGCCAGCGCCTGCGCCTCGGCCAACCACGCCATCGGCACCGCCTTCCAGATGGTGCGATCGGGCATGGCCGATGTGGCGTTGACCGGCGGCGCGGAAGCCGTGTTCACGCCCGGCACCCTGAAGGCGTGGGAAGCCATGCGCATCCTGGCACCCGATACCTGCCGGCCGTTTGCCAAAGGCCGCAAGGGACTGGTGCTGGGCGAAGGCGCGGCAATCCTGATACTGGAAAACCGAAAGCACGCCGAAGCGCGGGGCGCCGCCATCCTGGGCGAGATAATCGGCTTTGGCATGAGCGCAGACGCCACCGACATTGTGCTGCCCTCGCTGGAGGGGGCGGTGCGCGCCATGCGGGCCTGTATCGAAGACAGCGGCCTGGCCCCCGGCGCGTTCGAGTATGTCAACGCCCACGGCACCGGCACGGCGATGAACGATGTGACGGAAACCCGCGCGATCCACGAAGTGTTCGGCGGCCATGCCCGGCGCCTGGCGATCTCGTCCACCAAATCGCTGCACGGCCATGCGCTGGGCGCGGCGGGGGCGATCGAGGCGGTGGCGACGCTGCTCGCCATGCGGCAGGGCTTCATTCCGCCCACCGCCAACTACACCGAGGCCGATCCCCAGTGCGATCTCGACTATGTTCCCAACACCACGCGGGAGCAGAGTTTTTCGGTGGCGCTGTCCAGTTCCTTTGCCTTCGGCGGCCTGAACGCGGTGCTGGCGCTCAGGCGCTAGCCGCCGGCCCGTCGGTTGCGACATGGTGCATTATCGTCTAGCGTTTTTTGAGACGCCGAAACCGGCGCCGGGGTCACGATCTTGTCTGAAACACGCGTAATGGAAATGCCCGACACCTTGCAGCCCGCCCGCGCAAGCTGGGGCGAGCGGCTGAGCTGGTGCCTGCCGCTGGTCTTCATCATCGGCGTGCCGTCGGTGCTCATCACCCGCCTTATCTTCCTGCATTATTTCCCCAGCCACTTCGTGGGCGACTCTCCCACCATCAGCGAGACCGCCTCGCGCTGGCCCTCGGACGTGTTCTTTGAATGGACGATGGCGCTGGTGACGCTGTGCATCATCATGTCCTGGTCGCTGAATGTCGTGCGCAACCGCCGCCGGCTGGCTCGCTTTTCCCGCTCCGGCATTGCCGTCACCGGCCCCGCCATCCTGTTCGCGCTTTCCACATTTCTGGGCATCTCGGCGGGCCTGTTCCTGATGCTGGTCGCGATCTACAACCTGCATGACGGGCACGATGTCCACATGTACGGCTCCTGGGCGTTCTACATCACCCAGGCGCTCGCCATCACGCTGGACATCCTGTTCGTGCTCTGGCTGCGCCGGCGGGTCGATGCGCCGGAACAGCGCGACGGATTGTGGAGCCGGGTGCTGGTCGCGGTCGGCATCTTCCTCGGCTCGTGGTTCTTTCTCTACATGTACGAGACAAAGGGCCTGGCCGCGCCGGACCACAAATATGCGATCCAGCTTGTCTATGTGAGCTCGGAGTATTTCGTCGCCGCGATGTTCCTGGCCTATCCGATGACGGCCTTCAGCGAGATGCGCCGCCACTTCCGCGAATTCGCCAGCGGCGACGGACAGGACTAGGATGCGCGCCCGGGCCCGCTGAGGCCGCCCGCGAACGGAAATCATGGCCGACACGGCAAACCGCACCAGCATTCCCCAGCTTCTCGGCTTTCTCAGCCGCGAAACGCGGGGCTCGCGCCTTCGCATCGTGGTCCCGTCGGTGGCGGCGGGCCTGGCGCGCGGCGCGCTGCTGGCGGCGTTCAACGCCGCGGCGGCCCAGGCCGGCAATGGCGGCGGATTGAACCTCAAGCTCGCGGGCGGTTTTGTCGCCGCGCTGGTGATCTATCTGGCGTCGGCCTATCTGTCGGCGGTGCTCAGCGACGATCTGGTGCGCACACTTCTTCACCGGCTGCGCCTGCGCATCTGCGGCAAGCTGATCCATGCCCCGCTCAGGCTGGTGGAGGCCCAGGATCCCGGCAAGATATTCACCCTGATCGGCCACGAATCCGAGCGGCTGGCCAGCGTGGCCAAGGACTTCCTGATTGCCTTCCAGGCCGCTGTGGTGCTGGCGGTGGCGCTGGCCTATCTGGCCTGGCTGTCGCCCGCCAGCTTCGTCATCGCCACCCTGACCATCGCCGCCGGCGCCGCCACCTATTACTGGCACGAGAACAAGGCCAAGCAGGCCTATGCCCGCGCCCGCGAAAAGGAAGGCGAATATTTCGACACCATGTACGACCTGCTGCATGGCTTTCGCGACCTGAAGCTGGACCGGGCGCAGCAGGACGAAATCATGACGCACCTGAAATCGGTGTCGGAGGAATTCCGTGCCCTGGGCGCGGCCTCGGCCCGGCGCTACCAGATCAGCGAGCTGGTATCGCACGCCTTCACCTTCAGCCTGATCGCCATCATCGTCTTCCTGATCCCGTTGTTCCTGCCCAGCGGCGCGGCAACCACCTATCAGCTGCTCGCCAC
>DASTRG010000021.1:0-13106 GCA_035761325.1 Rhizomicrobium sp. | reverse complement strand
ATTTGGGGCCCGATTCCATGGATATAGCGCAGGGCGATTTCCACGCGCTTTTGGGTCGGGATATTGACGCCGGCAATACGTGCCACGAGTGTTCTCCAGATGGCTGTTAAGCCGTTGATCTGCTTGCCAGAATTGGCAGCGTCAGCATCCTGGCCAAACCGTGCCCTGGGCGGATGCGAAAAACGCCCCAAAAAGCCGGAAATGACAGGAAAATCTGTCGCGAGGGCGCGGATTATAGGAATGGCCCCCCCGCCGTCAATGGCCGGGCGGGAATAATTGTCGCAGCTCCCATTTTGGAGCCTGGCCCGGGCTGTATTCCGCACGCGGCGGGCTGCAATTGGCGCGGCGGACGATGAAGGCAGAGGTAAAACGGAGGGACCCGACGCCGCCCGGCGACCGGGCTGGCTCAAGCCGGGTTCCAGACGGTTCCCGGCTAGGCCGGAACCGTATCCAGCGCGGCGGTGATCTGAGCGGCCACGGTTTCGACCGGAGCCATCCCATCCACCACCTTCAGCTTGCCCTGGCGGCGGTAATAGTCGATCAGCGGCGCGGTGTTCTTGTAATAGACCCCCAGCCGATGGGCCAGGGTTTCGGGCGTGTCGTCGCTGCGCTGCGGGCCGCCGGCCTTGATGCGCGCTTCAACCCGCGACAGCAGGACCGCGTCATCCACCTTCAGCTCCAGCACCAGGTCGATCTTCCTGCCGCGTGCTGCCAGCATGGCGTCCAGCGCCTCAGCCTGCGCGATGGTGCGGGGAAAGCCATCGAACACTGCCCCATGAGCGCAGTCAGGCTGATCGTAGCGCTGTGCGACAATGTCGATCACCACGGCGTCGGGGACCAGCTCACCCTTGTCCAGCAATGCCTTGCACCGCTGGCCAAGGGCCGTTCCCTCGGCAATGGCGGCGCGCAGCATGTCGCCCGTTGAAAGCTGTGGCAGGCCCCGCGTCTGCTTGAGAATTTTCGCCTGCGTGCCCTTCCCCGCCCCCGGAGGTCCGAACATTATCAGGTTCACCGGCGCGCCCCCCGCAGCTTGGATTTCTTCAATAGCCCTTCATATTGCTGCGCCACCAGGTGGCTCTGAATCTGCGCCACCGTATCCATCGTCACGCTGACCACGATCAGTATCGACGTACCGCCAAGCGCGAAGTCCATGTTGTATTCGAAGAACATGAATTCGGGAATCAGGCAGACCAGGGTCAGATAGGCCGCGCCGATCACCGTGATGCGGGTGAGCGTATAGTCGATGAACTGGGCGCTTTTCTTGCCGGGACGGATGCCGGGAAAGACGCCACCGTATTTCTTCAGGTTCTCGGCCGTCTCCTCGGGATTGAAGACCACCGAGGTGTAGAAGAAAGTGAAGAACATGATCAATGTTGCATACAGGATCAGATAGAGCGGCTGGCCGCGACTGAGATAGGTCACGATGGCCTGCAGCCACGCCGGCAGATTCTGGGCGTTGAAGCTGGCGACCGTGGTGGGCAGCAGCAGGATCGAGGATGCGAAAATCGGCGGTATCACGCCGGATACATTGAGCTTGAGCGGCAGATGCGAGCTCTCCCCGCCAAACACCTTGTTGCCGACCTGTCGCTTTGGATAGGTGACAAACAGGCGGCGTTGGGCCCGTTCCATAAAGACGATGAATCCCACAAGCGCCACCGTGAAGACGCCAAAGAAAATGAACAGCAGCGGATTGGTGGCGCCCGTGCGTGCCGATTCCAGCGACTGGGCAAGCAAGGTGGGAAAGCGCGCCACGATGCCGGCGAAGATGATCAGAGAAATGCCGTTGCCCACGCCGCGGCTGGTGATCTGTTCGCCGATCCACATCAGAAGCATGGTGCCCCCGGTCAGCGTGATCACCGCACCGATGCGGAAGAACCAGCCCGGGTGAATCACGATCTGGCCGGCGCCGCCGAAATGCTCCAGCCCGATGGCAATGCCCCAGGCCTGAATCGCGGCCAACGCCACGGTGCCATAGCGCGTGTATTGATTGATGATCTTCTGCCCAGCCGCGCCTTCCTTCTTGAGCGCCTCCAGCTCGGGGAAAACCGTGGTCATCAGCTGGATGATGATCGAGGCGCTGATGTACGGCATGATCCCCAGCGCGAAGACCGCCATGCGGTTCACCGCGCCGCCCGCCAGGGTGTTGAAGACATCCAGAAGGCCCTGTCCCTGCTGCTGGATCTGCTGGGCCAGAGCAGCCGGGTCAATGCCCGGCATCGGTATATAGGTTCCGATGCGCGCCACGATCAGCGCGCCTAGGGTGAAAAAGATGCGCTGGCGCAGTTCCTTGGCCTTGCCGAGGTTTGCGAAATTGAAATTGGCGGCCAGTTGTTCGGCTGCAGATGCCATTAGGCTGCTCCCAGATCGCGCCGGGCCCGTACATTCGGCCCGGAAATCCCCGCCCACATATAAGGGCCCCGTCCCACCCTTTCGAGGTGGAGCGGGCCGTATTTCCTACGCCTTGCGGGCGGCGCGCTTGGCGGCGGAGTCGGCACGGCGCTTCTGGCGCTTGCCCGGCTCCCCCTTCTTGTTGCTATAGACCTTCTTGGTGAAAGTGGTGGTCACGCTGCCGCCGGCCTTCTCGACCGCCTGGCGGGCGGATGCGCTCGCGCCGGCGACCTCGATATCGATCTTCGCGGTGATCTCGCCCTTGGCCAACAGGCGCACCCCGTCACGGCTCTTGTGGGCAAGACCGGTCTTGCGCAGGACCTCTTCGGTGATCTTGGCGGAAGCATCCAGGCGCTTTGCATCTATCGCCTTTTGCAGACGGCCCAGATTCACCTCGGAAAAGTCATTGGCGAAGATGTTGTTGAAGCCGCGCTTGGGCATGCGCATGTGCAGCGGCATCTGGCCGCCTTCGAAGCCATGCACCTGGTTGCCGGTGCGCGCCTTGGCGCCCTTGACGCCGCGGCCACTGGTCTTGCCCAGGCCGGAGGACGACCCGCGGCCGACCTTGTCCTTGCGCTTGTGGGCGCCGGGATTGTTGCGGATTTCGTTGAGCTTCATGTCACTTGCTTTCTTCGACGATCTCGACGAGGTGCTTGACCGCGTTGATCATGCCGCGCACGGAAGGGGTATCCTCCAGCGTGCGGGTACGACGGATCTTGCCCAGGCCCAGGCCCTTGAGCGTGGCGGCCTGGATTTCCGGCTTGCGGTTGGCGCTGCGAATCTGGCGGACGGTCAGCGTCTTTGCCGGTTTGGTCTTCTTCTCGGCCATGATGGGCTTTCCTTACGCGCTGGCTTCGGCCGCGGGGGCATCTTCGCGGCGCGCCAGGATTTCGGACACGCTGCGGCCACGGCGGTTCGCTACCATGCGCGGGCTCTGCTGGTTCTTCAATGCGTCGAAGGTCGCGCGCACCATATTATAGGGATTGGAGGTCCCGAGCGACTTGGACACGACGTCGCCCACGCCCAGCGCTTCGAATACCGCGCGCATGGGGCCGCCGGCGATGATGCCGGTACCGGCCGGGGCCGGGCGCACCACGACCTTGCCCGCGCCGTGATGGCCGCGCACTTCATGATGAAGCGTGCGGCCGTCTTTCAGCGGAATGCGGATCAGGGACTTCTTGGCGTCGTCGGTCGCCTTGCGGATGGCCTCGGGCACCTCGCGTGCCTTGCCATGACCGAAGCCGACGCGGCCATTGCCGTCGCCCACCACGACCAGCGCCGCGAAGCCAAAACGGCGGCCGCCCTTCACGACCTTGGCGACACGATTGATGTGCACCAGCTTGTCGATCAGGTCATTGCCCTGCTCTTCCCTGTCGCGTCCGCGGCCACGGCCGCGCTCGCGCCCGCCTTCCCTGGAATCCCGCTGCTGTCCTTCGCGTGCCATTTGCCTTGTCCTTTAGAATTCGAGGCCGCCTTCGCGGGCGGCGTCGGCGAGCGCCTTGATGCGCCCGTGATAGATGTAGCCACCGCGATCGAACATGACTTGGGTGACGCCGGCGGCCTTGGCGCGCTCGGCGATCTTCTTGCCGACCTCGCCCGCGGCCTCCACGTTCCAGGACTTGGCGACCTTGCTGTCCTTTTCGTTGGTCGAGGCCGCCGCCAGGGTGCGGGCGTGGGCGTCGTCGATCACCTGGGCATAGATGTGCTTGCCCGAACGGAAGACCGACAGGCGCGGACGGGTGCCGTGCGTGGTCAGGCGGTAGCGGTTGCGCGACTTGCGCTTGTCGAAGAGCTTTGTACCCATCTTACTTCTTCTTGCCTTCCTTGCGGCGGACATACTCGCCTTCGTAGCGGACACCCTTGCCCTTGTAGGGCTCCGGTGGACGCCAGCCGCGAATTTCCGCGGCGACCTGGCCCACCAGCTGCTTGTCGATACCCGACACGGTGATAAGGGTCGGCTTCTCGGCGGTGATGGTGATGCCTTCGGGGATCGCATAGGGCACGTCGTGGCTGAATCCGAGCTGCAGGTTCAGGGTCTTGCCCTGGACCGCGGCACGGTAGCCGACGCCCTGGATCTCCAGCTTTTGCGAAAAGCCGGTGGTCACGCCGGTGACCAGATTGTTCACCAGGGTGCGCGACAGCCCCCACATCTGCGGCGCGCGCTCCATTTCCTTGCGGGGGGCCACGGTAATTCCGGTGTCGCCAACCGACACCGAGACTTCCGGCACCAGCCTTACGGACAGCTCGCCCTTGGGGCCCTTGACCTTCACGGTCTGGCCATCAACGGAGGCTGTGACGCCCTTGGGCAGTGCTACCGGCTTCTTGCCAATACGGGACATCGATTGCTCCTTAGAACACCTGGCAGAGAACTTCGCCGCCGACATTCTTTTCGCGGGCAGAGGCATCGGTCATCACACCCTGGGGCGTAGAGAGGATCGACACGCCAAGACCCTGACGGTGCGGCTTCAGATCGCTGACAGCGGAATAGACGCGGCGGCCGGGCGTGGACACGCGCTTGATTTCGCGGATTACCGGCTGGCCTTCGTGATATTTGAGCTCGATTTCCAGCTCACGATGGCCCTTGTGCTCTACCTCGGCATAGCCGCGGATGAAGCCTTCGGCCTGCAGCACGTCAAGCACACGGACGCGCAGCCGTGAGTTGGGCGAACGCACCTTGCTGCTGCGCCGCAGCTGGCCGTTGCGGATACGGGTGAGAAGATCGCCAATCGGATCGATGATCATGGTGTTCTCCTACCAGCTCGCCTTGGTCATGCCGGGAATCTGCCCGAAATTGCCAAGAGAACGCAGCGCGATACGGCTCATCTTGACCTTGCGGTAATAGCCCTTGGGACGGCCCGACAGCTCGCAGCGGTGATGGATACGGACCTTGGAAGAATTGCGCGGCAGTTTCGCCAGCTTCAGGCGGGCGGCGAAGCGCTCTTCCTCGGGAATCTTCTCGTCTTCAGCCTGGGCCTTGAGCGCGGCGCGCTTGGCGGCATACTGCGCCACCAGCTTTTCGCGCTTCTTGTTCCGGTTGATCTGGCTCGTTTTCGCCATGGCAGCCTCAGTTTGTGAACGGGAACTGGAAGCCTTCGAGAAGCGCGCGCGCTTCCTCGTCGGTCCTCGCAGACGTGTTGAAGACGATATCCATGCCCCACACCGTCTCGGTCTTGTCGTAGTCGATCTCGAGAAAGACGATGTGCTCTTTCAGACCCATGGCATAGTTGCCCCGACCGTCGAAGCTCTTGCCGCTGATGCCGCGGAAGTCGCGCACGCGCGGCAGCGCCGTGGTGATCAGGCGGTCGACGAACTCATACATCTGGTCGCCGCGCAGCGTCACCTTGGCGCCGATTGGCAGGCCCTCGCGGATCTTGAAGGACGCAATGGCCTTCTTGGCGCGGGTCGAAACGGCCTTCTGACCCGCGATCGCGGTCAGGTCGTTCAGCGCCTGCTGGATCTTCTTGCCGTCCGATGCGGCCTCGCCGGCACCGATATTCAGCACGACCTTGTTCAGGCGCGGAACCTGCATGGCGTTCTTGTAGCCGAACTTCTCCATCAGCGACTTGCGGATAGTCTCGTTGTAACGCTTCTTGAAGCGCGGAACGTAACCAGCCTCACGCGCGTGCTCGCCCACCGCCACGGCGGTGCCGGCGCTGGTTTCCCGGCGCTTGGAAGCGTCCTTTTTAGGCTTCTCGGCCTTTCCTGCCTCAGACATCGATGACCTCACCCGACTTCTTGGCGAAGCGAACCTTGCGGCCGTCGCCCAGCGTCTTGAATCCAATGCGCGTGGCCTTGCCCGTCTTGGGATCGACATGCGCGATATTCGAAAGATGGATCGGAGCCTCCTTGGTCACGATCCCGGCCTGCTGGCGCTGCGTCTGGCGCTGATGGCGCTTGACGATATTGACGCCCTGAACCAGCGCCTTGGTTTCCTTGGGGAAAACCTTCAGCACAGCCCCCTTCTTTCCCTTGTCGCGGCCGGTCAGGACCACGACGTTGTCGCCTTTGCGGATATTGCTCATCTAGAGGACCTCCGGCGCGAGCGAAATGATCTTCATCTGGTTCTTCGCGCGCAGCTCGCGGGTGACCGGTCCGAAAATGCGGGTCCCGATCGGCTCGCCCTGGGCGTTGACCAGAACGGCGGCATTGCCGTCGAAGCGGATCAGGCTGCCGTCGGGACGACGCACGCCTTTGGCGGTACGCACCACCACGGCCTTCAGCACCTCGCCCTTCTTCACGCGGCCGCGCGGAATGGCTTCCTTCACGCTGACGACGATGATGTCGCCCACATCGGCATACCGGCGATGAGAACCGCCGAGAACCTTGATGCACATAACGCTCTTGGCGCCGCTGTTGTCGGCGACATCGAGCTCAGTTTGCATCTGAATCATGACTTTGCTCCCTTCGCGCCGCTACTTGCCGACGCGTTCCAGCACTTCCCAGCTCTTCAGCTTGGAAAGTGGCCGGGTTTCCTGAATACGCACAACGTCGCCGACCTTGAATTGGCCCTTCTCGTCGTGGGCGTGATACTTCTTCGAACGGCGCACGGTCTTACCCAGCACTGGATGGATGAACCGGCGTTCCACCTGGACCACAATGGTCTTGGCGTTCTTGTCGGAAACGACGGTACCCTGAAGAATTCGCTTGGGCATTTTCTTACGCCTTGTTCTCGGCAGCACGACGCTGCTCGGTGAGGACGGTCTGGATGCGCGCGATGTCGCGGCGCAGCGATCGTATGCGGCCGGTGTTTTCCACCTGTCCGTTGGCCCGCTGGAAGCGCAGGTTAAACTGCTCCTTCTTGAGGCCGGTCAGCTCAGTGCTCAACTCATCGGCAGACTTGGCGCGAAAATCGTCGGCCTTGGTCGACGCCTTCACGGCGGTGGCCTTCTTCTTCTTCGAGGTCTTTGCAGCTTTCTTAGCCATCGTAAATCTCTCTAGACCAATGCACGGGCTACGAATTTGGTCGCGATCGACAGCTTGGCCTGGCCAAGACGCATCGCCTCGCGGGCGGTCGCCTCGTCCACACCGTCGATTTCGAACAGGATGCGGCCTGGCTTTACCTTGGCCACCCAGAATTCCGGCGCGCCCTTGCCGGAGCCCATTCGCACTTCCGCGGGCTTCTTGGATACCGGCACATCCGGGAAGATGCGAATCCATACCCGGCCGGCGCGCTTCATCTGGCGGGTAATGGCACGGCGTGCCGCTTCGATCTCGCGCGCGTTCAGCCGCTCGGGCTCCAACGCCTTCAGGCCATATGCACCGAAAGCCAGCGTGGTACCGGCCTTGGCCACGCCGCTGATGCGCCCCTTGAACTGCTTGCGGAATTTCGTGCGCTTGGGTGACAGCATGATTCTTCTCTTTTACTCGGCGGCCGGCGCGGGCTGACGCTCGCGCTGCGGGCGGCTTTGCCCCTCGGCCTCGCCGGCCTGGCGCTTCTCGGTGGCGAACGGATCATGCTCCATGATCTCGCCCTTGAAGATCCAGACCTTGACGCCGCAGGTGCCATAGGTGGTGAAGGCGGTGGCGATGCCATAATCGATATCGGCGCGCAGGGTATGCAGCGGCACGCGGCCCTCGCGGTACCATTCCACCCGGGCGATTTCCGCACCGCCCAGACGGCCCGAGCAGGTGATGCGGATGCCCAAGGCGCCCAAACGCATCGCCGTTTGCACAGCGCGCTTCATCACGCGGCGGAAGGCGACGCGACGCTCCAGCTGCTGGGCGATATTCTCGGCCACCAGCTTGGCGTCGATTTCCGGCTTGCGAATCTCCACGATGTTCAGGTGCACCTCGTCGTCGGTGTACTTCTGGACATCGCTCTTCAGCTTTTCGATGTCGGCGCCTTTCTTGCCAATCACCACGCCGGGGCGGGCCGAATGGATAGTGACACGACACTTCTTGTGCGGTCGCTCGATCACGATGCGCGAGACACCGGCGGCCTTCAGCTTGTCGCTGAGATATTCGCGGATCTGGATGTCTTCCTGCAGCAGCTTGCCGTATTCCCGCTTGCCCGCATACCAGCGCGAGTCCCAGGTACGGTTGATGCCCAGGCGCAGGCCGGTGGGATTGACCTTCTGACCCATTACGCAGCTTCCTTCTTCGACTTCGCGGCCGGCTTCTTCTTCGCCGGGGCCTTGCCGGCGGATTTGGTCCTGGCTTTGGCCTTGCCCTTGGCAGGCTTGGCCTCTTCCTTTTTCTCTTCACGCTTCTCTTCGACCACGATGGTGATCTGGCTGAAGAACTTTTCGATGCCGCCGGCGTTACCGCGGGCGCGCGGATGGAAGCGGCGCAGCAACAGGTTCTTGCCGACGCTGGCTTCCTTTACGAACAGATCGTCAACGTCCAGGTCGTGGTTGTTCTCGGCGTTGGCGACGGCCGACTGCAGGGCCTTCTTGACCACGCCGGCGATACGCTTCGCGCTGAACGTCAGTTCGTTCAGCGCGCGCTCGACCTTCTTGCCGCGGATCTGCTGCGCGACCAGGTTCAGCTTGCGCGGAGAGACGCGGATATTGCGGGCAATCGCCATGGCCTGGTTGTCACCAAGGACGCGCGCGCGTGCTTGCTTGCCCATTTAAGCCCTCTTCGCCTTCTTATCGCCGCCGCCGGTATGACCATGGAAGGTGCGGGTGGGCGAGAATTCGCCCAGCTTGTGGCCCACCATGTCCTCGGTCACCAGCACGGGAATATGCTTGTGGCCGTTGTAGACGCCAAAGGTGATACCCACGAACTGGGGCAGGATGGTGGAACGGCGCGACCAGGTCTTGATCACATCCTTGCGGCCGGAAGAGCGCGCAACTTCCGCCTTCTTCAGCAGATAACCGTCTACGAACGGGCCTTTCCAGACAGAACGGGTCATGTGCTTGCCTTGCCTTTGCGGGTGCGCACGATGAACTTGGTTGTGCGCTTGTTGACGCGGGTCTTGGCGCCCTTGGTGGGCTTGCCCCAGGGAGTAACCGGATGACGGCCGCCCTTGGTGCGGCCTTCACCGCCGCCGTGCGGATGATCGATGGGGTTCATGGCCGTTCCGCGAACGTGCGGGCGCCAACCCTTCCAGACGTTGCGTCCGGCCTTGGAGATGACCTCATTCATGTGATCGGGGTTGGACACCGCACCCACCGTCGCCATGCAGGTCAACGGGATTTTGCGCACTTCCGACGAATTCAGGCGGATCAGCGCATACCCCGCGTCGCGGCCCAGATATTGGGCATAGGCGCCGGCGCTGCGTGCGACCTGGCCGCCCTTGCCCGGTTTCATTTCGATATTGTGGACGATGGTACCGACCGGCATGGCGCCCAGCGGCATGGCATTGCCCACCTTGACGTCCACCTTCTCGCCCGACACCACGGTATCGCCCACGGCCAGGCGCTGCGGCGCCAGGATGTAGGACAAGGTACCGTCCTTGTACTTGATCAGCGCGATAAAGGCGGTGCGGTTGGGGTCATATTCCATCCGCTCCACGACTGCGGGCTGGTCGAACTTGTTGCGCTTGAAGTCGATCAGGCGGTAACGGCGTTTGTGCCCGCCGCCACGATAGCGCACCACGATGCGGCCGAGATTGTTCCGCCCGCCCTTGGAGGTCTTGCCCTCGGTGAGCGATTTCACGGGGCCGCCCTTGTGGAGGCCCGATTTGTCGACCAGCACCAGCTGGCGCTGACCGGCGGTCGTTGGCTTGTATTTTTTCAGTGCCATCTTACAGACCCGTCGTAATGTCGATCTGGTGTCCCTCTTCAAGGGTCACGATCGCCTTCTTGATGTCGCTGCGCTTGTATGCCTTGCCGCGTGCAATCTTCTGCTTGCCCTTCACCACCACCGTATTGACCGCCTTGACCTTGACCTTGAACAGGTCAGCGACCGCCTTGGCAATGGCGGGCTTGGTGGCATCCAGCTTGACCCGGAACACGACCTGGTTGGCCTCGGTCATGCGGGTCGCCTTTTCGGTAATGACCGGCGACAGGATCACGTCGTAATTGATGGTCATTTCAGGCGCGCCTCAATCGCTTCAACAGCGGCCCGGGTCAGGACCAGCTTGTCGCTCCGGATGATGTCGTAGACGTTGATGCCGGCGACCGGCAGCAGCGAGACATCGGCCAGGTTGCGGGCGGAGAGCTGGAAGTTCCTGTCAAACTCGCCATCCACAACCAGCGCCTTGCCGACACCGAGCTTGCCGAACTGCGCCGACAGCGCCTTGGTCTTGATGCCCTTGGACTTGGCTTCGTCCAACACGAGGATGGCGCCTTCCTTGGCCTTCGCAGACAGCGCGTGCCGCAGGCCCAGCGCCTTGACCTTCTTGGGCAGATCGAATTCGTGGCTGTGATTCACCGGCCCCATCGCCTTGGCACCACCCACAAAGAGCGGAGCGCTGCGGGCGCCATGGCGGGCGCCGCCGCCCCCCTTCTGGCGGCCCAGCTTGTGCTTGGTCCGGTTGATCTCGCCGCGGGTAAGTACCTTGTGGGTACCGGCCCGGCGCTTGGCGAGCTGCCAGACGATCACGCGCTGGATCAGGTCGGCGCGCGGCTCCAGCCCGAAGATGGCGTCATTCAGATCGACGTCGCCGGCGGACTTGTTGTCCAGATTGAGGACCTTGGTCTTCATGTCTCAGCCCTCGGACTTTTCTTCAGCGGCCGGAGCGGCAGCCTTCTCGCGCTTCTTTACGGAAGCGGGAGACGGCACACCCTTGGCCGGGCGCTTGACGGCATCGCGCACCATCACCCAGCCGCCCTTGGAGCCCGGCACCGCGCCGCGCACCATGATCAGCCCGCGCTCGACATCGACCTTGGCGACTTCCAGATTCTGGGTAGTGACATTGTCGACGCCATAATGGCCGTGCATCTTCTTGTTCTTGAAGGTCTTGCCCGGATCCTGGCGGCCGCCGGTACCACCAAGCGAACGATGGGAGATCGACACGCCATGCGACGCTTCCAGACCGCGGAAATTCCAGCGCTTCATCGCGCCGGTGAAACCGCGGCCGATGGTGACGCCGGTGACGTCCACCTTCTGGCCGGGAACGAAGTGATCGGCCTGAAGCTGGTCGCCGACTTCCAGCAAGTTCGTCGGATCGACCCGGAACTCCGCCAGCTTGCGGCGGGGCTCGACCTCTGCCTTGGCAAAGCGTCCGCGATCGGCGCGAGTCGCGTTCTTGGCCTTGGCAAAGCCGGCGCCGAGCTGCACGGCAGTATAGCCGTCCTTCTCTTGCGTGCGGGTAGCGACGACGGCGCAACCGTCGAGCTTGAGCACTGTGACCGGAACATGGGTACCGTCTGCCAGGAACAGACGGGTCATGCCGACCTTCTGCGTGATGACACCTGTGCGCACGAAACGCTCCTTACAACTTGATCTCGACGTCCACGCCGGCGGCCAGGTCGAGCTTCATCAGCGCATCGACGGTCTGGGGCGTGGGTTCGATGATGTCGAGCAGACGCTTGTGGGTACGGATTTCAAACTGCTCGCGGCTTTTCTTGTCGACATGGGCGCTGCGGTTCACGGTGAAACGCTCGATGCCGGTGGGCAGCGGAATAGGGCCCCTCACCTGCGCACCCGTGCGCTTCGCCGTGTTGACGATTTCCCGCGTCGAATTGTCGAGAATCCGGTGATCGAAGGCCTTGAGCCGGATGCGAATATTCTGACTTTGCATGGGTTTATTCCTTCGATGCCCGGCTCGATTACTTCAGGATCTTGGCGACGACGCCGGCACCGACGGTGCGGCCGCCTTCACGGATGGCGAAGCGCAGCTTCTCTTCCATCGCGATCGGCACGATCAGTTCCACCTCGATCGATACATTGTCGCCCGGCATCACCATCTCGGTGCCTTCCGGCAGCTTGACGATGCCGGTCACGTCGGTGGTACGGAAATAAAACTGCGGACGGTAGTTGGCGAAGAACGGCGTGTGACGGCCGCCCTCGTCCTTGGTCAGGATGTAGGCCTCGGCCACGAAATTGGTGTGCGGCGTCACCGAACCCGGCTTGGCCAGCACCTGGCCGCGCTCGACCCCCTCGCGGTCCACACCACGCAGCAGCGCGCCGATATTGTCGCCCGCCTGGCCCTGGTCCAGCAGCTTGCGGAACATCTCGACACCGGTGACCGTCGTCTTCGAGGTCGGCCGGATGCCAACAATCTCGACTTCCTCGCCCACCTTGATGATGCCGCGCTCGACGCGGCCGGTCACCACCGTGCCGCGGCCCGAAATCGAGAACACATCCTCGATCGGCATCAGGAACGGCTGATCCACCGGACGGTCCGGCTGGGGAATGTACTCATCGACATTGCGCATCAGCTCCAGGATCGCGTCGTGGCCCAGCTTGGGCTCCTTGTTCTCCAGCGCCATCAGCGCCGAGCCGCGGATGATCGGAATGTCGTCGCCCGGAAACTGGTACGAGGACAGAAGCTCGCGCACTTCCATCTCCACCAGGTCCAGAAGCTCCGGATCGTCGACCATGTCGCACTTGTTCATGAACACGACCAGCGCCGGAACGCCAACCTGGCGGGCCAGAAGAATGTGCTCGCGCGTCTGCGGCATCGGACCGTCCGAGGCCGATACAACCAGGATCGCCCCGTCCATCTGCGCCGCACCCGTGATCATGTTCTTCACATAGTCCGCATGGCCGGGGCAGTCGACATGCGCATAGTGGCGCTTGGCCGTCTCATACTCAACATGCGCCGTCGAAATCGTGATGCCGCGCGCCTTCTCTTCCGGCGCCTTGTCAATCTGGTCATACGCCGT
>DASTRG010000020.1:0-16414 GCA_035761325.1 Rhizomicrobium sp. | reverse complement strand
TATCGCCTGGGCCTGTCGGGCCAGATTCCCATGCTCACCGCCGAGGCCACGCTGCTGGATGCGCGCCGTCAGACCGCCGCGCTGCGTGCCCGGACCGCGATCGGGCGTGTGACGCTTCTCCTGTCGGTGGGCGGGGGCATGCGGGTGCCCGAGACCAGGACCGCGACGAATTCCGCAACACCTGCCGCGCAAGCGAGCGCCAAGCCATGAGCGATCCTGCAATCCATGCCTCTTCGGCGCGGGCCGCCCGCCGGCGCGCCGGTCTGCTGGCGCTTGGCGCTGTGGTTCTTCTGTGCGGATTGGCCTATGGCGCCTGGTGGCTTCTGGTGGGCCGTTTCCATGAAACGACCGACGACGCCTATGTGGCGGGCAACATCGTGGCGGTGACGGCGCGCGAGAACGCCACCGTAATGGCGCTGCATGTCGATAACACCCAGCAGGTCAGGCGCGGTCAGCTCCTGGTCGAGATGGACCCGGCCGTGGCGCAGGTGAGGATGCAGGCGGCCGAGGCAAGGCTGGCTGGAGCGGTGCGCGCCGTGCGCGGCCATTTTGCCGGGGCCGATACCTATCGCGCACAGCTGGCCCAGGCCGAGGTCACCCTGGCCCAGGCCAGCAGCGATTACGACCGCCGCAAGGCGGCGATGAAGGGCGCTGTCTCGGGCGAGGAGCTGGCCCATGCCCGGGAGGCGATGGACGCCGCCCAGGCGGCGGTCAATGCCGCGCAGAGTGGGCTGGACCAGGCGCAGGCCGCCATATCGGGCGCAGATGTCGCCCACAACCCCGCGGTGCTGGCCGCGATCGCCGATCTCAAATCCGCCGCCCTTGTCCTGGCACACATGAAAGTGGTGGCGCCCGTCGGCGGCATCGTCGCGCAGAGGACGGTGCAGGTGGGCCAGCGCGTCAGCGCCGGCACGCCGATGATGGCCGTGGTGCCACTGGATGCGGTGTGGGTCGACGCCAATTTCAAGGAGGTCCAGCTGTCGGACATGCGCGTGGGCCAGCCGGTAACGGTGACCACCGACATTTACGGTCGTGCGGTGACCTATCACGGACATGTCTCGGGATTGGGAGCCGGAACCGGCAGCGCCTTTGCCGTACTGCCGCCGCAGAACGCCAGCGGCAACTGGATCAAGATCGTTCAGCGTGTGCCTGTTCGCATCGCGCTCGATCCCGAAGAAGTAAAGGCCCATCCCCTGCGTGTGGGCCTGTCGGTTTCCGTGGATGTCAATGTGCACGATACCTCCGGCCCGCTGGTTGCGGGCCTGCCCGCACCGGCCATGCGCGCCGACACCGGCGACGAAGCGGCCGCCTCCGTTGACGCCCTGGTGAAGAGGATTCTCGCCGAAAACGGCGTTGGGGCGCGGTGAGCGCCATAGGCATCATGGCGCGCGAGGGCGCCGAATCGGGCCCGATGCAGGGCGCTGCTCTCTGGGTTGCGGCGACGGCGCTGGCGCTGGGCACCTTCATGCAGGTGCTGGATGCGACCATCGCCAATGTCTCGCTTCCCACCATAGCCGGCAATCTCGGTGCCTCCACCGACCAGGCGACCTGGGTGATTACCTCCTTCACCGTGGCCAACGGCATCGGCGTGCCGCTGACCGGATGGTTGATGAACCGTTACGGCGTGGTCAGAACGTTCGTCGTCTCGGTGCTGGCGTTCACAGCTGCATCCTTCCTGTGCGGCATGGCCTGGAGCCTTGAGTCGCTCGTGTTCTTCCGTGCGCTTCAGGGTGCGGTGTCGGGGCCGATGATCCCGGGTTCCCAGGCGCTGATGCTGTCGATCTTTCCGCAGACACGCCGGGCGACTGCGTTGGGTATTTGGTCCATCACCACGCTGGTGGCGCCCATCTGCGGGCCGCTTTTGGGTGGCTATATTTCGGATAATTGGCATTGGGGCTGGATATTCCTGATCAACGTGCCGGTCGGCGTGCTGGTCGGATTCGTATGCTGGACCATGCTGCGAACCCGCGAAACGCCGGTTCGCAAGCTGCCGATTGACACGACGGGACTGGCCCTTCTGATCGTTTGGGCCGGATCGCTGCAGGTGGTCCTGGATACGGGCAAGAATGCCGGCTGGTGGGATTCGCCGCATATCGTGGCGCTTTCCCTGATCGCCGCGATCGGATTCATCGCCTTTCTGATCTGGGAACTGACGGAAGATCATCCCATCGTCGACCTGTCGCTGTTCAAAAGCCGCAACTTCACCCTGGGCACGATCATCTTTTGCCTGGGCAACGGCGTTTTTTTCGCCAACATGATTCTGATGCCGCTGTGGCTGCAGACCCAGCTTGGCTATACGGCGACATGGGCGGGGTTGGTGTCGGCGCCGACGGGCGTCGTGGCGGTGCTGCTGACGCCCCTGGCTGCCGGTTTGATGGCGCGCGCGGACGCCCGCCTGGTCGCCTCCATCGCCTTCGCCGCCGCGGCCGCGTCCTACTTCCTGCGCGCGGGCCTCACAAACGATGCCAGCTTCATCGCCATCGCCATACCCCTCATGGTGCAGGGCGTTGCCTCGGCTTCCTTCTTCATCGCCGTCGTGATGATCACGCTGGACGCAATGCCCCAGGCGCGCATACCGGCCGCCTCAGGCCTGGCGAATTTCGTGCGTATCATCGCCTCGGGTTTTGCCGCATCCATCGTCACCACCCTGTGGGACAACCGCGAGACGCTGCACCAGAGCAGACTGGCCGACGCCACCAGCGCCTATGCGCCGCAGTTCAATGCGGCGCTGGCGGGGCTCAGGTCCATGGGGCTTGACGATCTGGCGGCCAAGGCGGCAATGACCCGCGGCATGGAGGGTCAGGCCTATCTGCTTGCGTCGCTGGATATTTTCACCTTGTCGGCCTGGCTCTGCATCGGCCTCATCGGGCTGCTGTGGCTGTGTCATCGTCCGGCGTCGGACGCAACCATGCCGGCGGCGGACTAGGCGCCGTAGCGCGCCTCGATCGCCCGGCGGTCGATCTTCAGGTTCGGGCGCAGCAGGCCGTTGTCGCGGCTGAACGATTCATCGGCGAAGATGACCTCGACGAATTGCGCCGCCCTGCGGATGGAAGACAGGCCCTCCACATGCTTCTTCACGCGGGCCTGGGCGCTATCATCGTCCGGCGCGTCCAGGTCGATGACACAGGTCAGATGGCTGGCGCCGGCCTTCAGAAAGATCACGGAATGGGCGACATCGGGGCAGTCGTTGATTTCCTGCTCGATGATTTCCGGGTGCACCTTGTAGCCGCCGGGTGTGACGATCAGCTCCTTCTTGCGACCCTTCAGGAACAGATCGCCATCGGCATCCAGGTGCCCGATATCGCCGGTGGCAACGCTTTTCTTGCTCACGAAGGTGCGTTCATTCTCGCCGCTGGCACACTGGAAATAGCGCAGGGCCAGCGGATTTTCGCGGTGGACGACAATCTCGCCGTCCGGCTCGAAGGATAGTTCGACGCCCCGCAAAATCCGGCCAACCGAACCATATTTGCGCGAATGCGCGGGGCGGAAGGTCAGCGATCCCGATTCCACCATGCCATAGGACTCGCACAGGGGAAGCTGCATGTCGCGGAAGAAGGCGCCGATGTTGTGCCGGATGGGGGCCATGCCGGTGACCAGCAGCCGCATGCGCCCGCCGAACTGGTCGTGCAGCGGCTTGAGAAGCCGGCGGGCGAGCGCCAGCCGCAGCCCGGCGCCGGGGACAAGTGACAGAAGCTGCCCCAGGGCCCGCCAGAGCGCGCGCTGCCTGGCGGGGCGCTTTTCAAATTCTGCATACACCATCTGATAAAGCACCGGCGGCGCAATCAGCATGGTGGGTTGCAGCAACCGCATTGCGTTGAAGACCTGCGTGTAGTCGGTGATGATGATGTCAATGTCCCGCCACAACGCGGCGTAGCACATGTTGCGCTGCTGAAAGTTCGACATGGGAAGGAACATCAGCAGACGGTCGCCATCGCGAATGCCGATGGCCTCGACGATCGGGGGGAGCGTATCGGCCACGCCCTTGCGGCTGATCACCAGGCCCTTCAGGCCGCCGGCCGATCCGGAAGAGAAGACCAGGCTGAACTGGTCGTCCAGGTCGGCTTCGTCGGCGACGGGTCGCTCGCGCGCAAAAACCTGTGCGTTTTCGCCATCCATCAGGCCCACATGCGCGGGGCGCTGGGGAAACAGCCGGGCATGGTTGGCGGAGATCAGCAGCAGCGCGATGTCATAGCGATCGAGCAGCTCCTCATTCACCTTTCCCGCGAAATCGTCGGTAAAGGGGACTGAAATGGCGCCGATCGCAATCAATGCCAGGTCATGAACCAGCCAGTCATAGGAGTTGGGCGCATAGATGCCGACGCGGCTTCGCGGCTTCACGCCCCATTCCAGCAACCGCGCTTTGGCGCGGGCGACATCGCCGGCCAGCGTTGCATGAGGCCGCCGCACGGTCTTGCCGCGTTCAAGCGTGTAGATCGCCGCCTTCTTGTTCGGTAGTTCGGCGACCAGCCGTTCAAAATCCATTCCGCACTACCCCCCAGAAGCAACACCGCCATTGTCCGGCTTTTTGTATGGGGAGGCAGCAAATTGGATTTTTGCATACCGCCGGCCTTGCTGAAGACCGTGCCCGTGAAGCGCACGACACTCCAGCCACAAATCTGCAGACCGACAGCCGCAGCGGGAAGGCCCCCCGATCCCGGTTTTGGCGCCGGGAAAGCTAATCAAGAAAGGGCTTCCTGTCATCAGGCGACCGGGGGTGGTTTTAACAGTTACTGATACATCAGTGCCGGCGATCAACAGATGGGCGCGTAACCGAACGGGCGGCGGATTGCTCCAGAATGCCGGGCCGGTGCCAGCGTCCCTCGGGCCGGATGACCACGTAGGGATCGCCCCCGATGGTTACCGCATCCGGATCGGGCTCGATGTCGGCGACAATCTCGACGTAATCGAAGTCCGAAAAGACGAAATAACGGGCATTCTCCGGGATCTTGAAGCCGAACCGGCTCCAAAAATTGACCAGGCGCACCTGGGAGTGGCCGTAGACCTTGCTGTACCCCTTCTTCTGGCACAGCTTGAAACCGGCCCGCACCAGCTGGAAGGCGGCCCGGGTCTTGCGGAATTCCTTGCGCACCGCCAGCCGTTCGATCTTTGCGAAGCCGGCGAAGAAGCGCACCCTCAGGCATCCCACCGGCTCGTCACCGACATAGACAAGAAGGTGCGTTGCCGACAGGTCGTTGCCGTCATACTCCTCGTCATAGGGACATTCCTGCTCGCCGATATAGACGGCGCTGCGTATGGTGATGACCCGTGCGAGGTCTTCCATTGTCCGGGCAACCGTGACGCCGATGGTGCCCGGCGCCGCGCCAGGCACATAGCTGTCATAGAGAGGTGTCTGGGGCTGGCGGGGAAACGTCCACAGGTGGGGTGCGTCGATATCCCCGACCCGCGCGCCTTCTGTAAGGCCCAGCACGTCGTTGTAATTGCGCCCGATCTCGGTGTTGGGACGGGTATAAAGGCTGACGCCGTCATAGGGCGCGGCGGCCATGCGCTCCATGAACAGCGCAGACCCGGCGGCGAGAGGGCCCGGTGCGAACACTGCCCACATGTAGATTCCGGCTGGGCGCTCGCCGGGCTTGGCCAGCAGGCGGATATCCGGCTGGGCGCCATTGAAATTTCCCAACGCCAGAACCTGCAGCCCCAACATGTTCAAGGGCAGCATGGCGAAGAAGCCTTGGCCGCGAGGGTTATCCGGGTCGAAACGCGAACGGCGGGACACCGCAAACATGCAGTCACGATTGAAGCGAAGGACCTTCAGCACATCTTCGGTGTCAGCCAGGCCTGGGATCTGTTGGCGAGCCATCGCCATCAGTTCCCGGACTGCATCTTCCGTGGGGTGGAACATGACCAGCCGGCGGGCGATGCGGGCGACGTCCAAGCTGTCCAGGTGGTGACGTCCATGGCGCGGCGCCTCCGACTCGGGGGCCAGCTTCCTGTGAGATAGTGCCATTTTGCATGCCCAGCAAAATTAATATGTTCGAAACCATAAGTGCATCGCTGGCGGGAATAAACAGCAATCTGGAACGATTCGTCCGCGCGACGCGGCTGATGGGGAAATCCGTCCGTGGACAGTCTTCTATTTCCGAAGGCCGGCTTTGGGTTGGCTAGTTAATGGTTTGTTGAGCGAATCTGTGGACAGCCGCCGTGACATTTTGATTCACCAATTCGCGCCTGGTCGGCGCGGTTGCCGCGTCCGCAGTCACCGGCCTGATGCTGCGCGGCGCCGTAATTCTTCCCGCAAATTTTACCTACTGTTTATCCATTGCGCGCAAAAATTCCGGTATGAATGTCCAAGATGTTGCCAGAGCCCTGAATCAGAAGGCGGTTCGCCAGAACTGGCACCATCTGTGCGACCCCACGCTCGCGTTCAGCGATCCCAGCTATGAACAATTGCTGACGCTCTGGCGCACAAAATCCGATGGCGGGCGCCTGCCACGCCGTTCGCAGATCACCCCGCGCGACCTCAAGGACATCCTGCGCAATATCGTGATATTCGAGCGCATTGCCCAGAGGCCATCGCAGTATCGCTGGCGCGTTATCGGCACCAGCCTGACTGACGTTCTGGGCCACAACACCGGCAAGACGCTGGAGGAAAGTGTACCGCCGGAATTCCTGCCGCGCTGGATCGAGTGCGGCGACCTGATCCTGGACGGCGGGCAGCCTTTGCGCTTCCTGGGCCGCGTGCATCTGCAGGGACGCGACTATCTTCACGCCGAGAACCTGTTTGTTCCGCTGGCCGACGAGAATGACGAGCCGGCTTTCGTAATGGGGCTTTGCCGCTACATGCCGCGCAGGTCCGACGGACTCGAAAGCTGGGAGAACGAAGTCGCGTCGATGCCGGGCGGCCTGCTTTAGCCCCAAGGCCGTACGGGCACCCCAACCCTCCCGTGAATCACTTCATACTGATCGCGCCATGACGTAAGGTGGCGGCGGGGGCGCGCGACTCGGCTTGCCGGACGCATAAAGCGCCGACAAGGAAGGAACTGCCCTGATGCGCGCCACGCTGTCTCCCTTCTATTACGGCTGGCTGGTCCTGGCGGCCGCCGCGGTTTCGGAGATGCTCGCGACCGGGGCGAGCAGTTATGCCTCCGGTCTCTTTGTCCTGCCGCTGCAGGCGGAGTTCCACATCTCGCGCGCCGGTGCCAGCAGCGCCGTCCTGGTTCTATTCCTCGGCACCGCTCTTACAGCACCTCATGTGGGGCGTTTGCTGGACCGTTATTCCCTGCGGATGGTGATCAGCCTGGGCGCGGTGACGTTCTGCGCGGCGCTGGCCGGCATCGCGCTGGCCCCTTCACTGTGGATCATGGCCTTGCTGCTTTTGTTGCCTGCCGGCGCCGGATTTGCAGCCATCGGCCCGCTTTCCACCAACACCCTGGCGTCGCGCTGGTTCTTCCGGCGGCGCGGTCTCGCGCTGGGCCTGGCGGCGGTGGCCACTTCGGGCGGCGGCTTCGTCGTGGTGCCGCTGCTAAGCCAGGCGATCCAGCATCTGGGCTGGCGCCAGGCCCTCCTGTGGGAGGCGCTGGTGCTGGTGGTTCTGATCGTGACCGTGGCGCTTCTGGTGGTCCGCGACTATCCGGCCACGATGGGGCTTGCCGATCATCGGGAAAATCATGGCCGTGCCGAGGCCGAAGCACGGCTGGTTGCCGGCGCGGGTCCGCTCAGCCCTGGCACCATCGCGAAAAGCCGTGCCTTCTGGCTTGCCGCGCTCACCATGGCTCTCGTCGCGGCCACGAGTCAGGCCATGGTGGTTACACTGGTACCCTATGGCATCCAGCTCGGCTATGCGGCCCGGCTCGTGGCGATGCTGATCGCCGGCTTTTCGGTTTGCGCGGGAATCACCAAGGTGGTGGCGGGCCTGCTGGCGGATCGGATGGACCTGCGTTGGCTGCTGGCACTGGCGGCGGGATTGATGGCCTTCGCCTGGCTGGCGGTCGCGCTGTCATCCGCCTATGAAAGCCTGTTGTTGTCGGCGTGCCTTGGCGGAATCGCGTTGGGCCTGGCACTTCCCTCTTCGGCGGCGCTGATAGCCGGCAGCTTCGGTGCGGCGCGTTTCGGCACTGTGATGGGCTGGGCCTATTCGCTGCTGCTGGTACTGGCCATCGTGCTCGTCCTGTTCGCCGGCATTGTCTATGACCGGGCAGGGGGCTATCGGCCGGCTTTCGTCACGTTCGCGGTGATGCTTGGCTGTCTGCTGCTGGCGATCCTGCTGTTGCCGCTGCCGCGAAAGGACGTGGCGGCGTGACCTCGATTCCCCAGCTTGTTGCCCGGCTTGAAAGCCGCAGCATCATCCTGTCGCTGGCGGACGGGCAGTTGCGGTATCGCTCGCCCAGGGACGCACTGACCGAGGCGGACCGGGCCGCCATCCGCGCGCAGCGGGACGCGCTGATCGATTTCCTGGCGGCGCGCGAAGCCGGCCGGGCCTTGCGGATGATCGAACCGCAGGACGGCCCGCTCGCCACGTCGGTGGGGCAGGACATGTATTACCGCTTCGGTTCGGGTCCGCTGCAAGGCAAGCCCGTCAGCCTGAACATCGGCATGGCTGGCGGCTTCAGGAGCGCGCGCGCCGCCGACGTGGCCGATGCAGTCCGCGCGGCGGTTGCCCGCCATGAGAGCCTTCGCACCCGTATCGTCCGCCATGGCGAAGTACTGGAGCTGGCCCTCAATCCAGCTCAGGATCTGCAGATAGAATTCGAGGACCTGTCCGATGCCCAGGATGGAGATGCCGCCGGCAGGGCTGTGGTGGCCGAGATATTCGGCAATCATATTCCGATCGAGGCACCCTGGCTGTTCCGCGCCAAGGTGGTCGCATTGCCGGGCGGCGATGCCGCGGCGGTCATGGCCGCCAACCATTTCATCTCCGACGCAGGTACCCGCAACATCTTGCTGCAGGAGATACAGGACTGGCTGGACCGCAAGGCCGGCCGGGATGTGAGTCCCCGCCCGCCAGCCATTCCCTATTATGCCTATTCGCTGGGCGAGCGCCGTTTCCTCGAAGGCGCGCACGGCGCGTCGCTGATCGACTACTGGCGGCGCTGGTATGGGCGCCAGGCTGTGATGCACGCGCCCTCGGGCGCCGCCATGGAATGGGGCGCGGGGACCCGCATCGTCAACAACTTCACCATTCCGCGCCGGGCGCTGGAAAGGGTCAATGCCTTGGCGAGGGAACATGGCGTCACGCCCTTTCTGGTTTTTCTGGGCATTTTCTGTCTTGCGATGGCGCGCTGGTCGAATATGGAGCGCTTTCCCGTCCGGGTCCTGGGCGACAAGCGTTCGCGGCTGGACCTGGCGGGAACGGTGGGTCTGATGTTCTGCGCCGACCCCGTCGAGATACAGGTACTTCCCGGCCAGGATTTTGCCCAGCTGATGCGCGCCATCCTGGTGGAGTATGAGGCCTCACTGGCGTTGCGGCTGCCGACGCTGCACTATTTCGCACCCCATTTCGTGCGCCCCGATATTGAGCCGGCCGGCTATCCCAACCGGATTCCGGCGGTTTTCAACTATTATTCCGGCGGCACGGCGCGCGAGCGCGCCCAACGCCGCGACTCACCCGATACGGCGGGGACGGCCTGGCCGCCGGCAGTCACGCGGCTTCCACCGCAGAGCTGGACGCGGCGCAGCGCGCCCCTGTTCCTTCACCTGATGGATATGGGCAACGAAATGACGGCTTCGCTGCACTTCCTGGCCGATGTCGTGAACGAGACGGACGAGCAGGCCTTCATCGCCACCCTGTTCCGGGTATGGGATGAAGTGGTGCCCCTCTGAAAGCGGAACGGTCATGGACCTTTCAGGCCTCGCGCCGCCCGGTACTGTGCTGATCCGGGCTGTCGATGAAGGACAGCAGGTGGCGCTTGATCCGGCAGAAATGAAGATGGTGGAAAGCGCCGGCGAAAAACGCCGCCGTGATTTCGCGCTGGGCCGGGCCTGCGCCCACGCCGCGCTGGCAGCGCTGGACTTCCCCGGATCGCCCGTCGGCCGCGCGCAAAATGGCGCGCCGCTCTGGCCGCAGGGGGCCGTGGGCAGCATCACCCACACGCGCGGTTTTGCCGCCGCGCTGGTCGGCCGCGCTGCGGAATTTCGCGGCCTTGGCATCGACGCGGAGTGCTGCGAGGCGATGCAGGACGCGTTGGCGCCCCGCCTGTTCGTGCCGTCCGAGCTGGCCGCTCTTTCCGTTCTCGACGCATCTGGCCGCCGTGAGATGGCGACCCTGCTCTTCAGTGCCAAGGAAGCCTATTACAAATTGTTCAGTCCCCTGACAGGACAAAGGCTGGATTTTCGCGAGCTGGAGATTGTCCCCGGCGCAGGCGGGTTTACGGCGCGCCGTCTCGGGGCGAAAGACGAGTGGGCCACACCCGTGGCGGGCCGCTTTGTCGTGACGGATGGACTGGTGGTGACTGCGATCGGTCTCGGCACTTCCTGATTTGCGGTCGCCGAACGGCCAATTTTCGGGCCAGACTCCCTAAAGCACGCCGGTTTCTTCGCTGGGCGCAGTCAGTTCGGCGATCCGCGCGGCAAAGCCGGCCAGGGTGGGATGCTCGATCAGGTCGGAGATGCCGAGTTCGACATCGGGCGCCAGCTTTTCCTGTATGGCGCCGATCATCTTGACCGCCAGCAGCGAATGGCCTCCCAGGGCAAAGAAATTGTCATCCGCCCCGACGGTCTTCACGCCCAGCGCCTGGGCCCAGATCCGGGCAAGGTGATCCTGCATTGCGGCCTGGTCAATCATGGCTGCTCCGTTCATTCGAGAAGCTGAATCTAGCGTGCCGGCGCGAAAAGCGTCCAGCGTCATCAGCGGGACCTGGGCGAAACGGCTTGGTCCAGGCGAGCGGTAGCGCAAGCAGCCGACAAACTTTGCGGCAACTGGCGGGCTTTACCAGCCCTGGTCTGTGTCTATTATCCCCCCCAAAATTGTATTCAGGGCTCGCAAGGGGATTGCAGAACTGTCATGCGCACCAGGACCGCCGCACTCGCCGCCACCGCCTTCATCGCCACCGCGGCGCTGGGATATCTGGCTTGGAGCAACATCTCTCATGGGCCGATGACCTCCATCCTGAACCGGCCCTGGCCGGCATCCGTCAAGATCAAGCAGCCGGAATATCCTCCGGTCCTGACCCCCGCGGAAGAATTAAAGACCTTTCACATGGCGCCCGGCTATCAGGTCCAGCTGGTGGCGGCCGATCCGCTCATAAAGGACCCCATCCTGGCTGAATTCGACGGCGACGGGCGCCTGTGGGTAGTGGAGATGCAGGGCTACGCCGTGGGCAAGTCAATGGAGAATGTCGAGAATCCGCCGATGGACGACCTGGTGGTCCTGGAGGACACCGATGGCGATGGCGTCTATGACAAGCGCACGGTCTTTATCGACAAGCTGGTGCTGCCGCGCGCCCTCAAGGTCCTGGACAGGAACTGCGTGCTGATCGGCGTGCCGCCCGAGCTGATCAAGGCCTGCGATACGAACGGCGACCTGAAGGCTGACACCCGCGAACTCATCCATGACGGCTTCGGCAAGCGCGGCAATATAGAACACGCCGCCAACGGGCTTTTCTGGAGCATGGACAATGTCATCAATGTGTCCGAGCACAATTACAATGTGATGCCCAGACCCGGCGGCAAGTTCGAGATCGTGCCCAACCTGGTGCGTGGGCAGTGGGGCGTCAGCCAGGACGATGCGGGTCTTCTGTTCCGCGACGTCAATACCGACCCGCTGTTCGTCGATTACATCCCCGCCAAATATTACGTCCGCAATCCCGGCCTGACCCGCACGCGCGGTCTTTACGAGGTCCTGGTCGATCAGGACAAGACTTCGGTGTGGCCGGCGCGTCCCACACTGGGCGTCAATCGCGGCTACCGCCCGGAAGTGCCGCGCCCTGACGGCTCGGCCTATTACTATCAGGGCGTTTCCTCGCCGATGATTTTCCGCGGCGACAATCTGCCCAAGGACATCCAGGGCCAGGCTTTTGTCGTCGACGATCCGACCAACCTAGTACACCTGTTGAGGCTGAAGGACGACGGCAAGGGCGACCTGGCGGCTTCCGACTATTATCCCCGCGGCGAGTTCATGGCCTCGACGGACGAGCGGTTCCGTCCGGCCTCGCTGACACAGGGCTGGGACGGAACCTTCTACATCATCGACATGTACCGCGGCGTCTCGCAGGAGGAGCGGTACCAGACAGATTATCTGCGCGATTACATCGACAAGCACAGGCTGTGGGAAGGCATCCATCACGGCCGCATCTTCCGCGTCATCCATGCCGGCATGCACAAGGTGGAAAAGCCCCACATGCTGGAAGAGACGCCGGCCCAGCTGGTTAGGCATCTGTCCAATCCCATCGGCTGGTGGCGCGACACCGCCCAGCAGCTGCTGGTCCAGCGGGGCGACAAGTCCGTCGTTCCGGCGCTGAAGGAACTGGTTCTGCATGCCCCCGACTGGCGCACCCGGCTGCAGGCGCTGTGGACGATCGAGGGGCTGGATTCGATGGATGCCACCACCGTACGCGCGGCTCTGAAAGATCAGAACGCGATGGTGCGCAACGGCGCGGTGCGATGCGCCGAGACCTTTCTCGCCGATCCGTCCATGCTGGCCGCGGTGATGACCCTGGCCAATGACCCCAGCTGGCAGGTGCGCCGCCAGCTCGCTGCCTCGCTGGGCGAACTGCCCGCCGACCAGCGCGTCGGTCCGATCGTCGCCATGCTGCGCAAATACGGCAACGACGAGATCACGGTGGACGCCGCCGTCAGTGGCCTGAAAGGCCAGGAGGCCGAAGCCCTGAAGCTGCTTCTGTCCCAGCCCGGCGCCAGCCTGGACGCGGTCCGGATGCTGGCGGGTTCGGCCGGCAAGAACCGGCAGGTTCCGGTGCTGACGCCGCTGCTGGCCATGGCCACCGACACCGCCCAGCCGGAAGATGTGCGCGTGGCAGTGCTGGATGGAATCGCTACCGGCCTTTCGGGAATCAATGTGCGCCGCGGCGGCGGCGTCGCGGGCGGCCGGGCCGGCGGCAGCATTCCCGGTGCTGCGCTGCGCCGGCGCATCCAGGTCGAACCACTGGCGATCGCAGCACGTCCCGCAGCTCTTGTGGCGATTTCGGCGGGCAAGGACGATCTGGCCTCGGCTGCCGGCAATGTGCTGAATGACCTGAGCTGGCCGGGCAAACCCAAGCCGCCGGCGCCGCAGAATACCCGTACGCCCCAGGAGCAGAAACTCTACGACCACGGCAAGGACGTTTATGGAGTCAATTGTGCCGGCTGCCACCAGGCAAATGGCCAGGGCGCGCCCAATGTCGCTGCGGCGCTGGCCGGATCGACTTTCGCCAACGCCCGCCCGGACGTGCCGTTGCGCATCCTGTTCAACGGCAAGGATGGCAATATCGGCGACATGCCGCCGCTGGGCCAATCCTTGTCGGACGAGGATCTGGCCGCGGTGCTGACTTATGTGCGCGGCAGCTGGGGCAATTCCGCCACACCGGTCGCCCCGGCCTATGTCAAGGAGATGCGGCAGATGTATGCCTACCGCAAGAAGCCCTGGAGCAATGCCGAACTTCAAAGCGTCGTGGACCGGAGCGCCGGACCCTAGCACGATGGCGGCAGGCGGGGTCCGGCTCTCGATCCAGGGCCTTATCAAGCGCTATGGCGCGCTGGAGGCGGTGCGCGGGATAAGCCTTCGCGTCGCTGCCGGCGAGATCGTGGGGCTTTTGGGCGCCAACGGCGCGGGTAAGACCACTACCCTGGAATGCATTCTTGGGCTCCGCCGCCCCGATGCCGGCACCATCGGCGTGTGCGGAATCGATGCGCTGAAATATCCGCGGCGGGCGCGCGCGCGTATTGGGGCGGTGCTGCAGCAGACGGGCCTTCAGGACAAGATCACCCCCAGCGAGGCCATCGCCCAGTTCGTCCGGCTTCATGGCCGCAGAAGCGACACGAACGGTGAAGCGCTGCTGGCGCGTTTCGGGCTGAGCGCGAAGGCCGATGCCTATTGGGAGACCCTGTCGGGGGGACAGAAACAGCGCCTTTGCCTGGCGCTGGCCTTCGCCGGCGATCCGGCGGTCCTGCTTCTGGACGAGGCGGCCGCGGGGCTGGACGTGGAAATGCGCCGCGCCCTGCACGACGACATGCGGGCGATGCGGGCCGAAGGCCGCGCGCTTCTGATTGCCACGCACGACATGAACGAGGTAATGGATCTGTGCGACCGCATCGCGGTGCTGCACCAGGGACGCATCGTCGCCAAGGGCACCCCGCAAGCCGTGATCGGCTCCCACGCCTCGCTGGAAGTGGCCGTCCTGGCGTTGACCAGTCCGCGGCTGGCGGAAACGGGCCCGTGAACAGTCTGTCGCTTGTTCTTGCCCAGATGGCACTTGGCCTGAAGCTGAACTTCCGCAACCGGATGGCGGTGATCTATGGCTATCTGTTCCCATTGATCTTTCTGGTCGCCTTCTGGGCCATCTGGCGCAATGACGAAGTGCCGCTGGCGCTGCATTTGGGCCAGCTTCTGACCGTCACGGTGCTGGGCGGGGCCTGTTTCGGTCTTCCCACAACCCTGGTTTCCGAACGCGAGCGCGGCGTGTGGCGGCGCTATGCCATCACGCCGACGCCGGTGTGGGTATTCATCGCCAGCCTGCTCTCCGCGCGCTATGTGCTGCTGCTGACCGCCGCGCTGCTTCAGCTGGTGCTGGGGTTCGCGTTCGGCATGCCCATGCCGCTCCATCCGCTATCGTTGCTGGCTGCCTTTACGGTCGCCGCCATGGCATTCATCGGCATTGGCCTGGTCATCGCCATGCTTGCCGATACGGTGCCGGCAGTGCAGGCGCTGGGCCAGTGCATCTTCCTGCCCATGCTTATGGTGGGTGGGGTGGCGGTGCCGCTCTCCACCCTGCCGGACTGGGCGCAGCATTTATCGACATTCTTTCCCGGCCGCTATGCCGTCGAAGCGATGCAGGCCGCGGTGACGGGGCGGGGACTTTCCAGCGCCGGATTCGACCTGGCGGCGCTGGTGCTGATCGGCATGGCCGGGGGGCTGGCGGCAGGGATGATGTTTCGCTGGGATGGCAACGAACGCTTCGCCGCCCGTCCCGGCAAGGCCTGGCTGCTGCTGGCGGTCGGCATGTGGCTGGCGGTGGGCGCAGTGGCCGAATTGCAGGGACGGGTCCGCACCGTCAATGCGGCCGATACCGAAGCGACCCCCGAGGTTTCCGATTTCCGCAGCCCGGAAATGCCCATGCCGGCGGACTGGGAGGCTGTGACCCCCGCAGATTTCGCTGCAATCGCCTTCGACCGGCTGCCGCCGGACAGCGGCATCGTTGCTCCCATCGCCGCGCCGGACGAAGCGCCCGATCCCCTGGTGGCCACGCAGATCGCGGATATAGATGCAGCCCTGGAGCACTGGCCGCCCGGCATGGTGGCCGACCCGGTCCAGCGGGTACGCAACTGGCTGTCCGTGCTGGCCGTTCCCGACGTGTTGCAGATGGAGCAGATGGAGAAATTCCTGCCGCTGCTGGTTTTCCGGCATCTGCGCGAAATGTTTGGCGATCCGGACCTGGCCAGGCTGCTTTACTGGGTGGCCATGCATCCGGGCGAGGGCGACGATACGGCCATGCGCCATCTGGATGCGCTGGGCCTGCCGGCCATCAGCGGACCCATGCAGAAACCGCGTTCGCGGGTGATGCTTTACGCCTTCAAGTTCCTGGGGCGGCTGGAGGCCGCGCAGAAGTCTAGAGGGACGCGCTGATACCCGCCCGCAGCAGCGGACCAGGCGCGCGGAATCCCACCACATCTTCATAACGGGCGTTGAGGAGGTTCTCGACCGAGGCATTCAGCTTCAGTTGCGGCAGAACACGCCAGGACACCGCCAGGTCGGTGCGTACATGGCTGCCCAGGGTCACATCGCCAGTGGGTACCGAATTGTCGATCATCGCGCCCACATGCGTCACGTCCAGATTGATCTGCGCTGCCTCGATGGGCCGCCAGGTCAGCGAGGCCCCGGCCAGCCACTCGGGTACGTCACGCAGCGGCGCGCCTGTCAGCGCGTTGCGTGCATTGGTGTAGGATACATGCGGCGTGGCGGTGATGGCGCCGAAATCAAGCGCCAGCGAGGTTTCCATGCCCCGCACATGCACGCTGGACAGGTTGACAAGCTTGGGCACCGCGCCCGGCTGGAAGTCGATCAGGTCGGAATAATGGGTGTCATAGCCTTCCATTTTCCACCGGCCGAACGTCCACAGGTCCTGGGTGACGCCGCCTTCCACGGTCTCGGCATCCTCCGGCCTGAGCGTGGGATCGCCCACGATCGGATTGCCGAGCGCGTAGAAGCTGGGAAGCTTGTAGGCCTTGCCCCAGCTGATCTGGAAATGCGTGCCGGTGTCGGGCAGCGCATAGTCGGCGCGCAGTTGCGGACTGAAATGGCCGTCGCCAT
>DASTRG010000019.1:0-6431 GCA_035761325.1 Rhizomicrobium sp. | reverse complement strand
TAACGCACCAGCGCCCGTGCGGTCCAGTCCACCACCATGATGAGCAGCGCGCCGCCGCCGATGCCCGCGCCCAAAAGGCCGGTGCCCAGCACCGCCTGCAACGCGACGTTGGAAATGGCATGGTCGAATACCGGCAGCATGTTGAACAGCAGGAACACGCCCGCCACGCTCAGCGCCAGGAAGGCCACGGCGAAGCCGAAGAAGATGCCGGCCATCGCGCACAGGATGGGAAACAGGAAGACGATGTCGATGGTGGCCAGGCCCAGAAGCGCCAGCACCACGCCAAGGAAGTTGCTGGCGCTGCGGTTCTGCTCCCAGCGCTTGAAGCCGACCTCGGCGCGCAACTCGCGCGCCAGCCGGCTGGGATCGCCCAGCGCCTCGGCCACGTCATCCTCGCTGCGGCCATGGCCTGCTCCGTCGGCGAAATGGCTCTCGTAATCGGCGCAGATGTCGTCGATCTCGTTCTGCGGCAGGCCGGCCAGGCCGCGACGAAGCTGCATCATGAAGGTCGCGCGATTCATGTGGCGTCTCCCAGGATCTTGCCTACGGCTGATTCAAAGGTGGTCCATTCGGTGCGCTGCTGTTCCAGGGCGGCGCGGCCGGATTTGGTGATCTTGTAGTATTTGCGCGGCGGACCGCTGTCGGACTCCATCAGATAGGTGCTGACCAGCCCCTCATTCTGCATCCGGCGCATCAGCGGATAGATGGTGCCCTCGCCCATGCCCACCGCATCGGCCATGCGGCTGGCGATCTCGTAGGCGTAATTGTCGCCGCCGGACAGCAGGGCCAGGACGCACATTTCCAGCACGCCTTTCTTCAGTTGAATTTGCAGGGATTCCGACATGCTTTTCTGTCCTTCCTGAAACTCTATATATCGCATGATACCATGCGTTACAAGATACCATCCTGCATTCATCCGGCTTTTCAAAAAGGCCAGTATTACTAATGTCTTAAACCTTTTCCGGTAAGCAGGGGCCATGAATTTCGGCCGCCGCCTCTCCAGCCTTTTGGCCCGCAAGCTCCCGGCGCGTCCAGCACGCCTGTCCGCGGGCCGGACGGTTGCGAGCATGACCTTCGACGATTTCCCCAAAAGCGCGTGGAGCCAGGGCGGGCCCGTCCTGGCCCGGCACCAGGTTCGCGGCACCTATTACGCGGCAGGCGGTTTTTGCGGCCGGACCATGGACGGCATCACCTACTACGATGAGGCGGATCTTCGGGACCTGCTCGCCGCGGGCCATGAGATCGGCTGCCACGGCTATGGCCACCAGCCCACGCCCTGTCTGGCCACCGCCGCGCTGGCCGAGGATGCGCGCCGCAACGACATGTTCCTGCGGCCCTTCATAGGCCGCGCAGTCAGCTATGCCTTTCCCTTCGGCGCCGTGTCACGCCGCACCAAGCGCTTTTACGCCCCGCGCTTCGCCAGCCTGCGTGGCGTCCATCCCGGTGTGAACAGGGGCACGGTGGACCTGGCGCAGCTCTGCACCATCTCGCTGGAGGCGCGGATTTTCTCACAGGCCAAGGTCGATGCCGCCATCGCGGAAGTGAAGTCCGGGGGCTGGCTGGTGTTCCACACCCACGACGTGGACGCTTCACCGACCCCCTATGGCACCACCCCCGAGGTGCTGGACTGGACGCTGGCGCGGGTGAAAGCCGCCGGAATCGATTTCCTGCCCATGCGCGACGCGCTGAAAAAGGTCTTACCCGCCTAGCGCTTTTTTGCGGATGGCGGTCAGCGTGTTCACCGGCGAAATGCCGTCGCCGTCGAATTTCACATGGATCACCGACGGCAGGCCGGACTCCTGCGCCGCCCGGAACGCCGGCGCGAAATCCGCGGTCTTTTCCACCGTCGCGCCGAAGCCGCCGAAGCTTCTGGCCATGGCGGCGAAATCGGGATTGACCAGGGTGGTGGCGCTTACGCGGCCGGGATATTCGCGTTCCTGGTGCATGCGGATGGTGCCCAGCATGCCGTTGTCCAGGACCAATGCGATGATGGGGATGCCATACTGGACCGCCGTGGCCAATTCCTGGCCGTTCATCAGGAAGTCGCCGTCGCCATTGACTGCCACCACGGTGCGTTCGGGATAAAGCCGCTTCATCGCCACGGCTGCGGGCATGCCATAGCCCATGAAGCCGCAGATGGTGCCCAACTGGGTGTTGAACCGGCGGAAGCGGTAGAAGCGATGGATCCAGCCGGAGTAATTGCCCGCGCCATTGGTGATGATGGCGTCATCGGGCAAGTGCGCGCGCAGCCACAGCATGATCTGGCTGATGTTCACCGGACCGGGCTGGTCGGTGCCCGCCTCCGACCAGTCCAGATAGGCCTGGTGTTCGGCCGTCACGTCATGGGTGCGCGCGGGGCGCAGCGCATCCAGCGCCGCGGCGAAGGCACGCGGACTGGCATGGATGGGCAGATGGGGCTGGTATACCCGCCCCAACTCCTCGGCGCCCGGATAGGCGTGAACGAACGTCATCTGCGGCACCGGGATGTCGAACAGGGTGTAGCCCTGCGCGGTGAATTCGCTCAGCCGCGCGCCGGCCGCGATGACAAGATCGGCACCCTTCACACGCGCCAGCAGCTTCGGATTGACCGCCAGTCCCAGATCGCCCGCATAGTTGGGATGCAGCGGGTCGAAATGATGGGCGCGCCGGAAGCTGGTGGCGACGGGAATGCCGAACCGCTCGGCAAACCGCGCCATGGCGGCCAGGGCGTTTTCGTCCCAGCGCGAGCCGCCCAGTATCAGCATGGGCTTTTCGCTCCGGGCCAGCAGGCCTTCCAGCGCCGCCATCTGTTCGGGGCCCGGCGCGGGCTCGGCGGGCTCAATACGGGGAACATCCTTCGACGCGGACGGCCTGGGCAGCACATCGTGGGGCAACGACAGGACCACCGGCCCCGGCCGGCCCGCCATCGCGGTGGCGAAGGCGCGTCCGACATGTTCGGCCATGCGGTCGGGCTCGTCGATCTCAGCCACCCATTTGGCCGTGCCGCCGAAAAAGTCGCGGTAATCCATTTCCTGAAAGGCGTCGCGGCCGCGATTGTGAGTCTCCACCTGGCCCACGAAAAGGATCATGGGGGTGGAATCCTGCCGGGCGATGTGGATGCCGCCCGAGCCGTTGGTGGCGCCGGGCCCGCGGGTGACAAAGCAGATGCCGGGCCGTCCGGTGGCCTTGCCATAGGCTTCCGCCATCATCGAGGCGCCGCCTTCGTTGCGGCAGACGATCACATCGATGCCGCTGTCATACAGCGCGTCCAGCACCGCCAGATAGGATTCGCCCGGTACGCAGAAGACGTGGCGAACGCCCTGGATGCGAAGCTGATCGACGAGAACCTGTGCAGCCGTACGGGTCATGGCATCCGCCCTGGAATACAGGGTCATCCGAATACCACTTTTTCCGTATATGCAAGATCGCCAAGTACGGGCCGGTGCGGACCCTTGAAGTAGCGGGGCTCCTTGCCCTCCACATAATGGGAGAGCATGCCATCGGCATCGCCGTCCACCAGGAAGCCGACCGCGCCCCGGGCAAGAAAATAGCGTGCCAGCGCGGGGGCGCAGCGGCGAAAGTCATCGATGCTCCGGCAGTACATCAGGTCCATCACCGCCGGCTTGCGGCGGCCGATGGCGGCCCGGTCCAGGCGGCGCGGCCTGAACACGAAGGGAAAGACGCCGCCCTCCTTTTCGACCGTCAGCGCCGTCCAGCCCCAGGCGCGATGGTCGGCCAGAAGCTGCGCTTCGGGCAGGCCAGCCGGAATGTCCTCGCTGACGCGGCCGCGCCCGGGCAGCGCGAAAACGCCGCTGCGTCCGAAATTGTAGGGCTGGAAACCCTGGGCCTGCAGTATGCGCCAGGTATGCGGCGCCGGAGAGGCATTCAGATAGGTGACATCCTTCTGGCGGGTCGCCATCTGGACCAGCAGGGTGGAGTGGGTTCGCCATTGCGGTTCCACATACCAGCTCGACAGGTTGGCCATGATGCGATCGCCGCGCCGCGACGAAATCAGCAGCAGCACGCCCACGGGCCTGTGCCCATCGTCAAGCACATAACCGAAACGGGGCATGCCTTCGACCGGGGCCATGGTGCGCCAGCGGGCAAAGCCGGCGGTCCAATAGCGGCGCGTGGAATTGGGAAAGCCGCGCGCCAGAAGATCGGCCAGGCCGTCCAGATCGTCTTCCACGATCTGGCGGCAACGCACGCGCGCCCCCGCCTGGGCCTGCAGCGTCGTCGCGGGTTCCGTTGTCATGGCAAGGCCTTTCCCCAAGGTTTTATGCGCCTTTCGCCATTAGCGGAATGTTAAAACGGTCCTCGCTAGGCTCGCCCGAATTCAGCAGGGACAGGCCGATGAGCGTCGCGGCTATGGTTGTGGAACAGTTCCGGCAGGTGGCCCGCGAGCAGGACAAGCCGCTTGTCGCCCTCAGCCCTGACACCGTGCTGCTGGAATCGGGCCTGGATTCGCTGTGCTTCGCCATCATCGTGGCGCGGCTGGAAGACGAGCTGGGCGTGGATCCCTTCACCGCCTCCGAGGATGTCTATTTTCCCGTGACATTGGGCGACTTCATCAAATTCTACGAAGATGCCGCCGGCTCCCAGGCAGCCTGAGACGCTGCGCGGGGCGATCGCGGGCAGCAGCGCCATGCTGTTTGCCCGGGATGCACAAGCTTGCCTTGCCGATGCCGTCCCCTCGCTGCCGGGCCTTGTCGGCGCCAATGTGTTGGTGCGAACCCGAAGCCAGCTTGCCGCCGCGCTGGGCCTGGTCGCACTGGACGGTATGGCCCGCCGCATCGTCATCGCCCCGCCGGACGTGAAGGCCGAACACCTGCCGTCCGTCATCGCGCGCGCGGAAATCGACGCGGTGGTGGGCGAGGATGAAACGCTGGCCGTCCAGGGCACGCGGTTCGTGAAGCTGAATATGCAACAGACACAGGCCTTTCTTTCCATCGGCGCGCGGCGCCCCGGAGGGAGAGGTGTCGGTAGCGATGGGCCCGCGAAGCCGACCGAGCTGCCGACGGAGGGGGTTATTCAAACCGAATGGGTGCTGTTTACGTCCGGCACCACGGGCGAGCCCAAGATGGTGGCGCACACGCTTGCCGGACTGACCGGCGCGATTGGGCCCGCGGCATCCACCGGCATTGTGTGGGGCACCTTCTATGACATCCGCCGCTATGGCGGCCTGCAGATCCTGCTGCGGGCGCTGCTGGGTCACGCCGCGCTGATCCTGTCGGACGCCGATGAAGACGTGGCCGACTTCCTGGCGCGGCTGGGCCGTCATGGCGTCACCCACCTGACCGGCACGCCGTCGCACTGGCGCCGAGCGCTGATGAGCCCCGCCAACACCGCCATCGCCCCCGCTTACGTCCGCCTGTCGGGCGAGATCGCCGACCAGGCGGTGCTGGACAGTTTGAAGGCGCGCTTCCCGCAAGCGGCCATCGGTCATGCCTATGCCTCGACCGAGGCGGGCGTCGGCTTTGAGGTCACCGACGGGCGCGAAGGTTTTCCGGCCTCCTATATCGGCCGCCCCGGCGCGGTGGAAATGAAAGTGCAAGACGGCCGCCTGCACCTGCGCTCGCCGCGCACCGCGTCGAGTTATGTCGGTGGCGGGCCTTCCCTGCGAAATGACGGCTGGGTCGACAGCGGCGACATGGTGCAACAGCGCGGCGCGCGTTTTTATTTCATCGGCCGCACCGGCGGAATCATCAATGTCGGCGGCCTGAAGATAAACCCGGAGGAAGTGGAAGCGGTGATCAACCGCCAGCCGGGGGTGCGCGCCAGCCGCGTTTCGGGCCGCAAAAGCCCCATCACCGGCGCCATCGTGGTCGCCGATGTGGTGCTGGCCGATGCCGCCAACGGCAATGCGACGTTCCGCGAAACCATCCTGGCCGCTTGCCGCGAGGCGCTGCCCGCCTTCAAGGTCCCGGCCATGCTGCGCGTGGTGCCGTCGCTGCCGCTGACCGCGGGGGGAAAACTGAGCCGCCATGCGTAACGTCCTGATCACCGGCGGCACCCGCGGCGTCGGGCTGGCCATCGCCACCAGGCTGGCGGCCGACGGCTTTCGCGTTTTCGCGCTGGGACGCAAGGAAAGCCCGGCACTGGCAAAAGCCATCGCCGATGCGCCATCCGGGGCGGTGAATTTCGTGCCGTTCGACCTGGCCGATATCGGCGTCATCCCCGACCTGGTGCGGGAGATGAAGGCCGAACACGGCCCGCTTTACGGGCTGGTCAACAATGCCGCGCTGGGAACCGAAGGCCTGTTGTCGAACATGCACAACTCCGACATCGAGAAGCTGATCCGGCTGAACACGCTCTCGCCCATCGTGCTGACCAAATATGCCGTTCGCTCCATGATGACGGCGGGCGCGGGCCGAATCGTCAATATCAGCTCCATCATCGGTTCGACCGGCTATTCCGGCCTGTCGGTCTATGGCGCGACCAAGGCGTCGATG
>DASTRG010000018.1:0-7364 GCA_035761325.1 Rhizomicrobium sp. | reverse complement strand
GTCGCCACCACCGCCACATATTGCCGCCCGTCCCTGCCCTGATAGGTGATGGGCGTGGCGTGGGCGCTGTAGTCCAGCTTGTAGGTCCACAATTCCTTGCCGGTGCTGCTGTCAAAGGCGCGGAAGCGCTGGTCGGTGGTTCCCCCGATGAAGGTCAGTCCGCTGGCGGTGACGATCGGCCCGCCATTGCTGGGCCGGCCGGTGTTCTTCTTGCCCTCCGGAAAGCTGTCGGTGATGCCCAGCGGCACCTGCCAGGCGATGTCCCCGGTGTTGACATTCACGGCGGTCAGCTGGCCCCAGGGCGGCCGCTGGCAGGGATTGTTGGTCTTGGGGCTGTCGACGAAGACGTCGGTGGTCTTGTTCCACTCGCCGTTCCGCTCCGTCAGCTGTTCGATGTAGCCGAGGTTGTTGGTGTTGACGATGAAATAGCCCAGCCGGGGATCGAAGGCGCCGCCGGCCCATTCCGGCCCGCCCTCGCCGCCGGGGAAGCGGATGATGGGATGGTCCTGCGGGATGGGCTCGAACAGCGCCGAGCCGACCGCATGGGTGCGCGCGATCAGCGCCTTGCAGGCGGCGGTGTGCTCGGGCGTGATGTCGGCCAGCTCATCCATGCTGAAGCTGCCGCGGGCAAGCTGCGCCGGCTTGGACGGAATGGGCTGGGTGGGCCAGGCCTTCTCGCTGGGCACGGGCGAGGGCGGCACCGGCGTTTCGTTCACCTGATAGAGCGGCTCGCCGGTGACACGGTTGAGGATGTAGAGGAACGCGTCCTTGTTCATCACCGCGATGGCGGGAATGTCCTTGCCGTCGCGATGGACGGTGATCAGGATCGGCGGGGCGTCGACATCGTAATCCCAGATGTCGTGGTGCACGATCTGGTAATGCCACAGATACTTGCCGGTGCTGGCATCCACCGCGACAAGAGAGTCGCTGAACAGGTTGGCGCCCTTGTGGTCGCCGCCATAGCGGTCGAAGGTCGGCGCGCCGATGGGCAGATAGGCGATGCCACGCTGGGTATCGATGGTGAGCTGGTTCCAGATGTTCACGCCCGACCGCTGCTTCCAGCCGTCATCTTCCCAGGTGTCGTGGAATTTCTCGCCCGGCTGCGGAATGGTGTGGAAGCGCCATACCATCTTGCCGGTGACCACGTCCCAGGCGCGCACATCGCCGGACGCGCCTTTCGAGGGGGCTTCCTGCACCCGGCTGCCGATGATGGCGATGTTCTTGTAGATGTTGGGCGGCGAGGAATAGCCGTAATAGGCGGTGGGTATGCCGTTGAGGATGTCGGGCGTGCGTGTCTCGACGATCCCGTTGGTGCCGAAGCCCTCAGCCGGCTTGCCGGTCTTCGCATCCAGCGCGATCAGCTTGCCGCGCTCCGACCCGAAGATGATGCGCGGCCCGTGGGCGCCGTCGCCCGGCCAGTAGGCGAGGCCGCGATAGGGCGGCTGGTCGCCCTTGGGCATCTCATAAACCCAGACCTGTTTGCCGCTGGTGGCATCCAGCGCCACCACCCGGCCATAGGGCGTGCCCAGATACATCAGCCCGTCGGCCATCACCGGCGTGGTGGTGGAGAAGGGAACGCGTCCGCCCCCGGCCCCCGGATTGGGATTCATGTGATAGGTCCAGGCGACCTGGAGCTGGCCGACATTGGCGGGCGTGATCTGCGTCAAGGGCGAGAAACGCCCGCCGCCCGCATCCTTGCCATAGGCCGGCCAGTCTGTTGCAGAAGGGGCCGTCGGCGCCGGCGGGGCGGCAAGCGTGCTCGCGGGCAACAGGGCAGCCAGGGCGAAAATCAGCTTTTTCATGGTTGGTTTCCCGTTCAGCGGCAAATGGGCCTGTAGGCGCCCTTCCTTAATACGGCTGGCAGCGCGGCCACGCTCGGCAGGACGCCTGCGCTGGGCTCTTTCCTCAGGCGCTCTTCCGTCGCGGCGCCCGAAAAGACACCCCATGCCAGGATTGCGGCATTGTGCGCGGCCTGCAAGTCCAGCGGCGTGTCCCCTACCGCCGCCACCTGGCGCACATCGCCGATGCCGGCGCGCTCCATGGCGCGAAACAGCAGATAGGGCGCGGGCCGTCCTTGCCGCACCTCATCGCTGGTGACGCTGGCGGCAAAATAGCGCGCCCAGTTCAGCCGGCGCACGATGGCGTCATACAGGGGCCGGTCGAAGCCGGTGGTGGTGGCGAGTTTCAGCCCCATCGCCTGCATGGCCCGCATCGCTGCTTCGGCTCCCGCAATGGGCGCGACCTTTTCATAGGCGCGCATCGCGGCGGCATTGAAATCGGCGTGAATGGCGTCTACCAGGCTTGCGTTTTTGCGCGCGCGCCGGACGAAGTGCTGGATCATCGCGCGCTTGGATGCGCCGCGCCAGGACGACAGTTCCTGCGCCGTCGCCGGCACGCCGTGACGCGACAGCGCCCCCAGCATCGAGCGGGGCACCTCTCCGCGATCGGCGATCAGCGTGCCGCCGACATCCAGCACGACCAGCGCCAGCCCCCCGGGGGCCGGGCCGGCGGCGTGCGCCGCGTCGCTGCCCGCCAATCCGGTCAGCCCGGCACCGGTCAGCCCGGCGCCGGCCAGGGCCGGAAGAACACGCCGCCGCGAAACCGTCATGCGATGTCGTCTTCCCGGTAGACCTTGATGATGTCGTCGAAATTCTTTTCGGCGGCGAAGCCCAGCGCGCGGGCCATCTTTGCGTCATAGCGTCCCGCCCAGCCCTTGACGATTTGGGCCACGAACGGATCTTCCACCCGCCTTATGCGAGCCACCGCCTCGTCGCCCGCCGCCCGGCGCAGCGCCTGGATCTCCTCGCCCACCGTGGCGGAAACGCCCGGCATGGTCATCGACCGCCGCACACCCAGCGGCGCGGTGTCGATGGTCGCGGCGGTGATGAAGAAACCCACGGCGGCTCTGGGGCTGGCAAACCAGTGGCGCACGTCCTCGCCCACCGGCAGGTCGGCCTCCTGGCCGTTCAGCGGCTCGCGCAGGATGCCGGAAAAGAAGCTGGACGCGGCCTTGTTGGGCCTGCCCGGCCGGATGCAGATAGTGGGCAGCCGCACGCCCACGCCGTCGACGAAACCCTTGCGGCTGTAATCGGCCAGCAGCAGCTCGATCATCGCCTTCTGGGTGCCGTAGCTGGTCGATGGCGTCGGCGCGAAATCGTCAGGAATGGAATCGGGGAAGGGCGGGCCGAACACCGCCAGGCTCGAGGCGAAGACGAAGCGTGGCTTGTAGGGCTGCGTCTGGCCCTGGACACGCGCCGCCTCCAGCAGCGCCCAGCTGCCGTTGAAATTGATGCGATAGCCCTTTTCGAAATTGGCCTCCGCATCGCCGGAGACGATGGCCGCCAGGTGAAAGATAACATCAGGCCGCTCAGCAATCAGCGTTTCGGCCACGCCCTTTTCGGCGAAGTCGCAGACGATGGGCGTGGACGGCGGCGCGTCCCGCGGCACCGGGCTCTCCACCACATCCACCAGCGTCATGCCGTCGATGCTCTTGCCGCCCAGGGTTTTGTCGCGGGCCAGACGTTCCACCAGCTTGCGGCCGATCATGCCGGCAGCGCCGGTAACCAGGATTTTCATGACGACAATTCTTTCACGCGCGGGATTTCGCGGGGCGGACCATAACCCGCTTTGGTGCCGCGATGTCTACCCGCGTTGTCGATGTTGCGGCGCAACGCGGATGGCTCCTTTGTGAATCGTTTAAGTCTTTGACGCGCTCTGACCCCGGGGTTAGCGTCCGTGCGCGCAACCCGGCTTCGCCGGGCGGCCGGGGGAGGCTTTCCGGGGAGGTTTTCAACGTGACTTCGAACCGGGCAGCAACCGGTCTGACGCTGGCGCTTGTTCTTTGCGCCTTTGGTTCGGCGAGGGCTGAGAGCCTGAAAGAGCCCTATGGTCCGCCGCAGCATCAGTGGGCCAAGACCAGCGGCGACTGGACATGGGGCTCTTCCGCCGGGATCGAGCGCGGGCCCCGCGGCGAGATATGGGCCATCGACCGTTGCGGCGCCAACAATTGCGACGGCTCCGACCGCGCGCCCATCGTCGAGCTGGATGTGAAAACCGCAAAGCCCATCAGGGCGATCGGCGCCGGCCTGTTCGTCTTTCCACACGGCCTTCACGTCGATGCCCATGGCGATATCTGGGTGACGGACGGCGGCGTCTCCAGGGACGGCAACAAGGGGCTCCAGGTGATCAAGCTGTCTCCCGGCGGCAAGGTCCTGATGCGGCTGGGCACGGCCGGCCGGCGCGGCGACGACGAAACCCATTTCCAGTCGCCCAGCGACGTGATCACCGCGCCGAACGGCGATATATTCGTCACCGACGGCCATGCGCCCATTGCCGGCACGGTTCCCGCCGACCTGGACATGCGGGTGATGAAGTTCTCGCCCACCGGCAAGTTCCTCAAACAGTGGGGCAAGGCGGGCAGCGCGCCCGGCGAATTCAACAATCCCCACGCGCTGGCCCTTGACGCCAGGGGACGGCTGTTCGTGGCCGATCGCGCCAATGCCCGCATCCAGATCTTCGACCAGAACGGCCGGTTCCTGGCCGAATGGAAGCAGTTCGGCCGTCCCAGCGGCTTCTACATCGCCGGCGACCGCCTCTATGCCATCGACGCCGATTCCGCCCCCGCCACCCATCCCGGCGGCTGGAAAAAGGGAATCTGGATCGGTTCCATCTCCAAGGCCTTGCCGGACGCATTCGTGCCGGACGACGCGGCGGGCGAGGGGGTGGTGGTCGCCCCCGACGGCAACATGTACGGCGCGGTCAATGTCGCGCCGCACGGCATTACGCGATATCCTCGACACTGAACCCTTCGACAGGAGAGGCAGCCATGCCAGCAGAAGCGGTCCCTGAAACGGTCAATGACAGCAGGCGCAACTTTCTTCTGAAATCCTTCAGCGCCGGCGCGGCGGCCTGGCTGGCCGCCACCTGGCCGGCCGAGGTCGCGGCCGCCGAGGCAGCGCACAGGATGGGCGCTTTCACCTATTTCACGCCCGAGCAGGCGCGCGAGATCGACGCCATGGCGGCACAGATATATCCCACCACCGACACGCCCGGCGCGCGTGAAGCCCAGGTGATCTATTTCATCGACCTGGCGCTGGTGACTTTCGCGGCCGACAAGCAGCCGGTCTATGCCCGGGGCTTCGGCGAACTTTCCCAGGCCTGCGGCGGCAAATCCTTTGCGTCGCTTCCCGGCGACGAACAGATCAGGGTGCTGACCGCCATCGAGAAGTCGGCCTTCTTCAAGGCGGTGCGCGACGACACCGTGATGGGCATGTTCGCCTCGCCCCAGCATGGCGGCAACTTCCGCAAGATCGGCTGGCAACAGATTCAGTTCGACGACAGCCTGAATTTCCGCGCCCCGTTCGGCGCCTATGACAAGGCGTAGCCCGATGAAAAAATACCAGCCTTCCGAAACCGTCGATTTCGTCGTCATCGGCTCAGGCGCCGGCGGCGCGGTAATGGCCAAACAGCTCGCCCAGGCCGGCTTCTCTGTGGTCGTGCTGGAGCAGGGGCCCTGGGGCGCCTACGGCCACGAGCAGGACTACAACAAGGACGAACTCATCAACCGCTTCCCGTCCGAGGAAGACATGCTGATGACCGATCCGAAGAAGCAGCCCAACACCTTCCGCCGCACCGCCGCCGACAAGGCGGTGACCGGCCATCATTCCTATGGCTGCGTGGTGGGCGGCGGCACCGTGACCTATGGCGCCTCGAGCTGGCGCCACCTGCCCTGGGAGTTCCAGGAAGCCAGCCTGTTCGGCACCATGGCCGGCACCGGCATCGCCGACTGGCCGATCACCTATGACGAGATCGAACCCTTCTATACCCAGGCGGAGTGGGAAATCGGCATCTCGGGCCCCAACATCAAGACGCCGTTGCTGGCACCCATGTCCAAGGGCTATCCGATGGAGCCGCTGCCGCTGAAATCCAGCGGTGCGCTGTTCCAGGTCGCGGCAAAAAATCTGAACCTGACGGTGGTGCCGAACGTGGCCGCCATCATCACCAAACCGTGGAACGGCCGCGCCGCCTGCATCAATTGCGGCATGTGCTCGGGCTATGGCTGCCAGGTGAAGGCGCGGTCCTCCTCGGCCGTGGCGCTGCTGCCCTATGCGGTCGCCACCGGCAATTGCGAAATCCGCGCCCACTCTTATGTGCGCGAGATCTCCACCGACGCCGCCGGCAAGGCGACCGGCGTCATCTATTTCGACAAGAAGAACAACAATCAGGAAGTCTTCCAGAAGGCCAAGGTGGTCGTGCTGTCGGCCAACGGCACCGAGACGCCGCGCCTGCTGCTTATGTCGAAGTCGAACCGCTTCCCGCACGGGCTCGCCAATTCAAGCGGCGTGGTAGGCAAGTACCTGATGACCGGCAATGGCGGCGGCGCCTCCGGCCTCTTCAGCGATCCCCTCAACGAATACAAGGGCTGCGTCACCGGTGCGGCGATCCTGGATTACGTTCCCAACGACGTGAAGGGCCGCGGCTGGTACGGCGGCGGGCGCATGACCGCGCGCGGCTACACCAGCCCGATCGCCTATGGCCTTTCGGGCGTGCATGACGCGCCAAGCTGGGGCGCGGGCTACAAGAAGGCGCTGATGGAACAGGCCAACCGCAAGCTCTATATCGCCAACTTCATCTCCCAGATGCCGCTGGAGACCAACATGGTCGACCTGGATCCCGATGTGAAGGATGCCTGGGGCCTGCCCGCCATGCGCATCACGACGCAAAGCCACCCCAACGACATGAAGGGCGTGGAGTTCTTCATCGAAAAGTCGGTGGAGGTGCTGAAGGCGGCCGGTGCGCACACGGTGTGGGCCGATGCGCCGCGCGATGCCACGGGCGGCGCGCACGCCCGCGGCACCTGCCGCATGGGCAACGATCCCAAGACGTCGGTGGTGAACAAGTATCACCGGGCCCATGACGTGCCCAACCTGTTCGTTGTCGATGGCTCCAACATGGTCACCGGCGGGCGCAACCACCCCACCATGACCATTTCGGCGCTGGCCTATCGGGCGGCTGAGCATCTGGTGAAGGCGGCCAAATCGGGCAACGTGACGATCTGATCGCGATCCCGCGCCAGGGGGATCGGCACCGGAGCCCGGGGGTTCAAGGCTTCTTGTAGAAGATCTCGAACTTCTTGTTGGTGATGAACAGCACCGTCACATCGGCCTCCTGCGTGGCCCCGTGCTGCATCATCATGCCTTCGGGAAACCAGACGAAACTGCCCGGCCCGAATGATCCCTCATGCGTCACCAGCGTGCCTTCCAGCACGAACATGCCGTGGGCGCATGGGTGGGTGTGCCAGGTGTTGGTGAAGCCGGCGGGATAGCGAACCAGCCGGACGGTGACGCCCGTCTCGCCATCCTCCA
>DASTRG010000017.1:0-17299 GCA_035761325.1 Rhizomicrobium sp. | reverse complement strand
ATGGAGTCGATGGCGACGATGGCGGGAGGCCTGCCCGCTTCCAGCGTGGCCAGAATATCCTCGACGCAGGTCGCCGCGCCCAGCATCAGCGGCGCGTCGGCCAGTCCCATGCGGGCGGCGCGCATGCGCACCTGCGCCATCGCCTCCTCGCCGGAGATGTAGATGGCATGGCCGCCGGCTTGGGCATACTTTCCCAGCGCCTGAAGAATGATCGTCGACTTGCCGATACCCGGATCGCCGCCGACCAGCAGTGCCGATCCCGCCACCAGCCCGCCGCCGGTGACGCGGTCGAATTCATTGATGCCGGTGGGGCGGCGCGGCGGCGGCGCATCCTCGGTCTTGAGGTCTTCCAGCGTGATCTTGCGGCCCTTTGCCCGGCGCGCGGCGCCGCTGCCCAGCGGCGGGGCCACGCCCTCCTCCACGATGGTGTTCCAGCCGCCGCAGGCGTCGCACTTGCCCGCCCACTTCGCCGTAACGGCGCCGCAGGACTGGCAGACAAAGGACACCGAGGATTTGGCCATGAGTCGTTATACCATGACGGTCAAGAGCTGAGTTTTCCCTTTCCGCCAGGGCCCGGCCTGCCCGGGCCATCCATAACCCTTCTGGGCCTGACAGGTGGAGTTACGCCTTCACCGCCATTTTGATCGGACCTTCCGCGCGACCATGGATGAACTGGTCGACATAAGAGTTGCCCGATTGGTCAATCTGCGCGGTGGGGCCGGTCCAGATGATCCTGCCGCCGTAAAGCATGGCGATGCGGTCGGATATCTTGCGGGCCGACGCCATGTCGTGGGTGATCGAGAGCGTCGTGGCGCCGACATCCTTGACGGTGGAAACGATCAGCTCGTTGATCACATCGGCCATGATCGGGTCCAGGCCCGTGGTCGGCTCGTCGAAGAATATGATCTCAGGGTCCGCGGCGATGGCGCGCGCCAGGCCGACGCGCTTCTGCATCCCGCCCGACAGTTCGGCCGGCGAGAGGAAGGCGACATCCTCGGTCAGCCCGACCTTGGCCAGCTTCTGGATGGCGATGTCGCGCGCGGCCTTGCGGGCCATGCCCCGGCCCTGAATAAGCCCAAAGGCAACATTTTCCCAGACCGGCAGACTGTCGAACAACGCGGCGCCCTGGAACAGCATGCCGAACTTCCGCATCACCCTGTCGCGCGCCGCGCCATTGATGTGCGTGACATCCTCGCCGTCCACCAGGATGGTGCCTTCGTCCGGGCGGATGATGCCGAGCACCGACTTGATCATCACCGACTTGCCGGTTCCCGACCCGCCGATCACGACAAGCGAGGAACCGGGTTCGATCACAAGGTCGATCCCGTCCAGCACGACCTTGGGGCCGAACCGTTTCTTGACGCCGCGAAGTTCGATCTTTGGGGTCATGCCAGGGTCACGAATGAAACAGGAGCGCTGTCAGCACAAAGTCGGCCGCCAGGATCAGGATGCAGGAAGAGACCACCGCCGTGGTGGTGGCCGCGCCCACGCCCTGGGCGCCGCCGCGCGAATGAAAGCCGTTATAACAGCCCATCAGGGCGATGATGAAGCCGAAAACGGCTGCCTTGATCAGGCCGGAGGAGATGTCGGAATTGGTGGCGAAATCCACCGTGTTCTTGAGATAGGTGGCGCTGGTGAAGCCCAGATTCTGCGTGGCGACGATATAACCGCCGAACACGCCGATGGAATCGCCCACCGCGGTCAGGATCGGCATGGTGACGACGGCTGCCAGGATGCGGGGCACCACAAGATATTTGACCGGATTGGTCGCCAGCGTGGTCAGTGCGTCGATCTGCTCGGTCACCTTCATGGTGCCGATCTCGGCGGCTATGGCCGCGGCGACGCGGCCGGCCACCATCAGGCCGGCGATGACGGGCCCCAACTCGCGCGTGATGCCCAGAACCACGATCTGCGGCACGATGGATTCGGCGCCATAGCGATTACCGCCCAGATAGATCTGCAACGCCAGCACGCCGCCGGTAAAGAAAGCGGTCAGGCCCACCACCGGCAGCGAGAAATAGCCGATGCGCATCACCTGCTGCAGGAAAAGGCGGCCATAGACAGGCGGGCTGACCATGGCGGCCAGCGCGCGGCCCGTGAAGATTGCCAGCCGCCCGATCGCCGCCAGCAGGGACAGGACGGCCCGGCCGATGAGCGCAAAAATATTCATGGCGTCTCGTCTTGGTAATGGCGCGGGACACGCCGCGACAGGCCGGTCAGGATTTCATATTCGTTGGTGCCGGCGGCGTTCGCGGCGTCACGAAGCGTGACGGTATCGCCCAGCAGCTCGACACTGTCGCCGACACGCGGCTGCTCGATCAGGCCGGTAACGTCCAGGGTCACAAGGTCCATCGACACGCGGCCTGCGAAGGGCGCCGGCACGCCGCGGAACGCGGCTACGCCGCGGCCGGAAGCCGCGCGTGGCACGCCGTCGGCATAGCCGATAGCGACGGTGGCGATCATGGTGGGCTTTCCCGCTCGGAACGTGGCTGCGTAGCCAACGCACTCCCCCTTGTCAATTCGCCGGACCTGCAGGACCTTGGCGGTCAGCACCACGGCGGTCCGAAAAGGATTTTCGCCGTCCCTGACGGGACCTGCGCCGTAAAGCCCCACGCCGGGCCGTACCAGGTCGAAATGATAATCCTTGCCCAGCAACACTCCCGCCGATGCGGCCAGGCTGGCGGGTGCGGGCGGCAGCAGCGCCAGCGCGGCACGAAAGCGTTCCAGCTGCATGCGGTTCATTGCGTCGGACGGTTCGTCGCCGCAGGCCAGGTGGCTCATCACCAGGACCAGGTTGATGCCCTTCAGGCGCTTCTTTTGTTCGGCAGCCAGAACCGCCAGTTCTTCGCCCGGCAGCCCAAGCCGGTTGATGCCGGTATCGACATGCAGCGCCGCCTCCAGGGTGCCCGGCGCCGCCACGGCCGACCAAACCGCGACATCGGCCAGGCTGTTCAGCACCGGGATCAGCGAAAACGACAGAAGCGCGGGCACCGCATCGGCGGCGGCGCCGTCCAGAACGAAGATGCGTGCCTCGCGGCACAGCTTCCGCAACGCGATCCCTTCTTCCAGGCGCGCCACGAAGAAGGTGTCGCAACCGGCCGCCGCGAGCGCGGGCGCCACCTTGCAGGCCCCCAGTCCATACGCGTCCGCCTTCACCACGCCTGCCGCAACCGCGGGCCCACACAACCGCTGTACCGTGCGCCAGTTGGCGGCGATGGCACCCAGGCGCACCGTCAGGCGGGCCGCTTCGAAATCAGGCTCCGTCATGGCAGGCTTCTCAATTGTGTGTGCCAAGGGCGCCTGCGGGACCGCCGCCATTGAGGATGCCGTGCAGGCACGGCGTGTTCTGCAGGATGGGACAGGGCGGACCGCCTGTGGCCAAGTCGCGGTTGAGCTGCTCGGCGCCGCTCATCCTGAATTCCGGCGCCGGCTCGGTAAGGCGGGGCAGCACATCCTTTGGCACCATCACGATCGAGCCGTTGGGAGTCTTGGCGCCCTGCCAGGGAACGCGGCGGCAGCGCTCGCGCTCGGGCTGGGTCAGATGCTCGAAATTGCCCGCGGCGCAGGCCAGAGTCTGGCCTACCGCACCCAATATGTCGCCCGGCGCGGCGGTCTGGCCCTTTTCCTCGGTGGGTGGCGGGGGCGGGCGCGGAATGGCGATGGGAGCAGCGGACACGGCGGGCGCCTTGTCTTCCTTGATCTCGGGCGCGACGAGATGGCGGCGGGCATTTTCGTCGTTGCCCCGCGTGGGCAGAAACAGAATGGTCTCGGTGACGCGATGGCCGGCCTGGTCGAACTTCAGGATGGAAATGGCGAAAAAGAAGAAGAAAAAGATGTGAACCAGAATCACCAGCACCGAGGACACGGTGCGGCTGGCCAGCAGGCGTTCTTTCTTCGGCCCGAGGGCCATGCGGCCCCCGGGGAAGAGAACGGGTGCCAGGCTGTTATCTGTCAAGAAAATGGGCCTTTCCGTCCAAACGCTTCCCCGCGGCCCCCAACATATAGAAAGGGAAGGTCCGGCAAAACAGGGGCCCGATTGTCTCTCCCTGCCCGGGCCCAGGGGGCGGCAATGGCGGCCTGGAAGCGAAAATGCTAACCCCGCTGGCGATGCGGCTTTACCTGATCAACCTGGACCGGCGGCCCGACCGGCTGGCGGCGATGACCGCGCAGGCGCAGGGCCTGGGCCTTGCCCTGACCCGGATTGCGGCGGTGGATGGCAGCGCCACCGATCCGGGGGAACTGGACCGCTGGTTCGCGCCATCGGGCCCCCTGGGCGAGATTCCGCGTGGCGACAAGGCGTGCTTTCTTTCCCATCGCCGCGCCTGGCAAGCCTTCCTGGCGACAGGCGATGCCCATGCCGTGATACTGGAAGACGATGTGCGCCTGTCGCCGGCCGCGCCCGCGCTGCTGGTGTCCGACAGCTGGGTTCCGGCCGATGCCGGGCTCGTCAAGCTGGAGCATTATGGCCCGCAGGGCCAGCGCGTGCTGCTGGCGGATTTCAGGCCGGTTGCAAAGGATTTCCAACTGGCGCGGATGTTGTCGCGCCACACCGGCGCTGCCGCCTATCTGCTGTCGCGCGCCGCCGCGCAACTGCTGCTGGATGAGACGCGCTTCGACCTGCCGGTCGATCACCTGATGTTCAATCCCAACAATTCAAAACTGTTCGCACGGCTGGCGCCATGGCAATTGCTGCCCGCCATCGCGCGCCAGCAGGCGTTCGTGGGAGAGAAATCCGACATCGAAGGCACGCGAAGACCGCTGCGCAAGTTCAGCCTGACCTATGCCCGGCGCGAACTGGTGCGTTTCGGCTATGACCTCAGGTTGGTGCCGCGGCAGCTGGCGGCGCTGGCGGGCGGCGCGAAATTCACGGCCATTCGCAGCGCCGGCTAGCGGCTTGCTGTTCCGTCATCCGCCATGTTGCTGAAACGTGTGTACTGGCCCTCGAACACCAGTTCGATGTTGCGGGTGGCGCCATGTCGATGCTTTTCAACCAGCACCTCGGCGCGGTTGGTGGCGCGGTCCAGCTTTTCCATCCACTTGGCGTGTTCGGGCGTGCCGGCCTCGGGCTCGCGCGACTTCAGGTAATATTCCTCGCGATAGACGAACATGACCACGTCGGCATCCTGCTCGATGGAGCCGGATTCACGCAGGTCCGACAGCACCGGGCGCTTGTCGTCGCGCGCATCGACGCCGCGCGACAGCTGCGACAGCGCCAGCACCGGCACGTTCAGCTCCTTGGCCAGGGTCTTGAGGCCCTTGGTGACCTCGGTGATTTCCTGTACCCGGTTGTCGTGGCGGCGGCTTGGCTCGACCAGCTGGAGATAATCGATGATGATCAGGCCGATATTCTTCTCGCGCTTCAGGCGCCGCGAGCGCGCAGCGATCTGGGCGATGGAGATTCCGCCCGTGTCGTCGATGTAAAGCGGCAGGCTGGAAAGCTCCTGCATGGTCAGGACGAATTTTTCCCATTCGGTCTCGGAAAAGCGGCCGTTGCGGATCTTCCACACTTCCAGCTCGGCCTGCTCGGACAGGATACGCGCGGAAAGCTGCTGCGCCGCCATTTCCAGGCTGAAGAACAGCACCGGCGCGCCGCTGGGATATTCGGCGTTGGATTCCAGGTCGCGCATATATTGCTGGGCGGCATGGAAGGCCATGTTGGTGCCAAGCGCCGTCTTGCCCATGCCCGGCCGGCCGGCCAGGATCAGAAGGTCCGATGGCTGAAGCCCGCCCAAAAGATTGTCAATGTCTGTGAAGCCCGATGTAACGCCGGATATGCGCCCGCCACGCGCCGCAGCCCGCTCGGCGGCCTGGACGGTGCGGGTCAGCGCCTCATGGAAATCCAGCGCGCCTTCGCCGAAACGGTTGGTTTCGGCCACGGCATAAAGGGCTTTTTCCGCTTCCTCGATCTGGTTGCGGGCGGTCTTCTCGGTGGGCGCCTCATAGGCGGTGTTGACGATATCCTCGCCGATGCGGATCAGGCTGCGGCGGATGGCATGATCCGACAGGATCGCCGCATAATCCTTCACATTGGGAATTGCGGGCGCCGCGGCTTGCAGGGCATCGAAATAGGCCTGGCCGCCGGTCTCGATCACGCCCGGATCGGCCTTCATCGTGGCGTGCAGGGTCAGGGGCGTGACCACCACGCCGCCGCGCTCGATCATCTGCGACATGGTCGAGAAGATTCGCTGGTGCAGCGGGTCGTAGAAATGCTCCGGCTTCAGCAGCGCGCTGGCGCGCTCCATCTCCCGGTTGTCCGCCAGGATCGCGCCAAGCAGGGCCTGCTCGACATCGATGTCGTAAGGGACGTGGCGGTAGGCTTCCTGTTCCATGATCGCTTCCGGCGGGGAACGCAACAAAGCCAGCGCGCCACTTCGGAGCAAGTCCCCAATGGGCCTCAAGGTCACTTGCACACAGGCGCGTGCGGCCCGCCGTGCCAGTATAGAACCGCGGCTCTAGACCTAGTAGGGGGTGGAAAAATCCCAACTATTCCGCGGCGAAATTTCCGTTCGCCGCGGCGGCCGCCCTTTGTGCACGCAGCGAATCAATCAGGGCGAAGTCGCCGGCATAGATCTTCTCCACCCGCCGGCGCTGCGCGCCGGTCAGCTCCAGCGCCTGGCGCCTGCTGCGGTTGACATGCGGGATCGCGTCGATGCCCTGCGGCTTCAGAAATTCGGCCAATGCCGCATCATCTTCCCCCAGGATGAACAGCCTCTTGACCATCACCCGGCCATCAAGGTCCGTCACGAACCAGCTTTGCGGGCGCATCACGAAATCCAGGTCGAAGATCTCCTTGCCTTCCAGGTAATCGAGATAGGCATCGACGCTGTCGATATGGCGGGTCTGATCGGCGATGACGGCGGCCATGTGCACGCCCTCGGCGCCGGCCGCACGCATATAGGAGTATCCGGAAATGAAACGATCGATGGGGTCGCGTATCAGCGCGAAGGACGGCGTGGCGGCAAACCATGCAGGATCGATGGTGGCGAAATAGCGGGCGCTGTAATGGCGGGTCCCCGCCGCGCCCAGGGCGCGGGCGACGGACATGCCCGCAGCCCGCGGCACATGGATGAACAGCAGGTTCCGGCGGCGAAACACCGGGTCCATCCGCCACCAGAACAGCCGCATCAGGCGCGGGAACGTCCGGCAGAACCGCTCATAGATGTCGTCCTCGAAATAGACGCCGAACAGAAGCCGGTTGATGCGCTTGGGATCGAGCGGGGACGTCATGCGGGCCGGCGGCAACGATTGCCCGCCGTGTGTTGCCGAAAAGCGCGCCGATTGCAAATTGGCCCCGGATCGATTTCGTCATGCCGCCTTCTGCGCCAGCTTTTTGGCTTTCTTCAGGTCGGCGACAAAGGCGCGGAAAGCATCGGCCCTGTCCTCCCGCGGCATCCTGAGCAGAAAGGAAGGGTGGATGGTGACATAGCCGGGCCGCCCGTCCAGTTCCATTGGCCCCCTGTTTCGCCCGATCGCCACCGGCCGGCCCGCCAGCGCCAGCGCCGCCGTGGCCCCCAGCGCCACCACCAGCCCGGGCCGGACGAAGTCCAGTTCCTTTTCCAGCCACCAGCGGTAGTGCTTGACCTCACCCGCCGTCGGTCTGGAATGGATGCGCCGCTTGCCGCGCTGCTCGAACTTGAAATGCTTGACGGCGTTGGTGACGTAGGTCTGGTCGCGCTCAACGCCCGCCTCCGCCAGCGCGCGGTCCAGCAGCTTCCCGGCCGGGCCGACAAAGGGCTTGCCTGCAATGTCTTCCTGGTCGCCCGGCTGCTCGCCCACCAGTGCCAACAGCGGATGCAAGGGCCCCTCGCCCGGCACGGCCCGCTTGCCGCCTCTCACCATGGGCGGCGCGGCCGCCAGCATGCGGTTGAGCTGGGTCAAGGATCGGGGATCGGGCAATCCTGAATCGGCGGGATGTTCGTCGGCGGCGGGAGGCATTCTTCCCTAACGCGCGGGCCGGCGAAATGATAAAGCGGCGGCATGCCGCTCCATCCGCTCGACCGTCCGGTTTGGCACGCATTGACCTCGCGCCAGGCGCATCTGGCATTGGGTGACGCGCGCGCCCTGCGCTTCGATCCCGCATACGGTCTGTTCGCGGCAGCGGCCGACCCTGCGGACGCCGACGCGGTTCTGGCGCTGGTTCCTGAAACCGGCGCGATCGGCCTGGTGGAAGCAGGCAGGCCTGCCCTGCCGGCCGGTCTGGTGACAAAGCCTGCCCTCTGCAACCAGATGATTGCCGATGCCGTCCTGCCCGGCGCGGCGCGGCTCGATGTGGTGGCGCTGGACGACGGTGACGCCGCCGAAATGCTGGCGCTGGCCACCCTGACCCGGCCAGGGCCGTTCTTTGCCCGGACCCATCGCCTGGGCGATTTTCTCGGCGTGAAGGTCGACGGCCGGCTGGCCGCCATGGCCGGCGAGCGCCTGAAGCTATCCGACGCCTCCCTGGGGGGCTTCACCGAGGTCAGCGGCGTATGCACCCATCCCGATTTCCGCGGGCGCGGCTTTGCAGGCGGATTGATGCGTATCGTGGCGGAAAGGATCGTGGCGCGGGGCGAGACGCCCTTCCTGCACGTTTATGCCGACAATGCCCGCGCCATCGCTCTGTATGAGACGCTGGGTTTCCGTTTCCGCACGGCGATGTACTTCATCCTGGTCAGCCGCTGACGGCTAGGCCAGCGCCGCGATGATCGCCTGGGCGGCGGCCGGGTTTCTTTCCTTGGCGCCGCTGATAACGAACAGGAACACGTCGCGCGCTTTCTTCGGCGCCGCACGGTCGAGCAATTCCATGTCCGGACTTTCACCGCGCGCCCACCTGCGGGCGCGGTCCGCCCATCGGGCCAGGACCGGCCCCGGGTAGCCCAGCTTTTCCGTCGCCTTGGTGCCCATGATGCGGGCATAGACGAAGTCCGCCGTCACATCCGCGATTGTCGGAAAGCCGCCGTCGGCAGCAAAGACGACGCCAACACCATGCTCGCGGCACATGCGGATGAACGTCCTGTCCCTGAAGCTGTCATGGCGCACCTCCACCGCGTGCCGGATGGCGATGCCGTCCACCTTCCGGGGCAACAGCGCAAGGAAAGCGGCAAAATCGGCGGGGTCGAACTTCTTGGTCGCCATAAACTGCCAGTTCACCGGCCCCAGCTTCTTCTTCAGGCGGGTGACACCGCTTTCGAAGAATTTGTCGATGGAGCCGCCCGCCTCGGCCAGCACCCGCCTGTTGGTGGCAAAGCGCGGCCCCTTCACGGTGAAGATGAAATGATCCGGCGTCTCATCGTGCCAGCGGGCGAAACTGTCCGGCTTTTGAGAGCCGTAGTAGGTGCCGTTGATCTCGATGGCCGTCAGCTTGCCGGCGGCGTATTCCAGTTCGCGTTTCTGGGCGAGCCCGGCGGGATAGAAATTGTCCCGCCAACCCGGATAGACCCAGCCACCAATTCCGACATAGATCATGTGGCCTGCCCAGCGCCTCGCCCAAGCTCGGCGCGTTCGCTTCTCAAAATGATCCGCTGGATCGTTTTGTCGGGCAAAGCCCGTCGCAGCGAACCCCAACCGCCGATGCCGACATAAATGCTCATGCGCGATTAAACGCATGAGCATCCCGCTTCATCAAGCTTTCTTCGGCCCAACGAAGGCCCAGACCACCCCGAACGGATCCCTGCATTGGCCGTAGCGGTCTCCCCAGAACATGTCCTGCGGCGCCATGTTGCCGGTGCAGCCGGCGTCCACCGCGCGCTGCCACCAGGCATCGACGTCATCGACCGGCAGCATCAGGCTGAACCCCGCCGCCGGTACATAGGGGTGGCCATGCTCGGGAAACGGGTCGCTGATCATCAGCGAGGCGCCGTTAACGTGCAGGTGAACATGCATGGTGCGTCCCTTCCCGTCCGGCGGCTGCACAAAGACTTGCCGGGCGTCGAAGGCCTTGCTGTAGAACTCACCCGCCCTGACGGCGCCGTCCAGCGAGAGGTAGGCGACGATGCCGCCCTTGACGGCGCTGGGGGTTTCTTGAGCTTGCGACATGACGATCTCCCTTGGTTGGAATTTCCCAAGGACGGCGGAACAGGCCGCCGTCCGACGCGGGACCTGCGAATAATCTTCAGTCCGCCGACAGGCGGTCCAGGTGGCGGCGGATATGGGCGGCGTCCGCCGGGCTGGCGGCCAGCGCGATCGCCTTGGTGAAGGCCGTGCGTGCTTCGCCCTCGCGGCCAAGCTGGAGCAGAAAGGCGCCACGGGCGCCATGATATGGAAAATAGCGCGACAACCGCTCTTCCAGGGGCTGGATCATCTCCAGCGCCGCTTGCGCGCCCTTGAGCTTTGCGATCGCCACGGCCCGGTTGAGGGTGACGACCGGCGAGGGCTGCATCCGTTCCAGCGCGGCATACAGCGCATCGATATTTTCCCAGTCGGTATCGGCGGCCTTTGCCGCGCGCGCATGGACCGCAGCGATGGCCGCCTGTACCTGATAGGGGCCGGGCCGGTTGTGGCGCAGGGCCTTGTCCACCAGCGCCAGACCCTCGCCGACCAGCTTTGCGTCCCACCGGCTGCGGTCCTGGTCTTCCAGCAGCACGGCCTCGCCCTGCGCATCAAACCGGGCGGGAAGACGCGACTGCTGGAGCAGCATCAGCGCCAGAAGCCCCATGATCTCAGGTTCGGCCGGAAACAGGCGCAGCAGAAGCCGTGCCAGGCGGATAGCCTCCTCGCACAGGGGCGCCCGCGCCGGATCGGAGGCGCCGCCATACCCTTCGTTGAACAGCAGGTAAATCATCGCGGCCACCGCGGCCAGCCGTTCGGCGCGTTCCACCGCACCGGGCGTCTCGAATGGAACCGCGGCCCTGGCGATGCGCTGTTTGGCGCGGGTGATGCGTTGTTCCATCGCCGCATCACTGACCAGGAAGGCGCGGGCAACCTGCGGCACGGTCATGCCCGAGACAATGCGCAGCGCCAGCGCGATCTGCTGCACCGCCGGCAGGTCGGGATGGCAGCAGATGAACAACAGGCGCAGAACATCGTCGCGATAGTCGGCGCCGTCCAGCCGCTCTGCCAGTGGCGTCTCCACATCCTCCAGGTCCGAGATTGCCTCGTCCGGCGGCAGGTGGGTATCGCGCGCCTGTCTGCGAACGCCATCCAGCCCGGCATTGCGCCCCACCAGGATCAGCCAGGCGGCCGGGTCGCGCGGCGGGCCCTTTTGCGGCCAGGTCTTCAGCGCCCGCAGGCACGCTTCCTGATAGGCTTCCTCTGCCCGGTCCATGTCGCGGAAATAGCGCAACAGCGCCCCCACCGCCTGCGGGCGGGCCGCCGTCAGGGCGCCATGGATCCAGGTCAAGTCCGTCATCTAGTAGGCTTTCACCATTTCCCTGGGCGCGCCGGCGCGTGCCTCGGGCATATAGAGCGCGATGGGGCGGATCTCATAGACACTGGTGGGATTGGCCTGCGACAATTGCCGCGCCACGTCCAGCGCCGCGTCAAGATTCTCCACATCGATCACATAGAATCCCAGCAGCTGTTCCTTGGTCTCGGCAAAGGGGCCGTCGATCACCACCTCGCCGCGCAAGGTGGCCGCCGCCGTCGTCGGCAGAAGGCGCAGGGACGGACCCAGTTTGCCTTCCTTGACCAGCCGTTCATGCACCACCGAAAGGCGGGACATCACCGCGTCGTCCTCGGCCTTGCTCCAGGACCAGACGACATCTTCCTTGTTGTAGCAGAGCAGGGTGTAGAGCATGGGCTTCCTTTGCTTTCCTTCGAGGACGGGCGAGTATGCCCCGCTCCGACAGAAGGCGGAAAAAATATTGCCCCGGTTCCCTGTCGGCCGGCGCCCGCGGCGGGCGTCCTTGGGGCCAGAACCGAAGACGAGGAACAGAACATGGCCTTTGAACTCACCCTCAACCGCCTGCTGGATGCGCCGGCCGACAAGCTGTTCCGGCTGTGGACCGACCCCAGCCGCATGAAGGAATGGTTCTGCCCAAAGCCCTGGACGGTCTCGAAAGCCGAGCTGGATGTGCGCCCCGGCGGGGCGTGCAATATCACCATGCAGGGGCCCAATGGCGACGTGATGCCCAATCCCGGCCAGTATCTGGAGATCGTGGCGAACCGCAAAATCGTCTTCACCGACGCCTTCACCGGCGACTGGAGGCCCAAGGAGGGCGCGCCCTTCATGGTCGCCACCGTCACCTTCGAGCCGGAAGGGAACAAGACGCGTTACATCGCGGTCTGCCGCCACTGGACCGAGGCCGACATGAAGCGGCATGAGGAGATGGGCTTCCATCCCGGTTGGGACATCGTCGCGGACCAGCTCGAAGCCTTGGCGAAAACCATCTGAAACGGAGCCACGATCATGGCCGTCACCAGCATCACGCCCTTCTTGTGGTTTGACACCCAGGCGGAAGACGCAGCAAAGTACTACGTCCCGCTTTTTTCCAATTCCCGGATCCTGCAGGTCTCGCGCTATGGCGACTTCATGCCCGGCAAGGCGGGCCAGGTGATGGTGGTCGATCTGGAGCTGATGGGCCAGCGCCTGACCTTCATGAATGGCGGCCCCAACTTCACGCTGGACGAGGCCTTCTCGCTGTCGGTGGCGTGCGAGACCCAGGCGGACATCGACCGGCTGTGGGACGCACTGGCGGACAGGCCCAGCGCCTGCGGCTGGACCAGGGACAGGTTCGGCGTGGTGTGGCAGATCAACTATGCGGGCCTGCCCCGGCTTATGACCAGTCAGGAGCGCATCAACAAGGTGATGGCGGCGATGATGACCATGGTCAAGATCGACGTCCAGAAACTGGAAGATGCGGTCGCCTGAGTTGGCTGTGGCGCGCTATCGCTGGGTAATCGTGGCGACGGGCGGCCTTCTGGGCTGCATCGCCGCCGGGGCGCTGTTCTCGCTGCCGGTGTTCCTGCTGGCGATCTCGCGCGATACCGGCTGGTCGATGACCGGGGTGTCGGCCGCCATGACCGTGAGCTTCCTGGCCATGGCCTCCGCCAGCATGGCCTGGGGTCATCTGTCCGACCGGCTCGGGCCCCGTCCGATCGTGATGGCGGGTGCGGTGCTGTTGGGGGCGGGACTGGCGCTGGCCGCCAGGACCACCTCGCTGCTCGCCTTCCAGCTTGCCTTCGGGGTCATCGCCGGCAGCGCCGCCGCGGCCATCTTCGCGCCGATGATGGCCTGCGTCACCGGCTGGTTCGACACCCATCGCAGCCTGGCGGTGTCGCTGGTCTCGGCCGGCATGGGCATGGCGCCGCTGACCATGTCGCCTTTCGCGGCCTGGCTGGCCACCCATCATGACTGGCGCACCTCCATGACGATCGTCGCCGGCTTCACGGCGGTGGTGATGATCCCGTTGGCGCTGCTGGTGCGACGCCCGCCTGCCCTGGAAGCCCACGCTCCGCCGCAGACGGATCTGCCCCAGCCGGACATGACGCTGGCCCAGGCATTGCGCTCACCGCAGTTCATCATCCTGCTGGCGACCAACTTCTTCTGCTGCGCCACCCATTCCGGCCCGATCTTCCACACCGTCAGCTATGCCATGACCTGCGGCATTCCGATGATGGCGGCGGTGACGATCTACAGCGTCGAGGGCCTGGCCGGCATGGGCGGACGCATCGCCTTCGGCCTGATGGGCGACCGTTTCGGCGCCAAGCCGGTGCTGGTCTGGGGCCTTCTGGCCCAGGCATTCGGCGCGCTGGGCTATTTCTTCGCGCGCGACCTGTTGGCGTTTTACAGCGTGGCGGTGGTGTTCGGATTCATCTATGCCGGAGTGATGCCGCTCTACGCCGTGCTGGCGCGCGAGAATTTCCCGCTTCGGATGATGGGCACGGTGATCGGAGGCACCGCGATGGCCGGCAGCCTGGGAATGGCGACCGGGCCGGTGGCCGGCGGCATCCTGCACGACGTATTCCACAGCTATGGCTGGCTTTACATCGCGGCCTGGGGACTGGGGCTGGGCGCGTTCCTGATTGCGCTGACGTTCAAGCCGTTTCCGAAAAAGGCGCTCGAACCCGCCATCGCCCAGCCGAACAGCGCCTAGCCGAACAGCGCCTTGTAGGCTTCGGGCCTGAAGCCCACCGTCAGCCTGCCTTTGGCCTCCAGCACGGGGCGTTTGATCATCGAGGGATGGGCCAGCATCAGGGCGATGGCCTTCTTTTCGGTGAGATTTTCCTTGTCGGCCTCCGGCAGCTTTTTGAACGTCATGCCGGCGCGGTTCAGCAGCACCTCCCATCCGGCCTTCGTCGCCCAGCCTTCCAGCGTCGCCTTGTCGACGCCTTCGGCCTTGTAGTCATGGAAGGCATACGCGACCTTGTGCGCGTCCAGCCAGGCACGCGCCTTCTTCATCGTGTCGCAATTCCTGATGCCGTATATGGTCGCCACGCCGCCTCATAATGCGCGCCGGCGGCGGGTACAATACCCTCACACGACCTTCAACGGCATCCGCTCGGTGCCGGCGAAGCGCATGGTGCGCTCGCCCTCCAGCATATAGTCCCGCGTCAGCGGCACTGCATCCTGACGGCGGACGATCTGGACCTGGAACACCACTTCGCCGTCGTGGCGGAAGGCCATTTCCGATCCCGCCAGATAGAACTCCCACATCCGGCAGAAGCGTTCGTCATAAATGCGCGCGGCCTCGGCCCGGTTGGCCATGAAGCGGCGGCGCCATTCCTTCAGCGTCTGCGCATAATGCAGGCGCAGCACCTCGACATCGGTGATGATCAGGCCGGCCTTTTCCACCGCCGTCACGATCTCGGACAGGGCCGGGGCATAGCCGCCCGGGAAGATGTATTTGGCGATCCAGCTGTTGGTCGATCCGGGCCCGTCCACCCGGCCGATGGAATGCAGCAGCATCACCCCATCCTCGGCCAGCAGGGCCCGCACCTGGGCAAAAAAAGCGTCGTAATAGGCGGCGCCGACATGCTCGAACATGCCGACCGATACGATGCGGTCATAAGTGCCGCGCAGGGCGCGGTAGTCCACCAGCTCGAAGCGGCAATTCTGCGCCAGCCGCGCCTTGTCCGCGCGTTCGCGCGCCACCGCGATCTGTTCCTCCGACAGGGTGATGCCCAGAACATCGGCGCCGCAATCGCGCGCCATGTCCAGCGCCAGCCCGCCCCAGCCGCAGCCGATATCCAGCACTTTCAGGCCGGGCTTGTGCAGATGCAGCTTGGCGGCGATATGGCGCTTCTTGGCAGTCTGCGCCTCCTCCAGCGTTTCGCCGGGATACGAGAAATAGGCACAGGAATATTGCCGGTCGCCATCCAGGAACAGCTCGTATAGCCGTCCCGACAGGTCATAGTGGTGGGCGACATGGTCCTTGGAACGGGATGCCGGGTTATACTGGTCGATCGCCCGCGTAAGGGTGCGGAAGCGCCGCACCAACTTGTGCAATCCCCGCGGCTGGACGGCCCCCAGATTGCGCATCAACAGCGCCAGCAGCCCGGCAATATCCCCCTTCTCAACGGTCAGGCGCCCGTCCATATAGAGTTCGCCCAGCTTCAGGTCGGGATTGAGCGCCAGCTCCCACTCCGCCCATCGGTCGTGAAGCCGCATGATCACTTCCGGCTCGCCCTTGCCATAGACTTCCATGGCGCGGTTGGGGCGGATCACGCCCAGGGCGCCATCCCGAAAAAAACCGGAAAACAAACTTTGAAGCATGGATTTCCTCTCAGAGCCCTGCCTCCCGCATACGCTACAAACGGCTTGGAGTTCCAAGAGCCGTCCGCCGCGCGCTGTTAATTTACAGTAATTCCAACCGGGCCGGGGCGCCAGACCCCAAGGCAAGCGCGGTCAAATGGGCGAACGGACGCCGGCACCGGGCTGGCCCGGCCCATCGACGTGGCCAGGCCGGCGATTCAGGAGACAGAGTTCTGTCCTATGCTCTCCAGCCAGGCTTGCGCGACGACCATGTCCTCCGGGCGATTGATATTGAAGAAGGGATTGTCCGCCGGGCCGCCATTCGCGCCGAGATTGACCCTCACCGAATCCATCGCCCCAATGGCGCCGTGAAGGCTGCGTACGCCGGACGCCAATACCAGCTCCAGCCTCTGGCGAGCCGCCGTGCGCCAAAGGGCGAGGGTCGGCTGCAAGCGGCCGCCTCCGCTTGCCACCGCGCAATCGGCCGCATGGATCGCGCCCCGCAGCGTGGCGACGCAATCCAGGGGAATGAACGGCGTATCGCAGGCGAATGTGGCGACCAGGCCGAATTTGTGTGCATCAGCCCAGCGCAGGATTGTGCACAATCCCGCCAGGGGTCCCTGGCCCGGCCGTTCATCGGCGACCGCCGGAATCGAAAAGCCCTTGCGAGCGGGGCCACTGATGACCAACGCTTCCACCTGGGGGCGCATGCGATCCACCACATGGGCGAGCAGTGGGCGGCCCGCCAGCATGGCCAGCGCCTTGTCCCGGCCGAACCGGCACGATTCGCCGCCTGCGAAAACGGCCCCCAGAATCGGCGCGGCGGGCAAACGGCCGATCACTGTTTCAGCGACCATGCGATCATCTCGCCCAGGAAGGCGCTGGCCGGCAGATCGGAGTTTTGCACCCTGCCGATCAGCTTTACCCAGGCTTCGTCGTCCGCGCCGGTGGTGAACGCTTCGACCGCATCCAGCGCCGCATCGCAGACATCGGTGCCCGTCTCCTCCGCCAGCTTGTCCAGCCGCGATATCAACAGCAGGTCGCCGGATTCCGCCAGCATCCGGCACAGCTCCGTGCGGTCCTGAAGCCGGACCAGGACTTCTCCCAGGGTCGTCATGCCGCATCGTCCTTGCGGTGCGCCGCCGGGGACATGTCGACACCTTCAATCTGCGCCCCCTGGACCAGCCTGCCGACATAGGCCGCAACGTCGCGGCGCCATTGCCGCTCGGCCAGGTAGTCGGCGATCGCGGCGTGCACATACCCAAAGGGCAGCACATCGCCCCGTGCCAGGCCATCCAGGCGCACCACATGGGCACCGAACCGGGACATGACAGGCTTGCGGGTGATATTTCCCGCTTCCAAGGCCCGCAGCGCCGCCTCGAACTCGGGCACGGTTTCGCCGGGACCGATCTGGCCCAGCCGTCCGCCCTTGCTCCGGGAATCGCATTGGGAATGCTCCCGCGCCAGCGCATCGAAACGATCGGGAGAGGTTTCCAGTTCGGCGATCACGGCTTCGGCCTGCTTCCTGGCCGCGCCATAGGCCTCGCGGTCGTGCGGATGGGCGGCAAACAGGATGTGGGACGCCTCGAACAGCTCCGCGCTGCGGAAGCGGGACGGATTGGCCTCGTAGAAGGCACGGCAGGCCGCTTCGTCGGGCTCTGTCATCGGTATTTCCGCCTCCATCAGGGC
>DASTRG010000016.1:0-21165 GCA_035761325.1 Rhizomicrobium sp. | reverse complement strand
ACATGCCGGCCTGAAGGACAAAGTCGTCTTCACCGGCAAGCTGCAGAAATTCCAGATCTGGGATGCCGGCCGCTATGCCGAGATCGAGGCCGCCGCGGTCGCCCGGGTGAAGGCCAAATACGAACGCATGCGGAGCGAAGGGGCATGAGCCAGAACGCTTTGCAAGGCCATGTGCCCGTAATGCTCCAGGAAGTCCTGGCGGCGCTGTCGCCGAAGGACGGCGAAAATTACGTCGACGGTACCTTTGGCGGTGGCGGATATTCCCGCGCCATCCTGGAAGCCGCCGATTGCCGGGTGCTGGGCATCGACCGCGATCCCGATGCCATCGCGCGCGGGCGCAGGCTTGCCGATGCCTTTGGCGGCCGCCTCACCCTGGTGCAGGGCGAATTCTCGCGCATGGACGCGTTCGCCGAAGCGACGGACGGCATCGTGCTGGACCTGGGCGTGTCCTCCTTCCAGTTCGACGAGCCGGCGCGCGGCTTTTCCTTCCGCGAGGACGGGCCGCTCGACATGCGCATGAGCCGCTCGGGCGTCAGCGCCGCCGACGTGGTCAATGGCGCCGACGAACGCACGCTGGCCGGGATCATCGCCCGCTATGGCGAGGAAAAGAACGCCCGCCGCATCGCCCGCGCCATCATCGCCGCGCGGCCGGTCAGCGGCACGGCCCAACTGGCCCGGATCGTCTCCGACGCGCAGGGGCCCGCCGCGCTGCGCCATGCCATCCATCCCGCTACCCGCACCTTCCAGGCCCTGCGCATCCATGTGAATGACGAACTGGGCGAACTGGAACGCGGGCTGGAAGCGGCGCTGGCGATACTGAGGGCGCACGGCCGGCTGGTGGTGGTCTCGTTCCACAGCCTGGAAGACCGCATCGTCAAGCGGTTTCTCACCCGGCGCAGCACGCAGGCGCCGCGCGCCAGCCGTCACGCCCCGCCCGCAGCGGCGGCGCATCCCCTTTTCGAACTGATGACGTCCCTCACGCCCTCCGAAGCGGAGGTCGCGGCCAATCCCCGCGCCCGTTCCGCCAGGCTGCGCGCGGGCGTCAGGTTGGCAGCCTAGGAGGCAATCATGATCCGGGTGATGAACTTCTTCTGCGTGGCGCTGATGGGCCTTGCCATCCTGGCGCTCTACCATGTGTCCGAGCGGACCCGGGTGGCGCGACTGGAACTGGCCAAGGTGAACCACGAGATCTCGCGCCAGCGTTCCGATATCGCGGTGCTGGAAACCGAATGGCAGCATGTCGCCGCCCCGTCGCGCATCCAGCGGCTGGCGGAATCGCGGCTGGGCATGAGCGACAACGCCTCGGCCCAGCTATCTTCCTTCGAGCTTCTGCCCCGCCGCGGCGACGAAGCGCCGCTGAACAACACGCCGCTGCGCAACGCCAATGCCGTGCTGCCGACCAGTTCGGCCCGCACCATCGCCGTTTCCGCTCGGGTGGCCTCTTCTCCGGACTCCGGCATGTGAGGCGATGCGCGAGGCCCCCACTCTCTATCAGCGCCGCATCGTCATTGGAGCAGGACTCTGTGTCATCGCTTTCGCGCTGGTGGGGCTGCGGCTGGTCCATGTCTCGCTGCTGAAAGGCTGGGACGGCGGGCGCGCCAATGCCCCTATCGTGGCGCGCGCCGACCTGACCGATCGCAATGGCGAGTTGCTGGCCCGCGATATCCCGGTGAAGGATCTTTATGCGCGCCCGCAATATTTCTCCGACAAGGCCGAAGCCGCCGAAGGCCTGGCCGAAGCCACGGGCGGCGATGCCGCACGGCTGCTGAACGCGTTCGAAAACGCCAAACATCCCTATGTGCTGGTCGCCCGCCGCATCACGCCCGACAGCGAAGCGAAAGTGATGCATCTGGGACTGCCGGGACTGGAGTTCGAACCCAGCGCCATGCGCTATTACCCCGATGGGCGCACCGCCGCCCAGGTGACGGGCATCACCGACCTGGACAATAACGGCATTTCGGGCCTGGAACTGGGGCTTCAGCCGGAGATCCGCGCCGCCGCCAAGGCGCATGGCCGCGGCCAGGTCGCCACATCGATCGACATGCGGGTGCAGTACATTCTGCAGCATGAGGTGGCCGAGGCGCGCAAGAAGTTCAGCGCCCGGGCGGCCGGCGGCATCGTCATGGACGTCAATACCGGCGAGGTCCTGGCCATGGTCTCGCTGCCCGACTTCGATCCCAACCGGCGTGACCTGGGCCGGGGCGACTCGCGCCGCAACATCATGGCCCAGGACGTTTACGAGCTTGGCTCGGTCTTCAAGATCTTCACCTTCACCATGGCGCTGGAAGACCACACCCTGAAAAGCCTGGACGAGGTCTTCCCCATCGGCCAGGGCTTCAAGATCGGCAGGCACACCATCCATGAGGCCGAACACATGCCGGCCACGCTGGCGGCGCGCGACATCCTGGCCCAGTCTTCCAACATCGGCACCAGCCAGATCGCGCTGCGCTCGGGTGGCGCGCGCGAACGGGAGTTTCTCGGCCATCTGGGCCTGTTTAAGCCGATCAGGACCGAATTGCCGGAAACGGCGCGTCCTCTCTATCCGTCCGTCTGGGGCGATATCCAGACCGCGAATGTCGCCTTCGGCCAGGGTATAGCGGTGTCGCCGCTCAGTTTCGTCGCTGCGGCGGCCGGCGTAGTCAATGGCGGGCGGCGCATCACCCCGACCTTCCTGAAGCAGGAAAGCCATGATCGCCGCGGCGAGCAGATCGTCAGCCTGGACACCAGCCTGAAGATGCGCGACCTGCTGCGCTATGTCGTCACGAACGGTTCGGGCAAGAAGGCCGACGTCGATGGCTATGACGTGGGCGGCAAGACCGGTTCGGCCCAGGTGGCGGGCCCCAATGGCCGCTATATTCCGCATGCCCTGCGCACTTCTTTCTATGCGGTGTTCCCGGTACACAATCCGCGCTACCTGGTCTTTGTTCTTCTCGATCAGCCGCACGGCACCAAGGAAACCGGCGGCTTCGCGCTGGCCGGCTGGACCGCCGCGCCCATCGCCGGGCGGGTGATCCAGCGCATCGCCCCGCTTCTGGGCGTGCCCAACAACGCCCCGCCCACGCGGCTTGCCCGCGAGTCACCGCTATGACGCCACAATCGGATTCGATAATGGCGGACAAGAAGGCGGGAAGTGACGCCACATTGGGTGATATGGAATTCAGCGGCCTCACCAGCGACAGCCGCAAGGTGAGGCCGGGCTATCTTTTTGCGGCACTGTCCGGCAGCAAGACCGATGGCGCGCGCTTTATCCGCGATGCGGTGGCGCGCGGCGCTACCGCCGTGCTGGGCGTTCCATCGCTGGCCGGCGAAGTGGCTGAGACGGGCGCACGCTTCATTGCCGACGAAAATCCGCGCGCGCGCCTGGCGCGAATGGCGGCGGCCTTCTTTCGCGCCCAGCCTGCGACCATTGCCGCCGTCACCGGCACCAAGGGCAAATCCTCCATCGTCGCCTTCCTGCGCGAGATATGGACCGCCCTCGGCCATCCCGCGGCCAGCCTGGGCACGGTGGGCGTGGTGGGGCCGAAGGGTGCCCTCGCCCTCTCGCACACAACGCCCGATCCGGTGGAAATCCACGCGCTGCTGGCCGAGCTGGCGGGCCAGGGCGTGGATCATCTGGCGATCGAGGCCTCCAGCCACGGACTGGACCAGCACCGGCTGGACGGGGCGAGGATCGGGGCGGTGGCCTTCACCAACATCACCCGCGACCACATGGATTATCATCCCACCTTCGACGCCTATCTGGCGGCCAAGCTGCGCCTGTTTTCGCAAGTGGCCCAGGATGGCGCGGTGGCGGTGGTCAATGCCGATGCCGCCCATGCCGAGGGCTTTGTCTCCACCGCCCGCGCGCGCGGCCTCAAGCTGATGACGGTCGGCGAGCAGGGCGAAGAGCTGAAACTGGTCGGCCGCGAAAGCCTGGGGGACAGCCAGCGCCTGTCCATCGTCCATGCCGGCCACACCTATGCCGTCATGCTGCCGCTTGCCGGGGCCTTTCAGGCATCCAATGCGCTGGTCGCCGCGGCGCTGGCGATCGGGCTTGGGGAGGATCCCGCAAAAGTGATCGCCGCGCTGGCGGCGCTGAAAGGCGCGCCGGGCCGCATGGAGAAAGTGGCCTTTGCAGCCTCGGGCGCGCCCATATATGTCGATTATGCCCACACGCCCGACAGTCTGGAAAAGGTGCTGGAGGCGCTGCGCCCCCACACCGCGGGAAAGCTGCACGTGGTGTTCGGCTGCGGCGGCGACCGCGACAGGGGCAAGCGCCCGCTGATGGGCGCCATCGCCGCCCGCATGGCTGATGCGGTCATCGTCACGGACGACAACCCCCGCAGCGAAGACCCCGCCGCCATTCGCGCCGAGATCCTGGCGGGGGCGCCGGGCGCGCGCGAGATCGGCGACCGCGCCGCTGCCATCCGCGCCGGCGTCGCGGACCTGGGGCAGGGCGATGTGCTGGTGATCGCCGGCAAGGGCCACGAGACCGGCCAGTATATAAAAGGTGTCACCCATCCCTTCAGCGACCACGAGCAGGCCGTTGCCGCCGCCGTCGACCTGGGAGGGCGCGCCGCATGAGCCTTTGGACCAGCAGCGAAGCCGAAGCCGCGACCCTTGGCGTCGCAAGCGCGCCTTTTGCCGTGGAAGGCGTGTCCATCGACACCCGCACCTTGAAGCCGGGCGACCTGTTCGTGGCGCTGGTCGGCGGCAACCGGAACGGACATGCCTTTGTCAAGGCGGCGTTCGAAGCCGGGGCCGCCGCCGCGCTGGTGACCCATCGTCCGGAAGGCGTAACCGGCCCCCTGCTCAGCGTGGCCCATACCCAGCGCGCGCTGGAAGACCTGGCGCGTGCCGCCCGCGCCCGCAGCAATGCCAGGATCATCGCCGTCACCGGCAGCGCCGGGAAGACCACGACCAAGGAAATCCTGGCCAAAGCCTGCAACGCGCTGGGCCGCACCCACGCCAGTTCGGCATCGCATAACAATCACTGGGGCGTGCCGCTGTCCCTCGCCGGCCTGCCGCGCGACGCCGAATACGGGGTGTTCGAGGTGGGCATGAACCATTTCGGAGAGCTCAGGTCCCTGGTCGGGTTCGTGTGTCCGCATGTGGCCATGGTCACGACCGTGGCGCCCGCGCATCTGGAATTTTTCGGCAATGTCCAATCCATCGCCGATGCCAAGTCGGAAATCTTCGAGGGTTTGGTGCCGGGCGGCGCGGCCCTGGTCCCTGCCGACAGTGAACACGCCGCCCGCCTTGTCGCCCGCGCGCGCCAGGCCCGTGTCGCCCGTATCGTCACCTTCGGCGAAACGGGCGAGGCCAGGCTGCTTTCCATCGTCCCCGACGCCGCGGGCATGCGGGTGAAGGCCGACATACTGGGCACGAAGGTGGATTGTCTGGTGGGCGCGCCCGGCGTCCATATCGCCCAGAATGTGGTGGGCGCGCTGGCGGCCGTGGCGCTGGTGGACGGGGATGTACTCAATGCGGCCGCCGCGCTCAGGCAATTCGCGGCGCTCAAGGGCCGCGGTGCGCGCTTCGAGGCGCACGGCATCCATGTGATCGATGAAAGCTACAACGCCAACCCCGCCTCGATGGCGGCGGCGCTGGCGCTGCTCGGGCAGGCGCAAGGCAGGAAAATCGCCGTGCTTGGCTCCATGCTGGAGATGGGCGAGGGCGCCGCCAGCCACCACGCCGGGCTGGCCGTACCGGTCGAAGCCAACAGGATCGACCTGGTCTTTGCCTGCGGGCCCGAGATGAAGGCCCTATGGGATGTATTGCCCCCTTCGCGGCGGGGCGCCTATGGCGAAACCTCGCAGCAGCTGCTGGGCAAGCTGGAGGATATCCTGCGCCCTGGCGATACCGTTCTGGTGAAGGGCTCTAACGGCGCAAGAATGTCGGTCGTGACGGAGGCATTGCAGGGCCGTTCCGAAAACCACGCAGGCAAGGGACGCTGATGCTCTATTATCTGTCTCTGCTCACCCACACCGACCAGCTCGCCTTCTTCCGCCTGTTCGGCTATCTCAGCTTCCGCGCCATGGCGGCGGTCGTGACCGCGCTGATCATCGCCTTCTGGATCAATCCCATGCTGATCCGCTGGCTGAAGCTGAAGCAGGGCAAGGGCCAGCCCATCCGCAGCGACGGACCGGCGCGCCACATCCTCGAAAAAGCCGGAACACCCACAATGGGCGGCCTTCTGATCCTGATCCCCTGGATCGGCTCGACCCTGATCTGGGCCAGCCTTTCCAACCGCTATGTGTGGATCGTGCTGATGGTGACGGCGGCTTTCGGCCTGCTGGGCTTCATGGACGACTATTACAAGGTCACCAAGCGCACATCCGACGGGCTGTCGGGGCGCGCGCGCCTGGTGGTCGAGTTTGGCATCGCCATGCTCGCCACCTGGCTGGTCATGCAGATCGAGGCGCCCGGCCTTTCGGGCATGCTGGCGGTGCCTTTCATCAAGACTGCCCTTTTGCCCTTCGGCCTGTTCTTCGTGCTTGTGGGCGGCTGCACCATCGCCGGTGCCGCCAATGCCGTGAATTTCACGGACGGACTGGACGGGCTGGCCATCATGCCGGTGCTGATCGCGGCGGGCGCCTTTACCCTGATCGTCTATCTGGCCGGCAATGAGCGCTTCTCCACCTATCTGCAGATTCCCTATGTCGCCGGATCGGGCGAACTGGCGGTATTCCTGGCGGCGCTGATCGGCGCGGGGCTGGGCTTTCTCTGGTACAATGCCCCGCCCGCCGCGATCTTCATGGGCGATACGGGCTCGCTGCCGCTGGGCGGCGCGCTGGGCGCGGTGGCGGTGGTCGCCAAGCACGAAATCGTGCTGGCCATCGTGGGCGGCCTGTTCGTGCTTGAAACCGTGTCGGTGATCGTTCAGGTGATCTCCTTCAAGCTCACCGGAAAGCGGGTCTTCCGCATGGCGCCCATTCATCATCACTATGAACAGCTCGGCTGGACCGAGCCCACCATCGTGATCCGCTTCTGGATCGTGGCGGTGGTGCTGGCCCTTCTGGGCCTTGCCACCCTCAAGATCCGGTGACGCGATGATCCCGGTCCGCTCCTTCAACCGCAAAACCGTCGCCGTCTTCGGCCTGGCCCGCACCGGGCTGGGTGCGGTCGCCGCGCTTGTGGCCGGTGGGGCGCGCGTGCTCGCCTGGGACGATTCCTCGACGGCGCGCGATCTGGGCGGCCAGGCCGGCGCCCGGCCCATGCCCTGGCGCGAATGGCCATGGGAGGAAATCTCCGCCCTGGTGCTGTCGCCGGGCGTGCCGCTGACACACCCCCGGCCGCATGAAGTGGTGCTTCATGCCCGGCAGGCGCATGTGCGGGTGATCGGCGATGTGGAGCTCTTCGCCCGCGAGATCCGGCCCGATCCGAACGGCAGGGGCCACGCGCCCGTCATCGCCATCACGGGCACCAACGGCAAGTCCACCACCACGGCGCTTGTCGGCCACATCCTGAAGTCCAACGGCTTTGACGCGCAGGTTGGCGGCAATATCGGCAAGTCGGTGCTGGAACTTTCCCCGCCGGCCGCCAGGACCATCTATGTGCTGGAGATGTCCAGCTTCCAGATCGACCTGGCGCCGGGGCTGGTGCCCGATGTGGGCGTTCTGTCCAACATCTCGGCCGACCATATCGACCGTCATGGCACGATGGAGAATTATGCCGCCATCAAGGAACGGCTGATGCACAACGTCGCCCGCGACGGCCAGGTGGTGATGGGGGTGGACGACGACCATACCGCCGCCATCTTCACCCGCCTGTCCGGCAAGGGCGGCACCTGCGCCACACCCGTTTCCGTGGGCAAGGTGCTGGGACGGGGCATCTTCGTGGTCGATGGCGTCCTTTACGACGCGCGGGGCGGCCGCGCCGTCAAGGTGATGGACATGGCCGGCGCGCGGCGCCTGCCGGGGACGCACAACTGGCAGAACGCGGCCCTGGCCTATGGCGCGGTCAGGCCCTTCATCGGCGATGTCGAGGCCATCGCGGCGGCGATCGGCGCCTTCCCGGGCCTGGCCCACCGCATGGAAGACGTCGGCAGCCGCGGCAAGGTGCGGTTCATCAACGATTCCAAGGCGACCAACGCCGACGCCGCGGCGCGGGCCCTGGCGGTCTGGCCCGATATTTTCTGGATCGCGGGCGGCAAACCGAAGGAGGGCGGCATCGAAAGCCTGACCCCCTTCTTCCCGCGCATCCGCAAGGCCTATCTGATCGGTGAGGCGGCGCCGTCTTTTGCCCGCACCCTGGAGGGCAAGGCGCCCTGCGAGATCAGCGGCACGCTGGACGTGGCGCTGGCCCATGCCGCCGCCGATGCCGCGGGCTCGCCGGCACCTGCGCCCGTGGTGCTGCTGTCGCCGGCCTGCGCCTCCTATGACCAGTTCAAGGATTTCGAGCATCGGGGCGATGTCTTTCGTGCCCTGGTGACGGGCCTTTCCGGCACGACCGAGGCCGCCCAATGATCAACCGCGCCGACAAGGGCAGCTTCGTCAACTGGTGGTTCACCGTCGACCGCACGGCGCTGGTGTTGATCCTGCTGCTGGCGGGCATCGGCCAGATGCTGGCCTTCGCCGCCAGCCCCGCCGTCACCGGACGCACCGGCTTCGGCGATTTCCATTATGCCACGCGCCAGGTGATGTACGCCGTTGCCGCCATGGCCATCCTGGGCGGCAGCTCGCTTCTGTCGCTGCGCCAGGTCAAGATCGTGGCCGCGATCACCTTTGCCTGTGCGCTGATTGCCTCCTTCCTGGTGCTGTTCGTCGGCGCGGACGTGCTGGGCGCGCGCCGCGAGCTGGATCTGGGCCCTCTGGCGCTGCAACCGTCGGAATTTCTCAAACCCAGCTTCGCGGTCCTGGCGGCCGCCGTGCTGGCCGACCGCAAGCCTCTCTCCATTCCCAGGCCCGTGATGACGCTTATCCTGCTCGCGCCGGCGCTGGCGATTTTGGTCTGCCAGCCCGATGTGGGCCAGACGGGCCTTCTGCTCTGCCTTTGGGGCGCGATGCTGTTCTTCTGGGGCCTGCCGCTGTCATGGGTGGGCATCATGGCCGGCGTCACCAGCGCACTGGGCTTTCTGGCCTACGAGGTCTTTCCCCATGTCCATCATCGCGTCGAACAGTTTCTCAGCGAGGACGGCACGGGCTACCAGGCGGGGCTGGCGCTGAAGGCGTTCGCCCATGGCGGACTGACGGGGGTGGGGCCGGGCGCGGGCACCATCAAGTACCGCATTCCCGACGTGCATTCCGACTTCATCTTCGCGGTGGCGGGCGAGGAGTTCGGCTTCGTGCTTTGCGCCATCATCGCCGCAGCCTTCTGCGCCCTGACCGTCCGGCTGCTGCTGCGTTCGGCCGGCCAGCGCGAGCCTTTCTGCCAGCTGGCGGGCGCGGGCCTGGCGATCGTCACGGCCATCCAGGCCTTCATCAACATGGGGGTGGCGATCTCGCTGCTGCCGGCCAAGGGCATGACCCTGCCATTCATTTCCTATGGCGGCTCCTCGCTTTTCGCGGTGGCGCTGACCATGGGCTTTGCCCTGGCGGTGACGCGCCGGCGTCCCAGGATCGGCATGCGGGACGAGCCGCTGTCTTCCGCGCGTATCCATGGAGCGCGCGCATGAACCGGATTGTCGTGCTTTCGGCGGGCGGCACCGGCGGACACCTGTTCCCGGCCCAGGCGCTGGCAGGCGAGCTGGTGAGGCGCGGCAGGCATATTGTCGTGATGACCGACAGCCGCTTCGCCAACTACGCCACCGCTTTTCCGGGCGCGGAAATCGAGACCGTGCCCTCCTCGCCGCTGAACTCGCCGGCCGCGCCCTTCAGGATTCTTGCCGGCGCCGTCATGGCGCTGGCAAAGCTGTTGCGGCTGAAGCCGGCCGCGGTGGTGGGTTTTGGCGGCTATCCTTCCGTGCCGGTCATGCTGGCCGCCATACTGACCGGCCGCCCCACCGCCATCATCGAGCAGAACGCCGTGGTGGGCCGCGCCAACCGCCTTCTGATGAACAGGGTAAAGCTGGTGGCGGCGGCCTTCCCGATCGCCCGCTTTGCTCCCGCCGACACCTCCAAGATCGTGCTGACCGGCAATCCGCTGCGGCCCGAGGCTGAGGAACTGTGGGGCGCGCCCTACAATGTGCCCGAGGCATCAGGTCCGCTGCGCCTGCTGGTGTTCGGCGGCAGCCAGGGCGCGCGCGCGCTGAGCGAAGTGGTGCCCGCTGCCCTGACGCGGCTGACGCACGACATCAAGATGCGCCTTACCGTGGTGCAGCAGTGCCGGCCCGAGGATATCGAAAAGGTCCGCCAGATCTACGCCAATGCCGAGATCCGCGCCGAGCTTGCGACCTTCTTCAACGATCTGCCCCGCCGCATGGCCGAGACCCACCTGGTCGTCGCCCGGGCGGGCGCGGGCACCGTCGCCGAACTCATGGCTATCGGCCGGCCCGCCATCCTGGTGCCGCTGCCCGGCGCGCTGGACGACAACCAGACACCCAATGCCGACATCCTGGCGCAGGCGAACGCCGGCTGGCGGGTGGCGCAGCGCGATTTCACCCCCGACGCGCTGGCCCGGATGCTCCAATCCGCCTTTGCCGATCCGCTGGGGCTGGCGCGCCGTGCGGTCGCCGCCCACAGGCTGGCCGTGCCCCACGCCGCCCGCAATCTGGCCGACGCGGTGGAAAAGATCATGGAGGCGGCGTGACCCCCCCGGCCCATATGAAGATCACCACCCGCGTACCGCTGGACATCGGTGCCATTCATTTCATCGGCATCGGCGGGATCGGCATGAGCGGCATCGCCGAGATCATGCACAATCTGGGCTACAGGGTGCAGGGCAGCGATGCGGCCGAGAACGCCAATGTCAAACGTCTCAAGGGGCTGGGCATAACCGTCCATGTCGGCCATGACGCCGCCAACCTCAGGCACGCGCATGCCGTGGTCTATTCCTCGGCGGTCAAGCCCGGCAATGTGGAGTTCGACGCCGCCCGCGCGCTGTCGCTGCCCCTGGTGCGCCGCGCCGAGATGCTGGCCGAGATCATGCGCCTTCGCTCCTGCATCGCCATCGCCGGCACCAACGGCAAGACCACCACCACCACGCTGGTCGCCTCGCTGCTGGATGCGGGCGGCATGGACCCCACCGTCGTCAATGGCGGCATCATCAACGCCTATGGCACCAATGCCCGGCTGGGCGCGGGGGAATGGGTGGTGGTCGAGGCCGACGAAAGCGACGGCACCTTCCTGCGCCTGCCAGCCACGGTGGCCGTGGTCACCAACGCGGACCCCGATCACCTGGACTATTACGGCACCTTCGACGCCATGCGCGACGCCTTCCAGCGCTTTGTCGAGAACGTGCCCTTCTATGGCTTCGCGGTGCTGTGCACCGACCATCCCGAGGTGCAGGCCATGGTGGGCCGCATTACCGACCGGCGCATGATCACCTATGGATTCAATCCTCAGGCCGATGCGCGCGCCGTCAATGTCAGCTTCAGCCAGGGCGCCTCGCATTTCGACGTCGTCTTCACCGACCGGCGCAGCGGCCGGCAGGAGCGCCTCACCGGTCTGTCTCTGCCCATGCCCGGCGAGCACAATGTCCAGAACGCCACCGCCGCCATCGTGGTGGCGCGCCAGCTGGGGGTACCGGACGCCGTCATCAGCAAGGGCCTGGCCGGGTTCAAGGGCGTGGGCCGCCGCTTCACCAAGGTCGGCGAATATAACGGCGCCGCCATCATCGACGACTATGCCCATAATCCCTTCAAGATCGCCGCCGCCATCAAGGCGGCCCGCCAGGCCTATAGCGGCCCTATCGTGGCGGTGGTCCAGCCGCACCGCTACACGCGCCTGCGCGATACCTTCGAGCAGTTCGCCACCTGCCTGAACGATGCCGATGTGGCTGTGATCGCACCGGTTTACGCGGCAGGCGAAGGGCCCATCGAAGGCATCAATCGCGACACCTATGCCGATGCGTTGCGCGCCCACGGCCATCGCAACGTGCTGATCATCAATGGCGAGGACGATCTGGCCGCCACGGTCAAGCCGTTCCTCAAGCCCGGTGCGGCCGTGATCGGCGCCGGCGCGGGCTCCATCACGGGGTGGATGGCGAATTTGCAGAAAAGGCTGGAGGCGCTGCCATGAGCGACTGCGGCGTCTGCTACGCCCTGCCGCCGGTGCGCGGGACTTATATTTATGACGCGCCGCTGCGCGATCTGGTCTGGTTCCGGGTTGGCGGCCCTGCCGAGGTCCTTTTCCGGCCCGCCGATGCCGACGATCTGGCGACATTCCTGGCGGCGCGCCAGCCCGGCCAGCCGGTTTCCGTGATCGGCGTGGGCTCCAACCTGCTGGTGCGGGACGGCGGCATCCCGGGCGTCGTGGTGCGCCTGCCCGCCGCCTTCGGCAAGATCGAAGCCAAGGGCACCCGCGTGCGGGCGGGCGCCGCCGCCCTGGATGCCACGGTGGCGCGCGCGAGCGCCGATGCCGGCATCGCGGGGCTGGAATTCCTGCGCGGGGTGCCGGGCACCATCGGCGGGGCGCTGAAGATGAACGCGGGCTGCTATGGCCGCGAGATCAAGGATATCTTGGTGGAAGCCACCGCGCTGGACGGCGCCGGCAACCTGCTGACCCTGACGGCGCAGGACATGCGGTTCGTCTACCGCAAGGCCCAGGTGCCGGACGACCTGATCTTCGTCGAGGCGGTGTTCGAAGGAACCACGGACGATCCCACTGCCATCCGCGCCCGGATGGAGGAGCTTTCGGCCAACCGCGAGGCCAGCCAGCCCATCCGCGCCAAGACCGGCGGCTCCACTTTCAAGAACCCGCCGGGCCATAAGGCGTGGGCGCTGGTGGACGAGGCCGGCGCCCGGGGGCTGTCGATCGGCGGCGCACAGGTCAGCGAGAAGCACACCAATTTCCTGATCAACACCGGTAGCGCCACCGCGGCCGAGCTGGAAGCGCTGGGTGAGGAAGTCCGGCGGCGGGTGCGGGAAAAGTCCGGCGTGGAGCTGGAATGGGAGATCAAGCGGGTGGGGGTGCCCCCCGGCCACGGAGTGGCCGATGCATAACAGAGCGAGCCCGTTCCACCGCATCGCGGTCCTCATGGCCCCGGCCGCGGAGCGGCCAATATGAAAAAGCCGACCTACCAAAGGATAGCCGTTCTGATGGGAGGCCGCAGCGCCGAGCGGGAGGTCTCGCTGTCCTCGGGCCGCGGCGTTATTGCGGCGCTCGCCGCCGAAGGCTTCGACCCCGTCGGCGTCGATCCAGGCGACGATCTGGTGGCCCAGTTGCGCGCGGTATGCCCGGACGCCGTGTTTAATGCCTTGCACGGACGATTTGGCGAAGACGGCACCGTGCAGGGGATTCTCGAATGGATGCGACTGCCGTATACACATTCGGGTGTGCTTGCTTCGGCCCTGGCCATGCACAAGGAACGGACAAAGGATATCTACCGCGCCGCCGGCCTGCCGGTGGTCAAATCCATCGTGGCCGACCGGCTTGAAGCCGCGCGCGGCCACCTGATGGAGCCGCCCTATGTGGTCAAGCCCGTCAATGAAGGCTCCAGCGTGGGCATCTTCATCGTCCGCAAGGGCGACAACCGCCCGCCCGCGGCCCTGGCCGCCAGCGACTGGACCATCTCCAGCGAGATGATGATCGAGGAGTTCGTGCCCGGCCGGGAACTGACGGTGTCGGTGATGGCGGACCGCGCACTGGCTGTCACCGAGATCGTCACCGACCTGGAATTCTATGACTATGAGGCCAAATACGCGCCGGGCGGCTCGCGCCACATCATTCCCGCGGACGTGCCCGAAAAGATCAGCCGCGACTGCCTGGAGATGGCGGTGACCGCCCATGCGGCGCTGGGCTGTCGCGGCGTCTCGCGCACCGACTTCCGCTACGACGACACGGCCGGCAAACCGCGTCTGATACTTCTTGAAACCAATACCCAGCCGGGCATGACGCCCACCTCGCTGGTGCCCGAACAGGCCGCCCATGTCGGCATGAGCTATGCCCGGCTCTGCCGCTGGATGGTGGAGGACGCCTCATGCGATCGGTAAAGGTGGAACGCAAGGCGCGCGGAAATCCGCGCACAAATGTCGCCCGTGGCACCGCCCGGGCCGCGCGGCCCTCGGCGCAAAAGGCGGCCGGCAGGCGCGGCGGGGTGGGGGAGGGCCTTGTCGACCGCCTGAGGGCCAGACTGGCGGCCATCCTCACCCGGCCCATGCTGATGCTGTCGGCCACGGTTTTCGGGTTGACCCTGATCGCCGCCCTGTTCGCCTCCGGCGTGATCGGGCGCACGATCAATGCGGTGAACGGGGCGATCGACACGGTGGTGGCCGATGCGGGATTCGGCATTTCCGAGATTCACATCGCCGGCAATCGCCGCACGCCTTATCGCCAGATCCTGGCCGTGCTGGGGATGCAGCCGGGGCAGTCCATCTTCAGCGCCGACCTGACAGGCGCCCGCGCACGGCTGGCGCATCTGGACTGGATCGCCTCGGTCGACGTCCACCGCCGCTATCCCGACGCCATCTTCGTCACCCTGGTCGAGAAGCGCCCCTTCGCCCTGTGGCAGACCCCGCCCGACGCGGCCGGCGTCAGCCATATCGCCGTTGTCGAACGCGATGGCGGGCTGATCACGACCCAGGGGGTGGAAAAGTTCCGCCGGCTTCCCAAGCTTCTGGGCGCAGGCGCGCCCGCCGCTGCCGCCGATCTGGTGGATGCCGTCCAGGCGCACCGCGCGGTGGCGGCGCGGACCGTTGCCTATTCCTACCAGTCCGGCCGGCGCTGGAACCTGATCCTGGATGACGGCGTCCTGGTCAAGCTGCCCGAAACCGGATGGCGCAAGCAGCTGGACGCGCTGGAGCGGTTGATCATCTACGACGGCATCCTGGAACGCGACGTGTCGGAAATCGATCTGCGTTCGCCCACCCATTACTTCTTTGTGCTCAGGAGCGGGGAGAAGAAGCAGGAAGCGCGGGGCAGGCAGACATGAACCAGACGCTGCGCCTGCGCGTACACAATGAGATACCGGCCTACCGTTCCGGCCTGGTGGCGGCGCTCGACGTGGGCACGTCCAAGATCGTCTGCGTAATCGGCCAGGCCGAGGGCGGCGCGCTGAAGGTCCTGGGCAGCGCCCTGCGTGAATCGGGCGGCCTCAAGGCGGGCACCATCACCAGCCTGGAGGACGCCGAAGGCGCCATCCGCGACTGTGTCGCCGCCGCCGAGAGCATGGCCGACGCACGCATCCATAACGTGCTGATCGGGGTCAATTGCGGCGAGCCGCTTTCCGTCAACAGCCGCGCCGTGATGACGCTGGACGGTGCCCTGGTGGGCGACCATCACCTGCGCGCGCTTCTGGCCGAAGGACGCGGCCGCTGCCGGCTCGACGGGCGCGAAATCATCCAGTCCGCGCCGACCGCCTATATGGTGGACGAGGCGCGCGGCGTGAAAGATCCCTCCGGCATGTTCTGCCAGCGCATCGGCGTCGCCATGCATGCGGTGGCGGTCAAGCCGTCGCCGCTGGCCAACCTCAAGCTGGCGGTGGAGCGCTGCCACCTGAATGTGGTGGGTTCGCTGTTCGGCGCCTATGCCAGCGGCCTTTCCACCCTGACCGAGGACGAGAAACAGATCGGCGCCATCGTGATCGACATGGGCGGGGGCACGACCTCCGTGGCCGTGTTCCTGGAAGGTCACCTTGTCCACGCCGATGTGGTGCCCCTGGGCGGGTCGATGGTCACCTCCGACATCGCCCGCACCCTGGCTGCGCCCCTGTCGGCAGCGGAGCGCGCCAAGACCCTCTACGGCGCCGCGCTGGGCGAGATGGAAGGCGGAACCGACATGGTCACGCTCGCCCAGATGGGCGAGGAGGGCGAGGATTCGATGCTGCGCGTCCCGCGCTCCATGCTCACCCGCATCATCCAGGCCCGGCTGGAAGAGATTTTCGCCGAGGTTCAGACACGCCTGCGGGCCTCGGGCTTCGATGTGGCGGCGGGCCGCCGCCTTGTCCTGACCGGCGGCGCCTGCCAGCTGGCGGGCATGCGGGAACTGGCTGCCCGCAATCTCGGCAAGCAGGTTCGCATCGGACGGCCCCAGGCTTTTGCAGGGCTCGCCGCCGCCTCGGCGGGACCGGACTATGCCACCGCCATCGGTCTTCTGATGGCCGGTGCGCTGTTGCCGCCCGAGGTCCTGAACCCCGAACTTGAGGCCGAACCGGCATCGGCAAAAGGCCAAAGCTGGTTCAGCCGATTGACCGGACGGTGGCTGTAGTGATTCAAAAGACTAACAAGCGAATCGGTTGGGAAGTTCTGGCGGTGCCGGCCAAGGTGATCAAAACAGTTCGCTGAGGAGAAAATATCATGACGATCAACCTGAAAGCGTCCGAAACGCACGAGCTGCGCCCCCGTATCACGGTCCTTGGCGTGGGCGGTGCCGGCGGCAATGCCGTCAACAACATGATCGAGGCGCAACTGGAAGGCGTCGACTTCGTGGTGGCCAACACCGATGCCCAGGCCCTGGCCCAGTCCCGGGCCACGCGGCGCATCCAGCTCGGCGCCACGACCACTGAGGGTCTGGGCGCGGGCGCCCAGCCGGATGTCGGCCGGGCCGGGGCCGAGGAATCCCTGCCCGAGATCATGGAGCAGCTGGCCGGCAGTCATATGGTCTTCATCACCGCCGGCATGGGCGGCGGCACCGGCACCGGCGCGGCCCCGGTCATCGCCAAGGCGGTGCGCGAGGCGGGCATCCTCACCGTCGGCGTGGTCACCAAGCCCTTCGCCTTCGAAGGTGAAAAGCGCATGCGCGCGGCCGAGCGCGGCATCCAGGAACTGCAGCAGTATGTCCACACCCTGATCATCATTCCCAATCAGAACCTGTTCCGCGTCGCCAACGACCGCACCACCTTCGCCCAGGCCTTCGCCATGGCCGACGAAGTGCTGCATGCCGGTGTGCGCGGGGTCACCGACCTGATCGTCATGCCCGGCCTGATCAACCTGGACTTCGCCGATATCAAGTCCGTCATCAGCGAGATGGGCAAGGCGATGATGGGCACCGGCGAGGCCGAGGGAGAAGACCGCGCCCAGAAGGCCGCCGACATGGCGATCTCCAACCCGCTGCTGGACGATGTGACCATGAAGGGCGCCAAGGGCGTGCTCATCAACATCACCGGCGGCCCGGACCTGATGCTGTTCGAGGTCGAGCAGGCCGCCAACCGCATCCGTGCCGAAGTCGATCCCGACGCCAACATCATCTTCGGCAACACCATCCTGGAAGACATGGAGGGCCGCATCCGCGTTTCGGTGGTCGCCACCGGCATCGACGCGGAGCTGTCGCGCATGCCCGTGCCGGAGAAGGTCGTCACCCACAACCGCTTCATCAAGGCGGGCCTGGCCAAGGAAACGCCCCGCGGCTTCACGCTGGCCACACAGGCCCAGCCGCAGGCGCCGGCCACTGCAAATCCGGTCGCCGAACAGATCGACCAGCTTGCCCGGGAGATGGGCATGGGCAATGGCGGTCACGCCGCCGCCCACGCCAACGCCCATGCCAACGTCGGCCAGACCTATGTCTCCGGCGAGGAGGAAATGCAGGAAGCGGCAGCGCCGGTCAGGCAGGAGCAGATGCCCGCGCCCCATCCGGTCTCGACCAAATATGCGGTCAGCGAAACCTATCGGCCGCTGGAACAGCAGCCGCTGGCCCGCCAGGCGCAGGAAAAGGAACAAAAGCGTGGCTGGGGCTTCTTCGGCCGGCGCAAGGCGCCGTCCGACATGCGCGCCGAGCCGATGGCCGAAGCGCCGCGGGCCGCGCCGCCGGCCCAGCCGCGTGCCACCGCCCAGACCATGACCCGCCCCGCTCCGGTCGAGCCGGCGCAGGTACAGTCCGGCGCACAGCAGCCGCCCGACGATCTTTTCCCCGATCACAAGCGCGACGAGCAGTTCGAAATACCTGCCTTCCTGCGGCGCCAGGCCAACTGACCTGACCATACAGCGATGGAAAAGGGCGGCCTGCGGGCCGCCCTTTTTCGTTCGCGTCCGCGTCAGGTCCTGGGAGGTTCCTGACGCACCACCGGTCCGATGAAAAGACGGTGGTTGGCAAAATCGATCGCCAGCGAATTGTCGCGGAACAGCCCGGCACCCAGGATCGCCGCCGGCCGTTCGTCCAGGTTGAAATGGGTGAAGACGTCGCTGTTGGCGACCAGCGCGATCTGGTCGTCCCAGCTGCGCGAGCCCAGCGCGATCTGCAGTTGGGTGATTTTCACCGCCGGCTCGTCGGTTCCCAGTACGTCGCGTACGGCGTCCTGCACGTCCTGCGGCAGGTGGTAATCCTTCTCATGCACGCCCAGGCGTTCCGCCGCCGGCCAGTTCATCATGGTGATACCCGCGCCCAGGTCGAACAGCGCCGTGAAGCGCGCCTGGCCGAACAAGGCCGTTATGTACCAGAAGTCGATGGGAATATTCCTGAGCGGGTGCGGCGTCAGCGACGTGCCGGCCCAATCGCGATAGCTTCGCGTTGCTTCGCTGCCGGGCGCCAGCAGTCTCAGGCGCATGGTGCTGCGATCCAGCACCACGAAATAGCGCGACAGGACGTCGATTCCCAATATGCCGTCCAGGCCGGATGCTTCGGCCGGGCTGGGCGGAAGCACACCCAGGGTCAGGCCGGTGATCTGCTCTCCCGCCACCGTCAGGACAGCGGGCTTCACCGGCATCGCCTGGGCGCTTTCGTTGATGCCATAGACGGTGATGTCATTGGGCTGCGACTTGGTCAGGCCCAGTCGCGCGCGCACATGCTCGTAGATCAGCGAGCGGCTGGAGGCGGTGTCGATGACAAAGGTGAAGGGTCCCTGGCCGTCGATCATCACCGCGGTCACGAACCGGCTGCCGTAATCGATGCGATAGGGCTGATCCGCGGGCTGGGTGGCGTGGGCAGGCAGCACGCCTGTCAGCGTGCCGGTCAGCACCGCCACGAATGTAATGATCCTCCACATCGCAGTCGCCTCCATACGGGCCGTCGCTCTGTGTTTGAACGTCAGTTAAGTCCCGCCGCCCGCGTGGCGCAACGGAATTCGGCGCGCGGTCCGGGACGGCACGACCCGCCGGACATGGCATTCTCGCCAGGCGGCCTTCAAGAAAGGCCGCTGCCGCGCCGTTTTCCGGCCCGCGGCCACAAATGTCCGCGCCCTCCGCTGGCCATTCATCTTTCGGGCGGGCTGCTGCTATAAGCCGGACATGATCGCCCGCCAAACCATCGCCCGCGCCATTTCCGCCACCGGCACCGCGTTGCATGCGGGCGTGCCGGTGACCATGACATTGGCGCCCGCGCCGGCGGGTCATGGCGTGGTGTTCCACCGCGCCGATCTGGGAAAGGCCATTCCCGCGCTTTACGACCGTGTGGGCGAAACGCGGCTGGGCACGGTGCTGGAACAGGACGGCGCCAGCGTCGGCGTGGTCGAGCATCTGATGGCGGCCATCGCCGGCGCGGAGATAGACGATCTCCTGATCACCCTGGACGGGCCGGAGCCGCCCATACTGGACGGGGATGCGCTGTCCTATCTGGCGCTGCTGGATGAAGCGGGGCGGGCCGAACAGTTGCGGCCGCGCACTGCCATCAAGGTCCTGAAGCCGGTTATCGTGGAACAGGGCCGGAAAAACGGCGGCATGGCGCGCGCGATGCTGTTGCCCGCCGACGCCCCCAGCTATCGTCTCGAGATCAGTTTTCCGCAAAGCTCCATCGGCGAGCAGGCCTTCGACTTCGCCTTCAGCGCCCAGGGATTCCGCGACCAGATCGCCCCGGCGCGCACCTTCGGCTTTCTCGCGGAACTGGAGGCGCTCAACAGGATGAATCTGGCGCGCGGTGCCAGTCTGGAAAATACCCTGGCTTTGGACGAATCGGGCGTGGTCAACAAGGGCCACATGCGCTTTGCCGATGAATTCGTCCGTCACAAGATCCTGGACGCGGTGGGCGACATGGCGCTGGCAGGCAGCCCGCTGATCGCCCGCTTTGAAGGTTTCCGCTCCGGCCACGGCATCAACAACGCCTTGCTGCGGGCGCTTTTTGCCGATCCCGGCAGCTACCGGCAGGTGGAACTTTCCTGAACCTTGCTTGAAGGAACCGACACTTTGCGGCTAGGGCGGCGCGAGGTATAAGGAGCGCCAAGGCGCGAAGCCCCCCGGAAATCCGGGCTAAGCTGCTGTTGCGGTTGGCCGATTTCCATCAAGACCCTAGGACCGAGCAATGCCGCCTTTTTTCCGTCTCAAGCCCTTTCTGCGCCTGGCCGTGCTGGGTTCGCTGGCCGGATTGGCCGGTTGCGGCCTGTTCGAAAAGAATGATGCCTCCAACAACGCCAACAAGGACGCCGCCCAGTATCGCGAGCGCCCGATCGAGCAGATTTATGCCGATGCCTGGCGCGCCATCAATGCGGGCAACTGGGAACAGGCCGCCGCCCAGTTCAACGAGGTTGACCGCCAGCATCCCTATTCGGTGTGGGCCCGCCGGGCCATGCTGATGAGCGCCTTTTGCTCCTATCAGGCCAACAAATATTCCGACGCCATTTCCACCGCCGACAACTACATCCAGCTCCATCCCGGCAGCCCGGAAGTGGCCTATGCCTTCTACCTGAAGGCCGTTTCGCTCTACGAACAGATCGTCGACGTCAACCGCGACCAGTCCAATACCCAGGCCGCGCTGGTGGCGCTGCAGGATGTGGTGCAGCGCTTTCCCGACACCGAATATGCCCGCGACGCCACGCTGAAGATCGACCTGACCATGGACCATCTGGCGGGCAAGGAAATGGCGGTGGGCCGCTATTACCTGAAGCGGGGCGACTATATCGGCGCCATCAACCGCTTCCGCACGGTGGTCGAGCAATACGCCACCACCCCCCAGATCGCCGAGGCGCTGGAGCGCCTGACCGAGGCTTATTACAGCATGGGCCTGGACCGCGAAGCCCAGACGGCTGCGGCCGTGCTGGGCGCCAATTATCCCGGCTCGGCCTGGTACCAGGACGCCTACGCCATCCTGAAGGGCCGCAACCTGAAACCGGTGGAAGACAGGGGCTCCTGGATCAGTCAGGCTTTCCGCAAGATGCTCTGAGTCGGAAAACCTTGCTCGCGGCCCTTTCCATCCGTGACATCGTCCTGATCGAACAGGCGGCGCTGGAGTTCGCGCCGGGCCTGAACGTGCTGACCGGCGAGACGGGGGCCGGCAAGTCGATCCTGCT
>DASTRG010000015.1:0-21069 GCA_035761325.1 Rhizomicrobium sp. | reverse complement strand
GCGGGGCGTACCTATCGCTATTTCACCGGCAAGCCGCTTTATCCCTTCGGCTATGGCCTCAGTTACACGCGCTTCGCCTATGGCAGCCCGAAGCTGAGCACCGCCTCGCTCAAGGCCGGCGAGACGCTGGGCGTGGATGTGCCGGTGAAGAATGTCGGGGCCGTGGCGGGCGACGCAGTGCCGCAGCTTTACCTGGAATTTCCGAAAATTCCCGGCACGCCGATCCGGGCGCTGCGCGGCTTCACGCGGGTGAGCCTTGCCCCGGGAGAGGAAAAAGTGGTGCATTTCGACCTGGCGCCGCGCGACCTGATGAGCGTGACGGATGCGGGGGATCCGGTTGTGGCGGCGGGCGGCTATCGGCTGAGCGTGGGCGAGGGCCAGCCGGGCACGGGCGCGCCGGCGGCCTCGGCAGGCTTCAAGATTGCAGGTACGATGGCGCTTCCCGAATAGAACAATAAGAAAGGAAATGCCTTGTCCCTGAGCTTCGACCGTTCCGCGGCGCTGATCGCGGAAAATTCCCGCCATATTGCCGGCGGAGTGAACAGCAATTTCCGCATCGGCATGCAGGGCGGGCCGCTTGTCTTCACCCATGGCGAGGGGCCGTTCCTGTTCGACGCCGACGGCAACCGGCTGATCGACTATTACTGCGGCATGGGCGCGATGGTGCTGGGCCATACGCCGCATGGCGTCATCAGCGCGGTCCAGGACCAGGTCGCCAGGGGCATCCTCTATGCCGGCAACTCGCCGGTCGAGTTCGAGGCCGCGCGCCTTCTGTGCGAGCGTGTTCCCAGCGCCCAGCGCATCCGCTTCGGCTCGTCAGGCTCGGAAGTGGCGCAGGCGGCATTCCGGCTGGCGCGCGCCGCCACGGGCCGGCGCATCATCCTGAAATTCGAGGGGCATTATCACGGCTGGTTCGACAATATTCTCTGGTCGACGGCGCCGGCGCTGAATGCCGCGGGGCCCGAGGACGCGCCGGTTCCGGTGCCGGGAAGCCTGGGCCAGGACCCGGCCGATGCGGCCGGGCTGGACGTGGTCGGTTGGAACGATCTCTCGCGCCTGGAAGCCAGGCTGGCGCGCGGCGACGTCGCCGGCGTGATCATGGAGCCGGCCATGTGCAACCAGGGCGCCATCGCGCCCGTGCCCGGCTATCTGGAAGGAGCGCTGGCGGCTTGCCGCAAGCACGGGGCGATCCTGATTTTCGACGAGGTGATAACCGGGTTCCGGCTGGGCCGCGGCGGCGCGCAGGCGCGCTTCGGCGTGACGCCCGACCTGTCCATCTTCGCCAAGGCCATCGCCAACGGATTCCCGGTGTCGGCGCTGGTGGGCCGTGCCGACCTGCTGGACATGTTCGTGAACAGGGGCGTGCTGCATGGCGGCACGTTCAATGCCCAGCCCGTGACCATGGCGGCGATGGTGGCGACGCAGAACGCGCTGACGCCGGAACTGTACGAGGCCACCGGCAAGCGCGGCGTTCGCCTGCGCGAGGGCATCGCCGCGATCCTGAAAGACGCCGGGATCAAGGCCCAGGTGACGGGCTTCGAGATGATGTTCCATGTCGGCTTCGGGCTGGACCGGCCGGCGCGCAACTATCGCGACCTGGCGGTGGGCGACAAGGCGCACTATGTGCGCTTCGCCCATGCCCTCCTGAAGCGCGGGGTGCGGGTGCTGGAGCGCGGCGCCTGGTTCGTCTCGGCGGCGCATGACGATCGGGTGATCGACGCCACGCTGGAAGCGGTGCGCGGCGCGGCCGGCGAGGTGGCCTAGCTCCGCGCCGGTCGGCGGGCCGTCCGGAACAAAAGAAACGTCAGGGCGTGGGCGGTGGAGGACGCCATCAGCGCCAGGATGAAGGCCGGCCACAGCGCCATGTGCGGCAGGAGCAGGAAAACGGTGAAGCAGAAGCTGCCCACCGACGACAGGCCCATCGACATGCCGGCCACTGCTTCCACCACCGCCTGGCGGCCATATTGCACATGGTTGGAGATGGCGATGATCGAGCCCAGCACCGGAAAGGCGGTGAAGACGCCCGACCAGTGGCTGCCCAGCGCGCCCGCGAACCGGGTGATCACCAGCGTCAGGATGGCGCCCGCCGCCATGCGCGCGGGAAGGCCCCACCGGACATGCTCGCGCTGTTCGTCGGAAGGCTTCCCCCGCGGATAAAACAGGACGGCGACCAGGAATGTGGCCAGGGGCGCGACCTCCAGCCAGCGCGGCCCGTCCTGCGCCAGCACCACCAGCACGGCCAGCGCCAGCCAGACCAGGAAGGCCAGCATCGTGCACCGCACCCAGCCGAACCAGCGGGTCAGCGCCGCATAGGAAATGGCAAAGCCCAGCCAGGGCACCAGCCCGAACCAGGCGCCCAGGGCGGCGCGGGCGCCGAAGGCCGCGCCATGGTCCAGGGTGACGAAGAACAGCAGGGGCCCGGCAACCACCGGAATGCCGGCCAGCCAGCCGGCGACGCGAGGCCCGTGCAGGCGCTCGACAATGCCCAGCGCCAGCAGCGCCAGGGGCACGATGGTCAGTTTCAGGATCAGCACAGGTCCCCCCAAGGCCCGTTGGCGGCGCCTTTCGGGGCCGTGAGTGTCTTGGCGGCGCCATTCTTGTCAATGCCCGGCCGATGCCATGTCACGCTTGCGGGCGGCGGCAAAACCCGCAAAGCTTTACGGACAAGAACAAGAAGGGGACGCCAGTGACGCGGATATTCATCGCCGGGATCTTCCACGAAACCCACTCCTTCACGCCCGACGTCACCGGCGTGGACAAGTTCACCATCCATCGGGGTCCTGCCATCCTGGCGCGGCGCGGCGATGCCTCACAGCTCGACGGCTTCCTGTCGGTGGCCGAACGCGAGGGATGGGAACTGGTGCCCAGCGCCATTTATACCGGCGGCGCGTCGGGCACCGTCGATCATGCGGTGTTCGAAGCCTTCTGGAGCGATGTGAAGCCGGTGCTGGAAAAGGCGCTGGCCGAAGGGCTGGACGCAATCCACCTGTCGCTGCACGGCGCCATGGTCACATCCGAATGCGACGATCCGGAAGGCGAGCTGCTGGGGCGCATCCGCGCCATGAAGGGGGCCGAAAGCCTGCCCATTTTCGGGGTGGGCGACCTGCATGCCACCCTGACGCCGCGCATGGGCGCGCTTTGCGACGGCATCGTGTTCTATCGCGAATGCCCGCATACAGACCAATTCGACAGCGCCGTGCGGTCGGGCGAGCTTCTGGCGCGCTGCCTGAAGACCGGCGTGAGGCCCAAACATCGCGTGCTGGTCACGCCCATCGTGTGGCCGCCCACCGGCACGGGCACGCGCGACGGGCCGATGCGGGCGCTGGAAGACGCCGCCCGGCGGATGGAACGCGAGGTGCCCGGCATGTTGGCGGTGAATGTGGTGGGCGGATACGCCTTTTCCGACGTGCCCAATGCGGGCGTATCGTTTTCCGTCATCACCGAGGGGAGCGAAGAGAGCGCGCGCGAGGCGCTGCACGAGCTGGCCGGCATCGCCTGGCAGATGCGCGAGGGCGGCATTCCCCGGCAGTACGACCTGGACGAGGTGGTGCGGAATTTCAAACCCGGCGCCAAGGGCCCGGTGCTGCTGGTGGAGCCGGCCGACAATATCGGCGGCGGCGCGCCCGGCGACGGAACCGACGTGATGCGGGCGCTGTTGAAATACGACATCCAGGGGGCGGGGGTGGTGATCGCCGATCCGGAAAGCGTGGCGGCGCTGCAGCGCATTACCATCGGCCAGAAAATGACCCTGCCCATCGGGGGCAAGGGCAGTCCGCTCGATCCGGGCCCCGTGACCCTGGAAGTGGAGCTGATCTCGCGCAGCGACGGGACGTTCGAGCTGGAGGACAAGAACAGCCACCTGGTCGGCTCGCTGGGCAAGATCATCCACATGGGGCCGTCGGCGGTGGTGCGCCACAAGGGGCTGACGATCCTTCTGACCAGCAGGAAGCTGGCGCCCTTCGACCTGGGCCAGTGGCGCAGCCAGGGGATCAATCCCGAAGAGCTCAGCATGATCGGCGTCAAGGCGGCGGTGGGCCATCGCGTCGCCTATGGCCGGATCGCGTCGGCCGAGTTCACGGTGAACACCAGCGGGCCCTGCACCTCGGACATCACGCGGCTTCCCTATACGAAATTGCGGCGGCCCGTCTTTCCGCTGGATCGCATGGCCGAGGATGTGCCGGCGTGAGGCTGGACCGCCGCAGCGTGCTGGGCGGCGCGGCGTCGGTGCCGTTCCTGGCCCTGCATGCCGCGGCGGCGCGCGGCAATGTATTGAACGCGATGATGCCGGCCGAACCGGGAACGCTGTGCTATCCGCTGCTGAACACGCGGACTGTGCAGCAGATCTGCGGCAACATCCAGGAATCGCTGCTGCTGCTGGACTGGAATTTCAAGCCCCAGCCCAACCTGGCCAGAAGCTTCACCGTCACGCCGGACGGGCTGGTCTATGTCTTCCATCTCGAGCCGGATGTGCGCTGGCACGACGGGGCGCCCTTTACCGCGCGCGACGTGGTGTTCAGTTGTGACAAGATGCTGCGCCAGCTCAATCCGCGCAGCCGCAACGCCTTCAACAATTGTGAGAGCATCCGGGCGCTGGACGGGCTGACGGTGGAATTCCGCCTCAAGCAGCCCTTCAACGCCTTTCTTCTGTCGCTGATGGCGTCCAACGCGCCGATCATGCCGGCGCACATCTATGAAGGCAGCGATTTTCGCACCAACCCGCACAATTTCCGGCCCATCGGCACCGGCCCGTTCAAGTTCGCCCGCTGGGAGCGCGGCCAGTACATCCGCCTGACCCGCAATCCCGATTACTGGCGCAAGGGCTATCCCAGGATCGACGATATCTATTTTCGCGTATGCCCCACACCCGAGCAGCGCATGGTGGCGCTGGAGACAGGCGCGGTCGACATCGCCCTGGCGGACGACATCGACACGGTGGTCAGCAAGCGGCTGCGCGCCAACCCGAACATCGTCGCCAGCACGCACGGCTATGAGGGCGTGGGCGAGATCCAGGTGTTCGAAATGAACCAGCGCCGCTGGCCTTTCAGCGACCGCCGCTTCCGGCAGGCCTTCATGCACGCGCTGGACCGCGATTTCATCGTCAACGCGATCAATTTCGGCCAGGGCAAGGTGGCGACCAGCCCGATTCCCTCCAGCGCGCCCTATTACGATCCCAGGGTGCTGACGCGATACGATTACAATCCGGCAAAGGCGCGGGCGATGCTGGACGAGATGGGGCTGAAGAAGAAGCTTGGCGGGGTGCGCCACCGGTTCGGCTTCCTGATGATACCCGATGGCGGCGGGGTGCAGACCCGCGGCGCCCAGTATGTGCGCCAGGCGGCGTCGGAAGTGGGGCTGGACATCGAACTGCAATCCTCGGACTGGGCGACATTCGCGCATCGCACCGGCAACTGGGATTTCGACATGGACAACAATTCCTATGGCGAATATGGCGACCCGGCGATCGGCACCTCGCGCTTTTTCGTTTCGGCCAACATCAGGAAGGGCGTGCCCCAGTCCAACATCCAGGGCTATCGCAATGCCGAGGTGGATGACCTGTTCGCCAAGGCTTCGACCGCGATCGACCCCAAGGAGGCGCAGGCGCATTACAGCAGGCTGCAGCAGATCCTGACCCGCGATGTCGCCATGCTGTGGGTCTTCGAGCGCGATCCCATGCTCTATTACAACAAGCGGGTGCATGACCTGGTGAGCGGGCCCAACGGCCCCACCGACGGGTTCGGCCGCACCTGGCTGAGCCGCGAAGCATGAGAAGAACCGCGTGAACAGGCTCGCCTATATCGCCCGGCGTCTGTTGCGAACCGTGCTGGTGACGGTGGCGGTGGTCCTGGTCAGCTTCTTCCTGATCCGGCTGGCGCCCGGCGATGCCGCGACCGTGATGGCGGGCCAGTCCGGCTATGCCGACGAGACCTTCATCAGCAGCCTCAGGGCCGAATATGGCCTGGATAAGCCGCTGCCGGTGCAGCTGTGGAAATATGTGACGGCCGTGGCGCGCGGCGACCTGGGCATGTCGTATGAACGGCGCCAGCCGGTTCTGGACGTCATCGTGGCGCGGCTGCCCAACACGCTGCTGCTGGATGCGTTCGCGCTGGTGGTGGCGATGGCCGGGGGAATTGTGCTGGGGGCGCTGGCGGCGCGCCGTCCCGGATCGGCCGGTGATGCCGGCGTGACTGTTCTGGCCATGCTGTTTTATGCCGTGCCGCAATTCTGGCTGGGCATGATGGCGGTGCTGGTGTTCTCGGTCTGGCTCGCCGTGCTGCCGCCCTTCGGCATCGAAACCATGGGTGCCGATTACACCGGCCTGGCGCGCGTCGCCGATGTGGCGCGGCACATGATTCTGCCCGGAATGACCCTGGCGCTCTATTACATGGCCAGTTACGCGCGGCTGACCCGCACCCAGATGATCGAGGTGGCGGACCAGGAGTTCGTCAAGACGGCGCGGGCCAAGGGCATTGCCGAGCGGCAGGTGGCGCGCCGCCACATCCTGCGCAATGCCCTGACCCCGCTGGTCACCTATGCGGGGCTGCAGGCTTCGATTCTGGTGGGCGGCACGGTGCTGGTGGAGAATGTGTTTTCCTGGCCCGGCGTCGGCACGCTGGCCTATGAGGCGGTGACGGCGCGTGACAATCCGCTGCTTCTGGGCATCTTCATCGTCACCGCCATCCTGGTCAGCCTGTTCAACCTTGCGACCGACATCGCCTATTCCATCGCGGACCCGCGCGTGGAGCTGGGCCGGTGAAGGAATTCCTGTCCCGCCTTCTCGTCCGGCCGCAGACCCTGATCGGGCTTGCCGTGTTTGCCGCCATCGTGGTGGTGGCGCTGGGTGCGCCTTTGCTGTTTCCCAAGGGGCCCTTCACTATCGTGGGCATGCCGCTGCTGGCGCCCGGCAGCCCCGGCCTGCCGGCGGGCAGCGATGTTCTGGGCCGCAGCATGCTGGTCGGCCTGGCCTATGGCGCGCGCGTCTCGCTGCTGGTGGGAATTTCCTCGACCTGTTGCGCGGTGGGGATCGGTGTGCTGCTGGGGGCGGTGGCGGGTTATTATGGCGGGGTGGTGGACGATCTTTTGATGCGGTTCACCGAATTCTTCCAGATCATTCCCGCTTTCGTGCTGCTGATGGTGCTGGTGGCGTTCCTGCAGCCCAGCCTGTTTTCCGAGGTGATCGGGATCGCGCTGATCACCTGGCCGCAGGTGGCGCGGGTGGCGCGCGGCGAGTTCCTGGTCCTTCGTTCGCGCGAATTCGTGCAGGCCGCGCAGCTTCTGGGCGAAAGCGACCTTCGCATCATCTTCCGCCAGATACTGCCCAACGCCCTGCCGCCCATCGTGGTGGTGGGTTCGATGATGGTGGGCAGCGCCATCCTGACGGAATCGGCGCTGGCCTTCCTGGGACTGGGAGATCCGGGCCTGATGAGCTGGGGCAGCATGATCGGCGCCTCGCGCTCGGCCATGTGGGTGGCGTGGTGGACGACGGTGCTGCCGGGTCTGGCGATCATGGTGACGGTGCTGGCGCTGAATTTCATCGGCGACGGATTGAACGAGGCGCTTGGTCCGAGGCGGCGCCAATGACGGGCGGAGACGGATGAGCGCGCTGGTCCGCATCGAGGGATTGAACGTGGCGCTGCCGCCGGGCGGCGACCGGACCCTTGCCGTCGCGGATGTGAATCTGGACATCGGCTCCAGCGAGATTGTCTGCATCGTGGGCGAATCGGGATCGGGCAAGTCGGTAACCGCACATGCCGTCATGGGACTGCTGCCACGCGCGCTGAAGACGGTTTCGGGCCGCATCCTGTTCGAAGGCCGTGATATGCTGACCCAGTCGGCTGAGGACTGGCGCCGCACGCGCGGGGCCGGGATCGCCATGGTGTTCCAGGACCCGATGGCGGCGCTCAATCCGGTGATGGCCATCGGCCGCCAGATCACCGAACAGATCCGGGCCCATCGCGCCGTCGGGGAAGCCGCCGCGATGCGCGACGCCGCGGTGCTGGTGGCGCGGATGGGGCTGGAGCCGGGACTGCTGCACGCCTATCCGCACCAGCTGTCCGGCGGCCAGCGCCAGCGGGTGATGATCGCCATGGCGCTGTCACTGTCGCCCCGGCTGCTGATCGCCGACGAGCCCACCACCGCGCTGGACGTCACCACCCAGGCGCAGATTCTGGAGCTGATCCGCAACGCACAGCGCGAGCGGCAGATGAGCGTGCTGTTCATCACCCATGATTTCGGCGTGGTATCGGACCTGGCCGACCGGGTGGCGGTGATGCGGGAAGGCCGTATCGTGGAAAGCGGCACGGCGCGCGAAGTGCTGGACCGGCCCCAGGCCGGCTACACGCGCGCGCTGATCGCGGCGGTGCCGCGCCTTTCGGGCTCGCCGGCGCCACTGGCGCGCGAAAAGCCCCTGCTGGAAGTGGCGGGCCTGTCCAAGCGTTACCGCGGCAGCGGCGGCTTTCTTGGTCTTTGGCACGGCCGCCGCGAGCACCGGGCGCTGGACCGTGTGTCGCTGACCCTGCAGCGCGGCGAGACCCTGGGCGTCGTGGGCGAGTCCGGCTCGGGAAAGTCGACCCTGGCACGCTGCATCATCCGCCTGGCCGATCCCGATGCGGGCGAGGTTCTGTTCGACGGCGCCGACCTGGCTGGCATGGGCCGGCGGGAGCTTCGGGCGCAGCGGCGGCGCATCCAGATGGTGTTCCAGGACCCCTTCTCGTCGCTCAATCCCCGCCACACGGTGGGCGAGATCGTCACGGCCGGCCCCAGGGCCCACGGAGAGGGGGCGAAAATTTCGCTGGCACGCGCCGTCGAAATGCTCAAGCTGGTGGGCCTGGAAGAGGCGGTTTTGTCGCGCTATCCGCATGAGTTTTCCGGCGGCCAGCGCCAGCGCATCGGCCTGGCCCGCGCGCTGATGCTCAAGCCGGATGTGCTGATCGCCGACGAGCCGGTGTCGGCGCTGGACGTGACGGTGCAGGCCCAGGTGCTGGACCTGCTGGACAAGGTGCGCCGGCAGATGAACCTGGCCATGCTGTTCATCACCCATGACATGCGGGTGGCGGCGCGCATCTGTCACCGGGTCATGGTGATGCGACAGGGCCAGGTGGTGGAAGAAGGACCGACCGGCGCGCTTTTTGCCGCGCCCAGGAACGAATATACAGGCCGGCTTCTGGCCGCCATACCCGGCCGGCAACGGCTGGAAGCATGAGGAAAAGACAGATGCGAATCGCCATCGCCCAGTTCATGCAGGAAACCAACAGTTTCGTGCCCTTCACCACCACGGTGAAGACTTTCGAGGACCAGTATCTCCACCGCGGCGATGAACTGTTCACCGCCTTCGGCAAGGCGCGTCTGGAGATTCCGGGCGCGATCGCGGCATTGACGGAAGCGGGGGCAAAGATCGTGCCCCTGATCGCGACCATGGCGATGGCGTCGGGCACGGTGGAGCGCGCCAGCTTCGAGATTCTGTTGGGCGAGATATTGCAGCGGCTGCGCGATGCGGGGCCTGTCGACGGGGTCTATCTGGCGCTGCACGGCGCCATGATCCTGGAGGACGAGCCCGATGCCGAGGCCGAGATCGTGCGGCGGGTGCGCGCGCAGGTGGGCCCGGGTGTGCCCATCGCCGTGTCGCTGGACCTGCACGGGCACATCACCGCGGCCATGCTGCAGCCCGATGTGGCCTATATCGGCTATCGCGAATTTCCGCATATCGACATGTATGAGACCGGCCATCGCACCGCGAAGCTGCTGGTCGACTGGGTCAACGGAAAGGTGCGGCCGGTGATGGCGCTTTCCAAGCGGCATATGGTGGTCAGCCCCGATTCCGCGCGCACCACCGCCGCGCCGCTGGCCGACATCGTGGCGGAAGGCCGTGCGATGGAAGCCAGAAAATCGGAAGATGGGGGCGAGGTGCTGCATGTCTCGCTGTTTCCGGTGCAGCCCTGGATCGACACGCCCGACCTGGGGTTTGCCGCGCTGGTCTGCGCCGAATCCAAGGACGCGGCGCAGAAGGCGGCCGACCGGCTGGCGAAGATGGCCTGGGACCGGCGGGCGGAATTCGAGCCCGTGCTGACGCCCCTGCCGGACATTATCCGCATTGCGCTGTCCAGCGAGGGCCTGACCGTGGCCAGCGACAGCGGCGACACCCCGTCGGGCGGCGCGGCGGCGGATTCCACGGCGGTGCTGGAGGCGCTGCTGAAGGCGGGCGCCGACCGGGCCGAGCGCATTTCCATCTGCACCATCTGTGACGCCGAGGCGGCGGCCGAGGCCGCGCGCGCAGGCGTCGGCCGGACGGTGACGTTGCGCGTGGGGCACAAGCGCTCCGGCCTGGGGGAACCTTTGACGGTGACGGGCCGGGTCAGAACCATCAGTGACGGGACCTATGTGCTGACGGGCCCCGGCGCCAACGGCATGGTGGGCGAGATGGGGCTGACCGTCGTTCTTCAGATCGGTTCGATCCGGCTGAACCTGCGGTCCATTCCCCATTTCGAATGGGATCCGGCCATCCACACCTCGGTGGGGCTGGACCCGGCGCGGGCCGCGCTGGTTTTTGTGCGCTCGCCGGCGCACTTCCGCGCGTCCTATGCGCCGATGGCCGCGCGCATCTTCATCGCCGACACGCCGGGGCCGACCTCGGCCAACATGCGGCGCATCCCTTTTACGAAAGTGACGCGGCCGCTCTATCCGATCGACCTGGTGAATGACTAGGCGCGCTTGCGGGCGGGCATCAGGCTCTTGCGGAAGTCGAGCAGCACGCGGCGAAGGCCGGGCTCGGCGACGCGGCGCGCGGCCGCGTCCATCGGCAGCCACAGAAGATCGCGCGCCCCCATTTCGGGAAAGCGGCTATGGTGGCTGGCGACCCGCAGCGCGAAGACCGAAACACGGCAGGGCAGGGCGCTGCCGTCCTTTTTCTCTTTCAGGTAGTAATAGTCGCCCAGCGGCACCTCGGCGACCTGGCCGATGACGCCGGCTTCCTCCATCGCCTCATGCGCGGCCGATTGGGCAAGGCTCATGCCTTTCACCGGCCAGCCCTTGGGCAGAATCCAGCGGCGCGTGGAAAGCGTGGTGACCAGCAGCACCTCGGGCACGGTCTTGTGGCGCCAGCAAAGAGCGGCAACCTGCTGCATCGCGTCGTGGAAAAGGGCCTGGTCCGCCACCTGGCTTGCCCGAGCGTTTGATTCGCGCGCCGATATTACGCGCAATTTCCTTCAGGTGTTAAACAGCCGTGGGGCGGCGGCGTTCCCCGGATGGCCGCGATCGCGCAAGGCGGTCAGGTGAGCCCGCAGGCTCCCGCCAGGAAATAGAATGCGGCGGCGATAAGGCCGGCCGCCGGCATGGTGATGATCCAGGCCACCACGATGTCCTTGGCCACGTTCCAGCGTACGGCGGTGACGCGGCGCGCGGCGCCCACGCCGACAATGGCGCCGGTGATGGTATGGGTGGTGGAGACGGGAATCCCCATGAAAGTCGCCATGAACAGGGTGATCGAGCCGGCGGTCTCGGCGCAGACACCCTGGAACGGCGTCAGGCGGGTGATGCGCGCGCCCATCGTGCGAACGATGCGCCAGCCGCCCGCCATCGTGCCCAGCGCCATCGCCGCCTGGCAGGCCAGCACAACCCAGAGCGGCACATGGAAGTCGCCGCCCTCGAAGCCGTGGGCGAACAGCAGGGCGGCGATGATGCCCATGGTCTTCTGGGCGTCGTTGCCGCCATGGCCCAGGCTGTAGGCGCTGGCCGACACGAACTGGATGTGGCGGAACAGCTTGTCCACCCGGGTGGGCGTTGCCTTCGCGAAGGCCCAGGAGAAGAACAGCACCAGCAGCAGCGCCAGAACGAAGCCGGTGAAAGGCGACAGCACGATCGCAAACACGGTCATGCCCAGGCCGTGCCACATCACGGCGCTCCAGCCGGCCTTGCAGACGCCCGCGCCCACCAGGCCGCCGATCAGGGCATGGGAAGAGGATGAGGGGATGCCGGCCAGCCAGGTGATGATGTTCCAGGCGATGGCGCCCATCAGCGCGCCGAAGATCACCTGGTCGGAGATGATGGAGGGCGCGACGATGCCGGTGCCGACAGTGGCGGCGACATGCAGGCCGAACACGGCGAAGGCGATGAAGTTGAAGAAGGCGGCCCAGGCCACGGCATAGCGCGGCGACAGGACCCGGGTGGAGACGATGGTGGCGATGGAATTGGCCGCATCGTGCAGGCCGTTGAGGAAATCGAAGATCAGCGCGACCGCGATCAGGATGACGATCAGGGTCATGTAAAGGCCCTACACCTGCTCGATGACGATGCCGCTTATGCGGTTGGCGACGTCCTCGAAGCGGTCCACGACCTTTTCCAGGTGGCGATAGATTTCGCTGCCGACAATGAAGCCCATCGCGTCCCCGCTCTTGTGCGCCAGGTAGAGCGCCTTGATGCCGGCATCGTTCAGCTCGTCGGCCTGTTCCTCCAGCCGGGTGATTTCTTCGGTGATGGCGTTGATGCGGCCGGAATTCTCGCGCATCGAGCCGAGAAGCTCGACCGCCTCCACCGTCAGTTCGGCGCAGCGCAGGATAATGTCGGCCATCTGGCGCATGGAGGGCTCGAACGCCGTCACCTCGAAAAGGGTGATGGCCTTGGCGGTCTTCTGCATCTGGTCGATCGAATCGTCCAAAAGGCCGATCAGGTCCTTGATGTCGCCGCGGTCGAAAGGGGTGATGAAGGAGCGGCGCACGCCCACAAGCACCTCGCGGGCGATGGCGTCGGCCTCGTTCTCATGGGTCACGATGCGGGCGCAGGCCTGGGCCACGCCGGGGCCGCCTTCCAGAAGGTCGCGCATGGCGATCGCGCCGTCCACCAGGGTACGGGCGTGGCGGTTGAAGAGACCGAAGAATTTCTCCTCGCGCGGCATCAGGGCCTGGAAATAGCGCAGCAAGGATGCCCCCCTTTTGGGCCCATGACGGTTTTGCGCGCCCTGCTTGCTATGGTCGGGCCCATCCGTCAAGGTGGCCGCGCCTGCGGCGAAAAACCATGTTCTTTCAAATAGTTAGGGGCGCCGCTGGCGCGGCGCCCCTGCGTCATTTCCGCATCTTTCTGCCCGAAGGCCGGTTTGGCCCTTACTTCTCGTCCGGCAAGCCGAACACGAACAGCGCATAGCCCGTGATGGGACGGTGCACCTCGGTCAGCATGGTGCCGGGCTTGAGCTGCGGGCTGCCGCCGCCCAGCGCGGTGGTGACGGCGATGTACTGCTTGCCGTCCACCATGAAGCTGACCGGATAGCCCTGGACCGTGGTGCCCAGGCGGGTGGTCCACAACGTCTTGCCGTTCCTGACATCGATGGCCCGGAAGACGCGGTCGAAGTCGCCCACGAAGGCGACATTGCCCGCGGTGGAGACGACCCCGGTCAGGAAGGGCGCACGCTGCTGGAAGGACCAGAGCGGCTTGAGGTCGGCGGCACGATAGGCCGACAGCCGCCCCATATTGCCGTCGCTGCCCGGCATCTCGAAATAGGTCTCCGAGCCGTTGCCCAGCATGAAGATGCAGGATTGCGAGAGCGGGATGATCAGCGTGTCGCTGGGCTTGTGATAGCTGGTCGCCTGCCAGTCATGGCCGCCTTCGGGGCCGGGACAGGATGACAGCCACTGGTCCACCTTCTGGTCGATGATGTCCTTGCGATAGGTGGGGGTGCCGGTCTTCGGGTCGATCCTGGTGAAGACGTTCTGGAACACGGTCTCGGCGTGATCGAGATACTTGCCGGTGACGCGATCCAGCTTCCACAGGATGCCTGCCTTGCCGATGGTCAGAAGCGACTTCTGGTCGCCATGGTCCACCAGCACGCGCTCGAACACTTCGTCCAGGTCGAAGGTCTCGCCGGGGGCGTGGTTGTGCCACCATTTCAGCTTGCCGGTGTCGGGATCGAGCGCCAGCGTGGAGTTGGCGTAGTCGGTGGCCCCGGTGCCGGTGCCGCGCAGGTCGCGCCGCCACGGCTTGGCCTGGGCGGTGCCCCAGTAGGTGGTGTTGAGCTCCGGATCGTAGGTGCCCGCGATCCAGGTCTCCGCGCCCATGCGCTCATCGTCCGGCTTGCCGCCCCAGGAATCGCCGCCTGGCTGGCCGGTCAGGGCCACGGTGGTGAATTTCCAGTCGCGCTTGCCGGTCTTGGCGTCATAGGCGCTGATGTAGCAATGGTCGCCGTTCTTGGGGCGGCCGCAGCCGGTCATGCCCACCAGCACCTTGCCGTTGATGATGATGACGCCGCCGGTGGAGCGGGCGACGCCTTCCTTGGGATTGATCTTGGTCTTCCACACTTCTTCGCCGGTGCGCGCGTCCAGCGCATAGACCCAGCCTTCCGGCGTGGCGACATAGACGTTGGTGCCCCAAAGGCCCATGGAGCGGGTCTCGACGCTGGAGGGGCCGGGGCCGGCGCTGGTGGGGGCCGGACCCAGCCGGTTCTCCCACAGAAGCTCGCCGGTCTTGGCGTTCAGCGCCTGGATGACGTTGCCGACGCCCCACATGTACATGATGCCGTCATGGACGATGGGCGTATCCTCCATCGTGCCGTTCTCGGGCATCGACCACATCCACTTCAGCTGCAGCTTGGAGACGTTGTCGGTGTTGATCTGGCTGAGCGGGCTGTAGCTCCAGCCCTGGTAGTTGCGGCGGAACATCAGCCAGTCGCCGTCCGGCGGATTGCGCAGCATCTCGTCGGTGACGGGAACATAGTTCTGGATGTCGCCCTTCAGCGACAGGCCCAGCCTGGTGGGAAGCCGGAAACGGCCGGGATCTCCGTAGCGCACCGTCTGCCCGGGACGGGCAAAGCCGGCCGAGGTGGCGACATTGGGATCGGCCGCGCGGGGCCCGCGCGCCGGCGCCGCGGCAGCGGGCGGATGCAGCACGTCATCGGCCAGCTTGCCGGTGGCGATGGAGCCGATGGCGGCATCGGTGGTGGGCGTGAAGGCGGTGGTGCCGGCCCTGGCACCGTTGGCGTGCAGGATATAGGCGACGATATCGAGGTATGTCTCCTGGTCCAGGCTGCCGCCGCGTCCCGCCGGCATGGTCGCGTGAATCTTGCTGTACAGCGCCTCGGTGCTGCGGCCCTTCCAGGCGCCGAAGAAGGCGTCGCCCGCCAGCGGCGGCGCGTCGGTGGCGCCCGACAGGTCGTTCTGGTGGCAGATGGCGCAATTGTCGTTATAGGCCTGGCGGCCGGCATCGGCCTGCGCCTGGGTGAAGGGACCCGCGGCGCCTTGCGCGAACGCGCCGATGGCCATCGCGCCGGCCAGGGCAACGCCGGCGGCGGCGCCAAGAAGCAATCCCGTCTTTTTCAGCATGTCATCGATTCCTTGTCGTCGTATCGGGCAGGTCAGTTCTTCGGCGTGTCGAGCTGGGGAATGAACCAGTGGCCCTGCTGGGGCACGTCCTGGCCGGCCGTCTCATGGGCGGGGAAAAGCCAGCCCCACAGCGTGCCTTTGGGGCCCCAGGAATAGCCCGGCGGCGCCTTTTCGCTGTTGATCTGGATGTAGAGCTTGCCGGTGCGAAGGTCTTTCGCCTGCTGCGCGGACAGCCTGAAGGTGCCCGCGATGGTGCCCGACGTCGCCTTGGTCACATCCAGGTCCAGGATCTGTTTGCCCGGCACGCCCGCCACCGGCGAGGTGAAGATGTGCGCTTCGGTGGCGTTGGAGGGAAGACCGTGGAAGCTGCCCTTCACCGTCACCGTATTGCCGTCGAGCACGGCGGTGGCCTCGCCGCGCCCGGCGATGACGGCCTTGGTCTCATCGTCCAGCGGCATCGGCCCCAGATTGGTCTGGAAGCTGGACTGGGCCGCGAAGGCCGGAATGCCCGTCATCACGACGAGCGCCAGCGCGGGAAGAATTCGATTGGTCACATGTCTCTCCTTTGCGATCAGTTTCCGCCCTCGGCCTTCTGCGGCTGGTACCAGTGAAGGTTGTCGGGGCGGGGGATATAGGCAAGGCGGGTGGATGGGCCATCGCCCGCCGGGGTTGCGCGGTGCCAGCGCCCGGTGGGCGCGGCGACGAGATCGCCGTCATGCACGGTGATCAGCTTTTCGCCTTCCACCAGGAATTGCTGGGTGCCTTCGACGACCAGCCAGATCTCCGGGAAGTTGGCGTGGTAGTGGCCCCACTCGGTATCGGGCGGCGTGGGCGTGCCCTTCTGCGAGCGCAGGATGGTGACATAGGTGTGATCGTCGCGAATCCACACGCCGCGCTTCTTGCCGTCCCGCACGATGTCCTTTTCGAAATCGACATAGGGCACATTGATGTCGTCATAGGTGCCGCGGCCGGTATAGGCGGCCTTGATGTATTTCACGCCGGGCACGGGCGTGGGCGTTTCGCTCAGCGGATAGTCGGGTGCTTCGCCTGCCGGCTTCATCTGGAAATAGAGCACCGGTTCATCGCCTACCGTCTCGATGCTGTACTGCAGCCGCTTGGGCACCTGCACCAGGAAGTGTTTGGTGGCGACGAAGGGCTCCTGCCCCTCGATGGTGACCTTCATGGCGCCCGATTGCACCACCCAGAAGACGCGGTCGTCGGCATAGAACATGGTCTTGGTCTTCCCGCCGGGCGCCATCGATATCCAGTCGCCTTCGAAATCGCGGCTGAGAAAGACTTTCTGCTGCCAGTTTGCCTGACCCTTATGGGCGGCCAGCACATCGGCAAGGCGATAGACAAGTTTGTTGGGCGCCTTGTAAGGCGCCAGTGTCGCGGGCTTGGCGGCCCAGGCCACGGTAGCCTTGTTGCCGGGATTGGTGGCGCGCGCCTGGGTCTGGGCGGCAGCCTGTTGGGGGGCGATCCCCATGACGGCGATGACGCCCATGGCCGCGAGGTTGCGTGCCGCGGCCCTCGCCGTGGCGAGCCGGTGGATCCTCATGTTGATTTCTCCTCCCCCTTCGTCCGTTTTCGGACGTTTTCCGGCGCGCAGCGTAGCAGCGGCGGTTCCCCGGGGCCAGCGTCACAGGCCCGCTTTGCCGCAGGGTTGATGGATGAATTCGTCACAATGTTTCGCAGGGCAATGGCGCGATTCCACGCCGCCTGCCGCACCGCTTGTTTTGATGCGCCGCATCACGGCCCCATTTCCGCCGTTTCGGCCCGCTAGGCAGAGATACCGGCGGGGCATCATCAGACAGGGAAAACCGATTTGCTGAAACGCAGGACCATCATTGCCGCGGCGCTCGCCGCCGCGCCGTTAGCGCTCACCGCCACGGCCGCGGCCGCGGCCGGCGCCGCCGAAAGCTTCATCGCCGACAACATCCAGCGCGGCTTCGATATCCTGAACGACAGATCGCTCAGCGCCGCCGAACGGCGCAGCCGCTTCGCCACATTCCTGCTGGGTCTTACCGACATGCGGCGGGTGGCGATCTTCCTTCTGGGCAAATATGCCGACGGCGCCGTTCCCGGGCAGATCGATGCCTTTGTCGATGCCTTTCGTGATTACAGCCTTGCGGTCTACCAGTCCTATTTCGCGCAATATTCCGGGCAGACTCTCAAGGTGACCGGATCGCGCCAGCGCGCGCCGGGCGACGACATCGTCTCCACCATGCTGACGGGCGACAATCCGGCGGAGGTGGATTTCCGGGTGCGCAGCGACGGACCAAAGCCGGTGTTGGTGGATATCGCGGTTGCGGGCATATGGCTTGGTCTGGCCGAACGCGATGAATTTGCCGCTGTCCTGGCGCGCAGTCATGGCGATATCGCCGCGCTTATCCGGCATTTGCGCGACGCGCAATCGCAATACCGCTGACCGGTTCCCGAAGTTGCGGCTTGCTTTTGCCGGACGGGCCCGCTATCTCGCTGGCAACTGGGGGCATGTGAAGCGCGCGCCGTTTGGTTCCGCTTCGTCAGCAGAAATTTCGAGAGCGCCCCGGTTCTCTTCCGATCCGCGAAGTTCCGAAATCGAAATGGAGACGTAATTGTCCAATTCCGATTCCGTGCTGTCCGATTCCGGGATTGTCCGATCGGCCACAGCGACCTCCCTCGACATCCGGCCCATGCTGATGCTGGGCGTGCTGCTTACGGTTGCGGCGCTGATGATGCCGCGCGTGCGCATGGATGATGACGGTGCGCAGCCGGCGCCGGCGAGGCCCGCCGTGGTCGAAAGCGTGGTGGTCACGCCGCAGCCGGCCGCGCCTTCGGCCTATGACAGGGAAGCGGCGATGAGCCCGGCACAGCTGATGAGCCGCTGGGACACGCTGATCGGCCAGGCGTCGCGCAAATTCCATGTGCCCAAATCCTGGATCCGCGCCGTCATGCAGCGGGAGAGCGGCGGGCGCACGATGATGGCGCCGGGCCGCCCGATCGTCTCCAGCGCCGGCGCGATGGGGCTGATGCAGGTCCAGTCCGACACATACGAGGAGATGGCGGCGCAGTACAAACTGGGCGCCAATCCCTTCGACGCGCATGACAACATATTCGCGGGCGCCGCCTATCTGCGCTGGTTGCAGAAGCGTTATGGTTTTCCGGCCATGTTCGCCGCCTACAATGCAGGCCCCGGCCGTGTCGACGATCATCTGCAGCACGGCGCCAGCCTGCCGGCGGAGACCCGCAAATATGTCGGGCACATCACCACGGTGCTGGGCAAGGGCGGGGCCGGCGTGCTGGGCAAGGGCGGGGCCGGGCGCAACACGGCGCTGGTAAAATTCACCCGGCCCGACGGCAGCACCGTGCGCGTCGATGCCGCCAAGGTCGATCAGGTGCGCGCGCCGTTGCCGGGCGAATATGGCGATGCGGTAAAGACCGTGATCAAGATCGGCGACCGCTATCAGGCGCTCAGCGAGAATCTGGAGATCGTCCGGTCGGCCATCCGCGCGGTGGGCGGGCTGTCGTAGGGCCGACGCCACTTTGCATCCGGCGCGCGTCTTGCCATAGTCCGGGAGGTTTCTGGCGAGACTTCCCGATGACCATTCGCTTTCGTAATCCGGCGCTGCTGTCTGCCTGCCTGCTGGTGCTGGGCTGTGGCCCATCCGAGAAATCCAAGGCGCCCTCCCGTCCCAATCCGTTCGCCCATGCAAGCACGCTGCCGTTCCAGGCGCCGGATTTCCGCAATATCCGCGACAGCGACTATCAGCCCGCGATCGAGGAAGGGATGCGCCGTCAGATGGCCGAGGTCCTGGCCATCGCCAACCAGAGCGCGGCGCCGACATTCGACAACACCATTGTGGCGCTGGAAAAGTCGGGCCGCATGCTCGACCGCGTGCTGGAGACTTTCTATGCGGTGGTCCAGGCCAACACCAACCCGACACTGGACAAGGTGCAGACGGCCGAAGCGCCCCGGCTGGCGGCCCACCAGGACGCCATCTTCCTCAATCCGAAACTGTTTGCGCGGGTCAAGGCACTCTACGAGAAGCGCGGCAGCCTGAAGCTGGACCCGGAGGCGGCGCAGGTACTCAAGCTCTATTACCAGCAGTTCATCCACTCCGGCGCCAACCTGGCGGCGGCCGACCAGGCGCGGCTGAAGGAGATCAACAAAGAGGACGCTTCGCTTCAGGCGGAGTTCCAGCAGCGGCTGGTGGCCGGCACCAAGGACGCGGCGCTTGCGCTCGGCGACAAGGCGGCCCTGGAAGGGCTTTCGGACGGCGAAATCGCCACCGCCGCCCACGCCGCCCAGGAGCGCGGCATGAAGGGCGGATATCTCATTGCGCTGCAGAATACCACGCAGCAGCCGCTGCTGACCGACCTTGCCGACCGCGACACGCGCGAAAAGCTGTTCAACAAGAGCTGGACCCGCACCGAGCGCGGCGACAGGAACGATACGCGCGGCATCATCCAGACCCTGGCGGTGATCCGCGCCGAGAAGGCGAAGCTGCTGGGCTATCCCAACTATGCCGCCTATGTGCTCTACGACCAGATGGCCGGCACCCCCGAGGCGGTGCAGAAATTCATCGGCGCGCTGGTGCCGGCAACCCGCGCCAAGGCCGCCGAGGAAGCCAAACTGATCCAGCAGGCGATCGACAGGGACGGAAAGCATTTCAAGCTGGAGCCGTGGGACTGGCAGCGCTATGCCGAAAAAGTGCGCAAGGAACGCTATGACGTCGACGAATCCGCGCTCAAGCCCTATTTCGAGCTGAACAAGGTGCTGCGTGACGGCGTTTTCTATGCGGCGAACAAGCTCTACGGCATCACCTTCAGGCAGCGCCACGACATACCGGTCTATCAGCCGGACGTGATGGTGTTCGAGGTGTTCGACAAGGACGGCAGCCCCCTGGGGCTGATCTATTTCGATTATTTCAAGCGCGACAACAAGGCGGGCGGCGCCTGGATGAGCAACTTCGTGGGCCAGTCCAAGCTGCTCGGCACCAAGCCGGTGGTGTTCAATGTCGCCAACTTCACCAAGCCGGCGCCGGGCCAGCCTGCGCTGCTCAGTTTCGACGACGTCACCACCATGTTCCATGAATTCGGCCATGCGCTGCACGGCCTCTTCGCCGATCAGACCTATCCCTTCGTCTCGGGCACCAACGTGGCGCGGGACTTTGTCGAATTCCCCTCGCAGTTCAACGAGCACTGGGCGCTTTATCCCGAGGTCCTCAGCCATTTCGCCGTCAACTACAAGACCGGCGCGCCGATCCCGCCGGCGCTGGTGGAAAAGCTGCGCAAATCCCAGACCTGGGGCCAGGGCTATGCGCTGGGCGAGCTGCTGGCGGCGTCCGAACTGGACATGGCCTGGCACATGCTCAAGCCGGGCAGCCCCAAGCCTGACGTCGATGCCTTCGAAGCCGAAGCGCTGAAACAGAGCGGCACCGATTTTCCCGATGTGCCGCCGCGTTATCGCTCCAGCTATTTCCTGCACATCTGGGCCAACGGCTATGCCGCCGGCTATTATGCCTATCAGTGGACGGTCATGCTCGACGACGACGCCTATGACTGGTTCACCCGCCATGGCGGGCTGACACGCCAGAACGGCCAGCGCTTCCGCGACCTGATCCTGTCGAAGGGCCATACCGAGGATTACGGGCCCATGTTCCGTGCCTTCTACGGCAAGGACCCCGACATCGGGCCCATGCTGAAGGATCGCGGCCTCGTTCCCGGCTGATTGTCAGGGCGGGACGGGGACAGTCGCAAGTGAGGGGAACTTTTCGGGCCGCAACGCGTT
>DASTRG010000014.1:0-26139 GCA_035761325.1 Rhizomicrobium sp. | reverse complement strand
GCCTCGGCCATCGCGGCGGCAGCCCTTGCGTCGGCCTCCGCCTTGGCCTTGGCGATCTCGGCATTCATCGCCTGGCGGTTTTCTTCCGCCAGCGCCGAGGCGCGGGCGCGCGCTCCGGCCAACGCCGTGCGATAGGCCGCTTCCGCCGCTTCGGCGTCGCTGCGGGCGGCATTTGCCCCCGCGATGGCGCCGTTTATCGCGCGCCGGCGTTGCGTGATCGCGCTGTTGATACGCGGCCCCGCCACCTTCCACAACACCGTGAACAGGAACGCGAACGTCACCACCAGCCAGAAAAGCTGGCTGGGAAAGGTGGTCGTGTCGAACGGCGGAAAGCCGCCCTGATGCGGAGCTTCCGTCGTCGCGGCGGTGTGGGGCGCTTCTTCGGCCATCAGTGTCTATTACGTGAACAGGATGATCAGGGCGATGACCAGGCCGAACAGGCCGGTCGCTTCGCACAGCGCAAAGCCAAGCAGCAGGTTGGTAGTCTGGGTGGCGGCCGCCCCCGGATTGCGCAGGGCGCCCGACAGATAGCTGCCGAACACGTTGCCGATGCCGATGCCGGCGCCGACCAGCGCGATACAGGCGATGCCCGCGCCAATCATCTTTGCAGCTGCAAGTTCCATTTTATAAATCCCTTCGTTGGTTCAGTGGTGATCGTGGAGGTGAAGCGCTTCGTTGAGATAGATGCAGGTCAGGATCGCGAAGACATAGGCCTGCAGGAAGGCAACCAGCAGCTCCAGCAGCATGATCGCGACGATCAGCAGCATGGGCGCAATGGCGAGCCCGGTGAAGATGCCGCCGGCCGCCCCCAGCGAGACGACGAAGCCGCCGAATACCGCCAGCATGGTGTGGCCGGCAAGCATGTTGGCGAAAAGTCGCACGGAAAGGCTGATCGGGCGGGTGAGGAACGAAATCACCTCGATCGGCACCAGCAGGATCAGCAGGTACCAGGGGGCATGCGGCACGAACAATTTGAGGAATCCGATACCGTGTCTGGCAAAGCCGGTAACGATCACGATGAAGATCACCAGAAGCGCCAGCGCGAAGGTCACCGCGATCTGGCTGGTGACGGTGAAGCTGCCGGGCACCATGCCGAAGAAATTGGAGAAGAGGATGAAGATGAACAGGGTGAAGATGAAGGGGAAGAATTTCAGGCCGTCCTCGCCGCTCGCCGAGTGGATCATGTTGGCGACGAATTCGTAGGACAGTTCCGCCATAGACTGGCCGCGCGTGGGCACCAGCCGGCCCGGCTTGACCGCCAGCGTCAGGAACAGCGAAGCCGCCACTGTCACGATCACCATCAACAGGGACTGGTTGGTGAAATAGATGGGATGGCCGGCGATACGCAGCACCGGATCCGCGATCAGCGGCTTGACGGAGAACTGCTCCATCGGGTTCAGGACCACGGACTATTTCTCCTCATCCGATCGTGCCTTGGCGTGGGCCCGGGCGATCTCGGCGTTTATCTCGGCGGCCGCGCGCGTCACATTGCGGATGCCCGCAGCCGCGCCCAGCACAAAAAACACAATCAAGAAGGCCGGGCGGGTGTGAAATCCGAAATGGCCGAAAAGCCAGTCGATTCCCCAACCCAGGCCGCCTCCCACGATCAGCGCCGCAACCATCTCGGTCGCGAAGCGGAACGCGATGCTCGACTGGCCGGGCGGCGCGGACTGCCGTCCGGCCGCGCGCCGTGTCTGAAGCTCGTCGAGCCGCTTGCCCAGATCAGTGAGTTTGTCCGGGTCCGGAGCCGTCAAAACCGTCTCCCAAAGTCCGAAAACAACCGAAAATCCGGCCTTCGCGGCGCTTCGAAGGCGCGCGGACCATAGGGTTGGCCCTATTGGGTGTCAAGAAAGACAGAATTTTTCCAACCGTTTGATTAAGCTGAAGAAATTCCCCGCGCGCATTATGTCGCGCGGGGTTCCCCGCCGCAGCCGCGAACAGGCTCGCGAGTCAGCGCGAAAGCCGGGTTATTCGGCAGCGATCTTCTCGGCCTCCGAGAGGGAGACTGACACAAGCTGGCTGACACCGCGCTCAGCCATGGTCACGCCGAACAGCCGGTCCACACGGCTCATCGTCAGGGCGTGGTGGGTGATGACCAGGAAACGGGTACCCGACATCCTGGTCATTTCGGCCAGCATTTTGCAGAAGCGCTCGACATTGGCATCGTCCAGCGGGGCATCAACTTCGTCCAGTACGCAGACGGGCGCGGGATTGACCAGGAACACCGCGAAGATCAACGCCATTGCTGTCAGCGCCTGTTCGCCGCCCGACAGAAGCGCCAGGCTCTGCAGCCGTTTGCCTGGTGGACGGGCGAATATTTCCAGGCCTGCTTCCAGTGGATCCTCAGATTCGGTGAAAGTCAGGCGCGCCTCGCCGCCTTCAAACAGCTTGGTAAACAGTTCCTGGAAGTTCTGGTTCACTTTCTCGAATGAAGCCAGCAGACGTTCGCGACCTTCTCGGTTCAAGCTCTGGATGCCGCGTCGCAAGCGCTCGATGGCCCCGGTCAGGTCGTCACGGTCAGCGGTAAGCGCAGCCATGCGCGCTTCCTGTTCGGCGGCTTCCTCCTCGGCGCGCAGATTGACGCCGCCAAGCTGTTCACGCTCATGCTTCAGTCGCTCGACACGTTTTTCCGCCTGTTCCAGTGGAGGCAGTTCCTCGCCTTCCCTGATCTCGGCACGTTCTGCCAATTCGGCCGGCGAACATTCCAGTTCGTCCTGGATCCGGGTCTTCAGCTCCTCGATGCGCTGGGCCGCGGCTTCCGACAACGCCTGGGCGCGGGCGCGCTCCTCGCGCGCCGCCGACAGGATGGCATCGGCGTTCTTGGCTTCCTTATCGGCCTCGGCCAGCATGTTTTCGGCCGATTGGCGGGCATCGGCCGCCTCATGGCGCGCGGCTTCCGCCAGGGCGATGGCATCCATCAGCGCACCCCGGCGCTGGGCGATCTCTTCGGGCACCTTCTCGGCGGTATTCAGCTCGACGGCCAACTCCTGCTGCCGGCGCGCCAACTCGGCCATTTTGTCGGCGGCGGCGGCGCGCCGTTGCTCCCAGCGCCCTTGTTCCTCGGCGATTGCTCTCAGGCGGCTGCGGCGGCCGTCCACTTCACGCCGCAGCGATTCCAGGTTCGCACGGGCTTCTGTGCTCGCGGTGCGTGCTTCGGCAGTCTTTCCGCGCGCGTCAGCCACCTCTTGGTTCAGGGCTACGCCGTCGCCGAGTTCGTCCAGTCCGGCGATCGCCTGGGCGCGTGACTCTTCGGCGGCTTCGACGGACTGGGTGAGCCGGCGGATCTCCGCTTCCAGCGAGGCCAGTTGCGAGGCGCGTTCGGCAGCGGCGCGGGCTGCGCGGGCGGCCAGGTCCTGGCTCGCAATCAGGGCCTGTTCGGCCCTGCGCTCGTCGCCCTCGGCGGCGCGCACTGCTTCGCGCGCCGCATTGGCGGCGTCGCGGGCGGCGGAATATTCGGCGAAGCGCGCGGCTCGAATCTCGCGCGCGGCGGCGGCTTCGCTTTCCAGCTGTGTCAAGCGGTTGCGCTGCGCCAACCTGATGGCCGAGGGTGAAGGCGCATCGGCGCTGGCGACAAAGCCATCCCAACGCCATAGGTCGCCGCGCGGCGACACCAGGCACTGACCGGGCTTCAGCTGTTTTTGCAGCTCCGCACCCTGGTCGGGGAATACCAGGCCGGTCATTGCCAGCCGGCGGGCGAGCGCCGATGGAGCCTGGACAAAATTGCTCAGCGGCTTGCTTCCCTCGGGAAGACTGGCATCGAACTCAAACGCGCCCAGATCGCGCCAATGATGGGGCGAGGAGTCATCCAGTGGTGCCTGCAGGTCTTCGCCCAGGGCCGCGGCCAGCGCGGCTTCATAGCCGGACTGCACGTTGACTGCATCAACCAGCGGCGGGAACAATCCTTCGCCCTCTGGATGCAACAGATCGCCCAGGGCCTTCACTTCGGCGGACAGGCGCTGCACTTCGCGCTCAGCCACTTCCAGCGGGTCGCGCGCCGCCAACTCGGCCGCCTCGGCATCGCTGCGGACGGTACGGGCGGTTGCGGCGGCGGCACGGGCGCTTTCCGAGACCGCGCGGGCGCGCTCGGTCTCGGCTTCCGCCGCATGCACGTCGGGCGCGTCCTTGGCCGCTTCCAGGGCGCGGTCCAGCCGCGCCTGCGCGTCGGACAATTGGCCCGTGCTCGTCTCCACCAGCGCCGAAGCCAGGTCACGGCCGCGCTCCAGGCTGGCCTTGCGGGCATTCCAGTCAGCCAGTTCGGCAGTGAGTTTCTCCAGCAGCTGCTCGGCGTCCGCCAGCGTCTGGGCGAATTGCGCCGCCAGGGATTCGGCGGCACGCATATCGTCACCGGCGCGAGCATCGGCGGCGGTCAGCGTTTCGAATTCACCGGACAGGCGGGTGAGGGCGGTCTGCGCATCCTGCTCCAATGCCTGTTCGCGCGCCGCATCGGTTTCCCCTTGGGCAATGAGCTGGCGCACGCGCTGGGCCGCTTCGCGGGCGCGGGCCTCCTCGGCGTCAAGCTGTTCGCGCTGGGCGATCAGGCGATGATGGGCAGCTGCCTTTTCGGCTTCTGCCTGGCGCAGCGGTGGCAGCAGCGCGGCAGCCTCGCTTTGTGCGGTGGAGGCCCGCGCAGCGATCTCGGTGGCGCTGGCGACATTGGTAGCAGCGGCCGTCAGTTCTTCCGCTGCACTGGCAGCCTTGGCTTCGGCGGCGATCCACCGCAAATGGTGAGCCAGCGCCTCGGCCTTGCGGATATGGCCGGACAGGTTGCGGTACCGGGCGGCCTGGCGAGCCTGGCGCTTGAGGCTTGCCAGCTGGCCTTCCACCTCGCGGATGACGTCTTCCAGCCGCGACAGGTTGGTTTCGGCGGCGCGCAGGCGTAGCTCCGCCTCATGGCGACGCTGGTGCAGGCCGCCGATGCCGGCGGCTTCTTCCAGGATGGCGCGGCGTGCCAGCGGCTTCTGGCTGATCAGAAGGCCGATCTGGCCCTGGCGCACAAAGGCGGTAGAGCCGGCGCCCGACGAGGCATCGGCGAAGAAAATCTGCACGTCGCGCTGGCGCACGTCGCGGCCATTGATACGATAGACGCTGCCCGCTTCGCGCTCGATGCGGCGCGACACCTCGATGGTGTCGAATTCAGCGTAGGCGCCGCCGGCGGTGCGATCGGTATTGTCGACGAACAGGGTGACCTCGGCCACATTGCGGGCCGGCCGCCCCGCGCTGCCGGAGAAGATCACATCGTCCATCTCGCTTCCGCGGATGGAGGAGGGGCGGGTCTCGCCCATCACCCAGCGCATGGCGTCGAAAAGATTGGATTTGCCGCAACCGTTCGGACCGATCACGGCGGTCAGGCCGGGCTCGATAAATAGCTCCGTTGGTTCAACGAAGGATTTGAATCCGGAAAGTCTGAGCCTTGTGAACTTCAACGAATCTGCGCCGCCTTTGCGCTGCTCGCTCGCCTATTTCTGTTCGGCGAGCGCCTTGTCCAAGAGTTTCGACATGGTCTCGAACGGAATGTTGCCCGATCCCTGTGACACGCCATTCAGAATGAAAGTCGGCGTGCCGGTGATGTTGTATTTGGCCTCGCCATCGCTCGCGACTTTGTTGATGCGTTCATCCTCAGCTTTGTTGGCAATGCACTGGTCGACCTGCTGGGCAGTCATGCCGGCAATTCGCCCGAGCCGCACGAGTCCGCCATGAACGTCTGTAACCCCATACTCCACGTCCCATTGAGGTTGATTCCGGAATAGCAGGTCAATGAAGTCGAAATACTTATCCTCAGGCAGACAGCGGGCGATCTTCTCGGCCGCCCCGTCGTCCGGGCGCAGGGGAAACACGCGGAAAACATAGAAAATCTTGCCCGTGTCGATGTACTGAGTCTTGAGGCGCCCGAAAGACTGGGCATTAAAGGCCGCACAGACCGGGCAGCTTGGCGCGGCGTATTCGATCAGTACCACCTTGGATTTCGGATTCCCCAGGGTCCGGTCGGTCGGATAGATCTCATAGTTTTTACCCGATGCCGTCGCAGGGGTGTCGGAAGACGAGCCCGACATGGCATACCAGGCCACGGCGCCCAGCACGGCCAGAACGACCACGCCCACGATCAGCAAGGTTTTGCGCGACACGAGTGATTCTCCGACTTGGTTTGGTGGGTTTTCGCAGAGTTTGGCCCCCCGGTTCAATGAGTCGGGTCTTTCGGGTGCAAGCTACTGGATTTGCAGGAAGATTCAGCGAGCGCCCGCCTGATCCAGCAGCGGCGCCAGCGATTCATAAGGAAGCCCGCCCGACGGCTGGGCTTTGCCGTTGATGACCAGGGTAGGGGTGCCAGTGATGTTGTAGCGGGCCGCCCCCTCCTGCGCTGCGGCGTTGATACGGGCATCCTCGGAAGAATCGGCCAGGCACTTGTCTATCTGTTCGCGGCTCAGGCCCGCGATCTGGCCGACATTTGTCAGTCCGCCCCGAACGTCCAGCACGCCAAATTCCGGATCCCAATGCTGCTGGTTGTCGAAGAGAAGATCGATCACTTGAAAATAACGGTCCTTTGGTACACAGCGCGCCAGCCGTTCGGCGGCACTGTCTTCCGGCATGCGGGGGTACAGTCGAAAGACGTAAAGAACCTTTCCGGTGTCGATATAGTTTTTGCGAATCTGCGGCATCACCTGCCGGTTGAACATCGCGCAGTGGGGACAGGTCAGGGCGGCATATTCGATCAGGACCACTTTCGCTTTGGGATTACCCTGAACGTGATCCTGCGGCAGCACTTCGAAACTTGTTTTCGGCGCAGATTCTGCAGGCGAAACGGCTTTGGAGGTACCCCAGAAATACCAGGTGCCGGCGGCGGCCAGAACAACCAGGCCAAGGACCAGGATCAGTTTGCGCGACATGGTTCCCCTGCCTTTTTGCAATTGTGGCAGAGTCCTGTGCCAATGCAAACGGACGCTTCAGGGACTGCGGCGCCGCGCCAGCGCCCGAAGTGCGTGTGCCAGTCCCTCCGGTCCCTGGTAGCGGCAACTGGGATCGGACGGCTGCAAGGGGCCGGGCGGTTTCTGGCGCGGGGGTGGAGCCGGCAGCGCTATTGGGGCGCCTTGGCTGAAGCGGATCTGGCTTACGGCCGGCCGGCCCAGAAAAGCATTGATGCGCTCGCACAACGCCCGCTTCTCATGGCTGAGGAACAGGGCGGCGCCAGGCACCGCCCGCAATGTCAGGGTGCCGCCTGAAGGACCATTGGCCAGCTTCACCGGCTGGGCCAGTCGAGCCACTTCAGGGCCGGCAATGTCGCGCCAGCGCAGGATCAACGAGGCATCGCTGAAGCCGGCTCGCGCGAAGGCGGCGGCGCCGACGGCACTGGCGTCGGTCGAGACAGGCACTGTGCGGCGGTGCCGCGCAGGTGCCTCCTGTGCATGGGCGTCAGATTGGCTTTGTACGTCAGCGGGTGTCTGGGCCATGCTCGTAGTATGCCGCGTGCAACCAGTCTGAAACAGCCCTCTTTAAGCGCACGGCTGCTGGCATGGTACGACCGCCATCGACGGGTGCTGCCTTGGCGCGCACCGGCGGGTACGCGCGCTGAGCCCTACCGTGTATGGTTGTCGGAAATTATGCTGCAGCAGACCACCGTCCAGTCGGTGGCCGGCTATTATCGCAAGTTCCTCAAGCGCTGGCCGAGCGTCGCAGCGCTGGCGGCGGCAAAGCAAGACGATGTCCTGGCCGCATGGGCGGGGCTGGGCTATTACGCCCGCGCCCGCAATCTGCACGCGGCCGCCAGGATGGTGGCAGAGCAGATGGCCGGCCGCTTTCCGGACACGGCCGAAGGATTGCGGAAACTCCCGGGCGTGGGGGCCTACACATCCGGTGCCATCGCTGCCATCGCTTATGACGAGAAGCAGGCCGCGATGGATGCCAATGCCGAACGGGTAATCGCGCGACTCTATGCCGTCGAAACGCCCATGCCCAAGGCAAAGGCGAAATTGCATGCATTGTGCCAGGCGCTGATTCCTGACCGGGCCGGAGACTTTGTGCAGGCGCTGATGGACCTGGGCAGTGCCATATGCACACCCAAAAGGCCGGCCTGTACAAATTGTCCATGGGCGGAAGATTGCCGAGCACGTGCCGGTGGTATTCAGGAGCGGTTGCCGGTCAAGGCGCCCAAGATCGCGCGGCCTCTGAAGCGCGGGGCGGCCTTTGTCGCGACGGATCGTCAGGGTGCGGTGCTACTGGTCAAGCGGCCGGATAAGGGGCTGTTGGCATCGATGCTGCAGCCGCCGCTGGGCGACTGGACAGCGAATTTCCCTTCATTCGCGATTGCGCTTGGGCAGGCGCCGTTCGAGGCCAAGTGGCAGAAGCGCGCGGGCATCGTCAGCCATGGATTTACCCATTTCGAGCTGGAGATCGATGTCTATGCCGCCCGAGTCGCAAAGCGTCCCAAGGTCGAAGGCCGGTGGATTCCACGCGACGCGCTGGCCGATGTCGCGTTGCCGACCGTGATGCGCAAAATCGTTGAGCGCGGGTTGGACGAGAGCGGGCCCCTGTTCGCGGCGAAGCGGCGACGATCGAAAGATACCGCGGCTCAGGCCAGTTCGGTGGCCAGTTCGGCGCGCAAACGCTGACGCAGTGTGTCGATCGGCGCATAGCCGCCGCCGGGCAACTCGAACTGCCAGAAGGTCCAGCCGTTGCAGGCATCCAGTCCCTGCACAAGTGCGCCCACCCTGTGGATGGAGCCGGTCGCGTCCGATGTCACCAGCGTGCCGTCGGCGCGGACCTTGGCGCGATGATGCTTGCGACTGCCATGCAGCACCGTGCCGGGAGCCAGTAGGCCACGCTCGACGACCCAGCCAAAGGGGATGCGTGGTTCGGCCCGCTTGGAGCCGGTGACCTTGATCGCGTCGTCATCTGCGGGCTCGACTGCCGCGATGCGTTTCTTGGCGACCTCGACATAGCTCTTCTCGCGCTCGATGCCGATGAAATGGCGGCCCAGGCGCTTGGCGACCGCACCGGTGGTGCCCGAACCGAAGAATGGATCAAGGATGGTATCGCCCGGCTTGGTCGAGGCCACCACGACCCGGTGCAACAATGACTCCGGCTTCTGGGTTGAATGTGCTTTCTGACCGTCCGCATCCCTTATGCGCTCGTTGCCCGAGCAGATCGGCAGCGTCCAGTCCGACCGCATTTGCAATTCGTCGTTCAGCGCCTTCATCGCCTCGTAATTGAAGGTGTATTGCTGGCGAGGGTGCTTGGCCGCCCAGATCAGGGTCTCATGCGCATTGGTGAAGCGGCGCCCCTTGAAATTGGGCATGGGATTGGTTTTGCGCCACACCACATCGTTCAGGATCCAATAGCCCAAATCCTGCAGGATGGCGCCGACGCGGAAAATATTGTGATAGGAACCGATCACCCACAGGGTGCCATTGTCCTTCAGCACCCGCCGCGCCCCGGTCAGCCATTGGCGGGTGAAGCGGTCATATTCCTCGAAGCTGGTGAACTGGTCCCAGGCATCGTCGACCGCGTCAACCTTGGACTGATCAGGCCGGTGAAGGGCGCCGCGAAGCTGCATGTTGTAGGGCGGATCGGCGAAAACCAGATCGCAACTGCCTTCGGGCAAGGCTTGCATGGCTTCGATGCAATCGCCCTGAATGATCCGATCCAATTCCAAACGCATGAGCCCCGCCCAAAATGTACACAGCGGAATCACAGTGATTCGGGCCGAATCGCCCGTCAAGAGTCTTGTTGAATCAGTGCGTTATGAATTGAGTCCCCTGATTCTTCCCCATACCAGATGTTGTGGCCTGTGAGCAGATCATGAATGGGGCCGAAGCTTCGGCGGTGATGCGCCGTCACGCCATGCCGTTTCAGGCCGGCATAATGCTCGGCGGTGCCATAGCCCTTGTTGCGGCACCAGGCATAGCCGGGATGCTCGTCGTGAAGCCGTATCATCAGCCGGTCCCGGGTTACTTTGGCTATGATCGAGGCAGCGGCGATGGACAGGCTGCGCGCATCGCCGCCAACCAGTGTGTCACACTTGCAGGGAAGCGCCGGCGCGTCATTCCCGTCCACCAACGCGAAAGCGGCAGGTACAGGCAGTGCACGCACCGCACGTGCCATCGCCAGATGCGTCGCCTGGCGGATATTGACCAGGTCGATCTCTCCAACGCTGGCTTCGCCCACGCCGACCGCAATGGCCATATCCATGATCTGCGGAAACAGCGTCTCGCGGGTTTCCTCGTCGAGCTGCTTGGAGTCGTTGAGCCCTTTGGGAATGCGGCCCTTTTGCAGGATCACCGCCGCCGCCACCACCGGCCCGGCCAAGGGACCACGCCCGGCCTCGTCCACGCCGCACACCGGCCCGTCCAGGGTCTTCAGCAGGCGCGACTCATAGATGTAGTGGGGCATCGCCCGCTTATAGCGCGGTCCGATCCGCGCGCCACCGCCGCCAAGTGCCTCATCCACACGCTAGAGGCGGAACATGCGGGGTTCCCAGGCCCAGACCAGCGCCAGGATTCCGGCGGACACCACGACGGCAGGGGTCGTGGCCAGCTGGACCAGGCTGGTGATGAGCGTGGGTATCGGCAGGAACGCCAGCAACACAAGCGCGCACAAGCCGAACGTGCCCCAGGTCAGCGCGTTTTCGATCCGCGCCCGCCGGGCGATCCGCGCCGTCACGCGGCTGGAAAAACCGTCATCGGCGAGCGCCGCCAGCGGTGTGTTCAGCAGCGTATCGAGATCCTGGTTCATGGTTCCCATCCGGCCAGCAACGTCTTCAGCCTCTCGCGGCCGCGCGCCACATTCGATTTCAGGGTGCCCAGCGGGACCTGCATGGTCAAGGCGGCTTCCTCATGGCTCTGTCCCAGCGCGAAGCACAGCGTCAGCGCGGCGCGTTCGGCGGGCGCCAGCTTCACCATCGCCTTTTCCAGGTCCAGCCGCGCGGCGGAGCCGGCGTCCGGCGCGGCGACTTCCACATCGTCCAGCGGTTCCAGCCTGCGCTTGCGCCACTCCATCCGGAAGCGCGACCAGGCGATGGCATAGAGCCAGGACGAAAAGCGGCCACGGCCGGTGAACTGGCCGATCTTGCGCTGCGCTTCCAGGAAGGTGTCCTGCGCCAGGTCGTCGGCCAGCGCGGCATCGCCGCGCGTCAGCCGCCGCAGCAGGCCACGCACATCCGACTGATGGCGCCGCACCAGCAGCGCGAAGGCCGCCGCGTCCCCGCCGGCCGCGGCCAGCGCCAGTGTTTCGTCCTGCCCCATGCGCCGGCATACGCCGTCAGGTCTGGGGCGGCTTGTTGGCGACACACATCAGGACGCGGCCAAGCCCCAGCATGAACGGGAATATCCCGACAAAGGGCAGCCATGCGGGGGCGCCGGTGCCTTCGAACAGGCCGCTGCCGCCGGTTAGCGCCCACAGGAACACGCCCAGCCCGACCCCGATGCACATCAGCATCAGGCCGCCGCCGACGCCCTGATGGCGGTCCCAGCGCCCCATGTCGCCGTCACGCGGCGCGATCGCGCTCAGGGTCTGGGGGTCGAGCGTCTGGCCCTTCTGGACCAGCGTTTCCAGCATCCGGTAATGAGCGATGCGTTCCTGGCTGCGGAAATAGCCGCGGGCGATGAAGATCGCGACAATGGCGCCCCAGAAAATCAGCGCAAAGCCGTAATGGTCATGGTGCCACATGGATGCCCCTTCCAGGCCGGTTACGGAAGGGAAGATGCACCATCCCCGCGCTTTGGATGCAGGGGGCGGAGAAATTTTTTCAGAATAACGCCAGCTGGTCGCCGCTTTGCGGCGGACGGCGGAATTTGGCCAGGGTCAATGGTTTCGAAGGCTGGTTCAGCCCCAGTCGCCTCACCGCCATATGGAAGCGGCGCGCCATCATCTCGGCATAGGGGCCGGTGCCTTTCATGCGGGTATTCCAGTTGGCGTCATAATCCTTGCCGCCCCGCATGGAGCGCACCAGGCTCATCACATGCTTGGCGCGGTCCGGCGCATTGACCTCCAGCCACTCGCGGAACAGGTCCTTGATCTCCAGCGGCAGGCGCAACAGCACATAGCCCGCCGAGCGCGCGCCGGCTTCCCTGGCGGCGGTCAGCACTGCTTCCATCTCGTGATCGTTCAGAGCGGGAATGGCAGGCGCGAACATCACGCCCGCCGGCACGCCGGCGTCCGCCAGCGCGCGGATGGCCTGAAGCCGGCGGGGTGGCGTGCCCGCCCGGGGCTCCATGGCGCGCGCCAGCCTGCGATCCAAAGTGGTGATCGACAAAGCCGCTTTGGCCAGGCCCATCGATGCCATCTCCGACAGGATATCCAGGTCGCGCAGGATCAGCGGCGATTTGGTGACGATGGCGACCGGATGACGGAAATCGCGCAGCACCTCCAGGATCGAGCGCGTGATGCGCATGGTCCGCTCCACCGGCTGGTAAGGATCGGTATTGGTGCCGATGGCGAGGGTTTTGGGGATATAACCGGGTGCCGACAGTTCCTTTGCCAGCAGCTTTGCGGCATCCGGCTTGGCGAACAGACGTGATTCAAAGTCCACGCCCGGTGACATGCCGAGATAAGCGTGGGTGGGCCGGGCAAAGCAGTAGATGCAGCCATGCTCGCAGCCCCGATAGGGATTGATCGACTGGTCGAAGGAAACGTCCGGCGACTGGTTCCGGGCGATGATGGTGCGGGTCGAATCCAGCGTCACTTCGGTCCGAAGCGGCGGCAGGCTGTCGTCTTCCCAGAACTCCCCCGCTGGCGGCCCGCCAACAGGCATCGCCGGCGCGGCGCGACTGTTGTTCCAGCCGTCATCCATCAGAACCCGCCCGTAGCGTTCGTAGCGGCCCACGGCGTTGGAGACCGCGCCGCGGCCCCTCAGGCGCTCCTGCCGGATGGTAGTATCGAGGACAATAGTCATAGCTAGGACTGTACGCCCAAATCGGAACAAAACAAGTACAAAATTTCGGGGGCCACGGAGCCCCTGCAATCTCAACGGGTTCAGGCGGCGTGGTGCTTTTCTCCCGCCGGCGGGGTAGGGATTTCCAATCCCTGTTCCGCGCGGACGACTTCAAAAGTCGAGAAAGGGGCTGCAAATCCCGCGCCTGTCCGCTGAGTAGCGCAGCCTATGCTGCGACCCCAAATCATCTGGCGCGCCCGGCGCTATGGAACAATATGAACGTCATGGTGAGCGTCATCATACCCACCGCAAATGCCGAACGGTTTCTGCCGCGCTGCTTCGACAGCCTCATTGCGGCGGCTGTGCGCGGCGTGGTGCGCGAGGTGATCGTGGCCGATGGCGGCTCATGCGATGCCACGTTGGCCATCGCCGATGCGGCGGGCGCTCGCATCGTCAATGCCGGCAAGCGGCGCTCTGACCAGCTCGCGGCCGGGGCAGCGGCGGCCAAATGCGACTGGCTGTTGTTCTTGCATCCTGAGACAGCGCTGGAGAAGGGCTGGGAGGCGGAAGCAGCATCCTTCATCGAGCAGCAGATGCCGGAACGGCCTCAGGCGGCGGTGTTTCGTTTTGCGCTCGAGGATTTTGGTGGCGAGGCCCGCCGCGCCGAAGCCAAGGCGATGCTCCGTTCAGTTCTGCTGGCCCTGCCATATGGCGATCAGGGCTTGCTGATGCCCCGTCGACTCTACAGGCAGGTGGGCGGCTATCGGCCCCTGTTGCGCATGGAGGATGCCGACATCGTGCGCCGTGTCGGCCGGCGCCGCCTGGTGCGTTTGCGGGCCCGGGCGGTGAACAGTATGCGCGCGCCGGACAATGCGCTGCGCGGCCTTGCACTTAGCCTGCTGCATGCCCTGAGGATACCCTCGGCGGTATTGGCGAAACTGTGACTTTACCGTGCCGTCTCGGCGCTAAGCCGTAGCGGCGTCCTGTCCGCGGAGGCCGAGACGCCCTGTGCCGGGTGATATACCGGCCAGGCACCCGCTGCGGTGTCTTCCAGGCTCCTGGCATCCTGGCCGAAGCGGCGGCGATAGAGCCAATGGTAGAGCATCAGCCGCTTCACATAGGAACGGGTCTCGTAGACCGGAATACTTTCCACGAACAGCAATGGATCGTTGGCGCCCGCCTTCGTGGTCAGCCAGCGGTTCACCGCCGACGGGCCCGCATTATAGGCTCCGCCAAGCTCCAGCAGGTTTCCGCCCAACTGCTCCAGAAGCCGTTCGATATAGCGTTGGCCTACCGAGAGCGAGGTTCCGGGGTCATAGAGCGAATCCAGGTCGGACACGCCGAGATGTTTGGCGGTAGCCGGCATAAGCTGCATCAGGCCGCGCGCGCCGGCCGGTGACGTGGCCCCGCTCTGGAAGCGGCTTTCGATGCGGGCGAAAGCCAGCACCAAAGAGGAGTCGATCTTGTAACCCCCGTCGGGGTTATAGGCGGGCAGGGGAAACAGGCCCGTCAGCATGATGCCGCGCGCGGCGCACTTCTCGCTGGCGCGCAATTCTACATTGGGCACGCCGATATCGCGGGCCAGCGCCGCCATGGCCGGATCGAGCCGCTCGTCATTGTTGACAAAGGCGCGATTGAGTTCGGGCCCCACATAAGCACTCTCACCGATCTGCCAAAGTGCCACGGCGCGCTGCGCCGAGGGATCGCGCATCAGGTCGTTGAAGTCGGCCTCATTCAGGATGGCGTCCGCAAAGCCGGTCTGGGTATCGATGCCCAGGATGCGGTCGGCGATCAATCCATAGAAGCTGGGTTTCTTGCCGGCGGCGAAGTCGAGCAGCGTCACCACCTTTTGCGGATCGCCATCCTGCATATGCGCCCTGGCCGCCCAGAACGCAGCCTGGGCGCGCAGATTGTCCTGTGCCGCAGGCGTGTCCGCCAGCTTCTCCAGTTGAGTCTCGGCGTCCTTCCAGTGGCCCATGCGATAGGCGGCCAGCCCCGCATCCCACATCAGCTGTGGCACGGCAGGGTCGAAGACCGATACGGCCAGCGTATAAGCCTCGGCATCGCGACTCTCGGCCCGATAAGAAGCGGCAATGCGATGGGCCAGGATGGCACGGTCTGTGGCCGTCAGCGTGGCGTCCACCGAACGCATCAGCGCCAGCGCCTGGTCGGGCTGTCCTGCCTTGATGGCGGCAAGGATCGCGGGCATTACACTTCGTCCGGCCTCCGCGGATGGATAGGGTTCCGGCAATTCCACGTCCTCGTATCCGCCTGTACGGCTGCCGACGCTGGCAGGCGCGGGGATGTCGGTGACGACCGCCACCCTAATCAGCTTGTGATGGCGCCGCACCCTGCGGGTAGAACGGGCAACCGCCAGTCGATAAATGCGATCGGCGATGGCCAGGTCGCGGTACTGGCTCAGCCAATCCTTCAGGGCACCGATCCGGACGCTGCGGGGCGAGGCCGACAGCAAATGCAGTCCTTCGGCATAGCCCAGAAGAAGGGGATTATCGATCTTGGCAAACAGCGTCTTGGCGCGCGAATAATGTCCAGCGCGCTCGGACGCCATGACCTGACGATAGAGTTCAACATCGCCAGGGCTGAGGATGCGAGGCGAAGCCGGTCCGGCGCGCAATTGAACTGGCGCGGCTGCCGGCGTTTCCGCCGCCGCAGAGCCGCACAGCGCAGCCAGCAGGCCGATGGTGAATGCGACGCGCCTGAAAATCGTACCGCCCCGGACAGCAAATGCCGCCAAAGCTGAGCGGCATCATATGGTTAGCAAGTGTCGCGCGATCCCGCAACTCTTTATGGTTATTTTGGTTTCTGCCAGCTTGCCTGCCGCTTTCAATCCAGCGCGGCAAGCCTGTCCCGTATTGCCTGCAGATCCCGCCAGGCGAACTTCTTGTGAGCAGGCTGGCGTAAAAGATAGGCCGGATGCAGCGTGGGCATCAGCGGCACAAGCCGGTCCCCCACGCGATACTCCATCCAGCGGCCGCGGATCTTCATGATGCCATCGGAGTTGCCCACCACATGATGCGCCGCGACGGCGCCCAGCAGGATTATCAGCTTGGGTTGCGCCAGTTCGATGTGGCGGCGCAGGAAGGGCAGGCATTGGGCGGCTTCGTCTGGGGTGGGATTGCGATTGTTCGGCGGACGCCAGTTGATCACGTTGGTGATGTAGGCGTTGCGGGTGCGGTCCAGCCCGATGCTGGCCAGCATCTTGTCCAACAGCTGGCCCGCGCGCCCGACAAAAGGCTTGCCGACCCGGTCTTCCTCGCGGCCCGGCGCCTCGCCGATCAGCATGACCGGCGCCAGGTCGGTGCCGTCGGCAAAGACGGTGTTGGTGGCGCCCCGCCTGAGCGGGCAGCCTTCGAAGCTTTCCATGGCGGTGCGCAGTTCCGCGAGGCTGGTGGCCGCCGCCGCAAGGCTTTGCGCGGTGTCGATTGGGTCGCCTATGGGTGCGCTTGCGGCAGGAATGGCCTCTGGCCTTGCCGCCGCGGGACGGGAACGCATGGGCGGCGTGGCCGGCTTTGGGACGGCGGGAGGCGCCTTGGCCGTCAGCCGGTTCACAGGCGCCTCGGCGATCGCTTCGTCGGCACCAGCTTCCACCAGCCAGTCGAGTGTGGCGAGGGGATCACTTTGCATGGCCCGATCTTAGGCTTTTGGACCTCGTCAATGCCAGTGTAGAAGGAGTCCAAAGAACAAGGCGCCCCATGTCCGACATCGCCCGAGAAAGCATGGACTTTGACGTCGTCATCATCGGCGGCGGACCAGCGGGGCTGGCGGCGGCGATCCGTCTAAAGCAGCTTTCCCCGGACAGCAGTGTCTGTCTGCTGGAAAAAGGCTCGGAGATCGGCGCCCATATTCTCTCGGGCGCGGTGATCGATCCACGCGCGCTGACCGAACTTATCCCCGACTGGAAGCAAAGGGGCGCTCCTGTCGACACGGCAGTTACTGAAGACCGCTTCATCTGTTTCGGCAGCAAGGGCGCCTTCACGCTGCCTCATGTCCTGCTTCCTCCGCTTATGAGCAATCGGGGCAATTTCATTGTCAGCCTCTCCAACCTGTGCAAGTGGCTGGGCAAAGAGGCCGAGCGCCTTGGGGTGGAAATCTATCCCGGGTTCGCCGCTTCCGAGGTGATCCTCGAGGCTGGCGTCGTAAAAGGTGTGGTCACCGGCGACATGGGGCTGGCAAGGGATGGCCACCACAAGGATGGCTACACGCCCGGCATGGCGCTGCGCGGCAAGTATACATTGTTCGCGGAAGGCGCGCGCGGCTCGCTATCCAAGGTGCTGGGGCAGACTTTCGATCTACATGAGGGACGAGAGCCCCAGAAGTTCGGCATCGGCCTGAAGGAGCTGTGGGAACTGCCAAAGATCAGTCACAGGCCGGGCCTTGTGATGCACGGGTTGGGCTGGCCGCTGGACAGCGAAACGGGCGGCGGCTTGTTTCTCTATCACTGGGGCGAGAATTTCTGCTCGGTGGGTTTCGTCGTCCACCTCAACTACAAGAATCCATGGCTCGATCCCTTTGCGGAATTCCAGCGCGCCAAGACCCATCCGGCCGTTGCCGCGCTATTGAAGGACGGCAAGCGCATCGGCTATGGCGCGCGCGCGCTGACTGAAGGAGGCTACCAATCCGTCCCGAAACTGGTGTTTCCGGGCGGCGCGCTTATCGGCTGTGCTGCGGGCTTCATGAATCTGCCCCGCATCAAGGGGAGCCACAATGCGATGAAAACGGGCATGCTGGCGGCTGAGTGCGCGGCCGCGGCGCTCAAGGCGGGACGCGCGGGCGATGTGCTGTCCGAATATGATGACGCCTGGCGTTCGAGCTGGGTGGGCAAGGAGCTCTGGCGCGTGCGTAACGCCAAGCCGCTCTGGTCGAAGCTGGGAACCTGGCTGGCGCTTCCGCTGATCGGGCTGGACCTGTGGACCAATCAGCTTTTTGGATTTTCCTTTTTCGGAACCATGCGCCATGGCGCACCCGATTACGCCTGTCTGCGCGAGGCGTCCGAAAGCCGGCGCATCCAATATCCACGTCCTGACGGCAAATTAATTTTCGACCGGCTTTCCAGCGTGTTCCTGTCGGGTACCAATCATCAAGAAGATCAGCCACCTCACCTGAAGCTGACGGATCCGGCCATTCCCATTTCGGTCAATTTGCCCAAGTATGGCGAGCCGGCGCAGCGTTATTGTCCGGCTGGCGTATACGAGGTGGTCGAGGAGGCGGGGATACCCCGGTTCCAAATCAACGCGCAGAATTGCGTGCACTGCAAAACCTGCGACATCAAAGATCCGTCGCAGAATATTACCTGGGTTCCACCGGAGGGCGGTGGCGGCCCCAACTATACCAATCTCTAGGAGGATTCGGTTGCTGCGTCCGATCTCAGTTCTGCTTGCCGCCGGGCTTCTGGCTGGATGTGCCAACATGACATCGTCGGGCATGCCGACCACGGCCACGCCGCCGGCGGCCGTGACCAGCAGGCAGGCGCAGGCCTTTTCCACCTACCTGTCGGCGCGCTTTGCCGCCGGCGAGCATGACCTTCAGCAGGCGGCGGCCTATTACGGCAAGAGCCTGGCAGACGACCCATCCAATCCGAGCCTTCTGGCGCTCTCTTTTTTCTATGCCAGCACCGCGGGCGACATAAATGCCGCCGGCAAATATGCCCAGAAGGTCGTCGCCGCCGATCCCGACGACCGTGCGGCGCGTCTGGCGCTGGCGGTTATCGATCTCAAGAACAAAGACTATGCGGGAGCGCGGGAGAATCTGGCGCTGTCGGCCAAGGGGCCGTTCACCCTCCTGACGCTGTCATTGATGGATGCCTGGGCGGCGGCAGGGCAGAAAGACTCCGCCGCGGTCGAGAAAGATCTGACGACGCTGCGTACCCAGAAGGGTGCCGAGAACCTGGCGGCGTTTCACGCCGCGCTGCTGCATGATTTCATGGGCGAGACCAGTCTGGCCGATGCCGATTACCAGAAGGCCATGGCCGGCACGACGGTTACGCCTCGCGTGCTGGAAGCTTATGGGCGCTTCCTGGAGCGGACCGGGCGGGGCAAGGAGGCGGCCGCGCTCTATCTAGCCCAAGCCTCAAATCAGGGCCTCGCCGCCGTTACCCAGCCGGGGCTGGCCCGCCTGAAGGCCGGCGAGAAGCCGGACAGCCTGATCCGCTCGTCCCAGGACGGCGTGGCGGAAGCTCTTTTCGGCATTGCCGCGTCACTGACCGGGGCACAGAGCGCGGACGTCTCCATCCTTTATCTGCGCATGGCCATCTACCTGCGGCCGGACCTCGACCTGGCCCAGATTCTTCTGGCCGACCGCCTGGAGACGCTGGGAAAGTTCGACCAGGCGATCGCAATCTACCAGGCGATTCCGCAATCATCCGCCTATCATCGCATGGCGGCGGTGCAGGCCGCCCTTGACCTGCAGCGCGACGGACGCACTGAGGATGCCATCAATGGCCTCAAGAAGCTGGTTGCCGCTGATCCGGACGACGCGGAGGGCTGGACGGCCTTGGGCGACACCTATCGGGCAGGGGAGAAATACGCCGATGCGGTGAGCGCCTACGATCACGCCATCGCGGTCCTGGGGACGCCCCAACGCAGGGACTGGACACTTTTCTATGCCCGGGCGATGGCAGAAGAAAGAATGGGACGCCTGGATGAGTCCGAGGCCGACATCCAGGCGGGCCTGAAACTGTCGCCGGAACAGCCCGAGTTGCTCAACTATCTCGGCTATAGCTGGGTGGATCGGGGCCGGCGCATTCCCGAAGCGCTGACCATGCTGGAAAAAGCGCGCGCGCTCAGGCCCTACGACGGCTACATCGTCGACAGCGTGGGATGGGCTTATTACAAGCTGGGCCGCTATCAGGAAGCCGCGCGGACGCTGGAGGCGGCGGTGCTCCTTGTGCCCGGCGATCCCACCATAAACGATCATTTCGGTGACGCGTTGTGGCGGGCGGGGCGCAAGCTGGAAGCGCGCTTCCAGTGGAACCATGCCCTGACGTTCAGCGATGACGAGACGGACAAGGCTGCCATCGCGCGCAAGCTGAAGTCCGGCCTGGCCAAGTCGCCCGCCTGAAATGCGTGTCCTGATCCGCGAGCTCGCACCAGCCAAGGTCAATCTTTTCCTGCATGTGGGTGCGCGCCGCGACGACGGCTATCATCCGTTGCAAAGCCTGGCCGTTTTCACCGGCGGCGAACCGGCGGCCGATGTCCTTTCGCTGGCGCCGGCGGATACCGTGTCGCTGTCCCTGGATGGCCCCTTCGCCGCCGGACTTGAAGGAGAAAGCGACAACCTTGTGCTGCGCGCCGCGCGCCTGCTCGCGGCCAGGACATCGGGCGTGGGTGGCGCCGCCATCACCTTGACCAAGAATCTGCCGGTGGCATCCGGCATAGGCGGAGGTTCGTCCGATGCTGCGGCCGCCTTCCGCGGCCTCAGTGCCCTTTGGCATATCTCATTGGATGATTTGATGCTGCGCGAGATGGCGGCCTCGCTGGGATCGGATATTCCCGCCTGCATCGCTGCGACCCCCGCCTTCATGGAGGGGCGGGGCGAAAACCTCACACCGGTCGCTGCCATGCCGCGGCTGTCCCTGCTGCTGGTCAATCCGGGCGTGCCGGTGGCCACGCGAGATGTCTTCGCCGCGCTGAAGACGCGGCGCGGCACGGACATGACCCTGCCGCGGGGTGGATTCCGGGACACCGCCGACCTGCTTCGGTTTCTGGAGACTACCGGCAATGATCTTGAAGAGCCGGCGCGCACCATCCAGCCGGTGATCGGCCAGGTGCTTGCGGCCATCGCGGCCAGGCCCGGCGCGCTTTTTGCCCGGATGTCGGGTAGCGGGGCCACCTGCTTCGGCATATTCGCCGATGACGATTGCTGCGCTCGCGCGGCGATGGAGCTGCGCTCGGCACATTCGGGCTGGTGGACGGCTGCCAGCTTCGTGCCCGAGCGCGGCATCGTCACGGAACCGGCCGGTCAGGACATCGGTCCCACGCCCGAGGGTCTTTGATACCGATTGGCAGCCCGATGCCTGCCGGGGGACTGTGGCCCCTCAGTAGGCGCGTTCGACGCAGAAATCCGCAATGTCGGCCAGCGCCGACTTGATGTCGCTGGGCGGCAGCACCGCCAGCGCGGCTTTCGCCGCGTCGGCATAGGTGCGGGCCCGATGCATCGTCTCCTGGATCGAGCCTGTCTGCTCGACCAGGGTGATGGCACGGTCCAGGTCCGTTTCGGTCTGGTGGCCGGTCTCGATCACCCGTTTCCAGAAGGATTTGTCCTCCGGTCGGGCGCGGGCATGGGCCAGAATAATGGGAAGCGTCATCTTGGCTTCGCGAAAATCATCACCGACGGTCTTGCCCATCAAGGCCTGGCGGCCGGAATAGTCCAGGGCATCGTCCACGAGCTGGAAGGCGATGCCCAAATTGTCGCCATAGGCGCGCCTGCCGCTGACATAGGCTTCGCCCCGTCCCGACAGCAGCGCGCCGGCTTCGGCGGCAGCAGCGAACAGGGCCGCGGTCTTGGCCGATATCACGCTGAGATAATGCTGTTCGGTCACTCCGAGATTGTTGGAGGATTTGAGCTGCATCACCTCGCCCTCGGCAATGATCGCCGACGCCCCCGCCAGGATATCCAGCACCGCCAGATTGTCGGTCTCCACCATCAGCTGGAACGCGCGGGAGAACAGAAAATCGCCCACAAGCACGCTCGGCTTGTTGCCCCACATCAGATTGGCGCTCACCCGGCCCCGGCGAAGCGCGCTTTCATCCACCACATCATCGTGCAGCAGGGTGGCGGTATGAATGAACTCGACCGCTGCAGCCAGCCTGACGTGATGCTGGCCCGTATAACCGCCGACACTGGCCGCGGCCAGCGTCAGCAGGGGGCGAAGGCGCTTGCCGCCGGAATCGATCAGGTGCCGCGCCAGGTCGGGGATCAGCGCCACTCCCGATGTCATGCGTGCGTGAATCAGCCGGTCGGTTGCGGCCATATCCCTTGCCACCAGCGCATGGAGCCGCTCGACCGGCGAAATGCCCTTGTGCTTGGTATCGGTGATGATGGTCTGCCCAGCCATGCCCACAGATTAACCGATGGTGCCCACGACAGGGAAGCGGGACAAAATAGCCGGGTTTCCCTATAAGGGCTCCATGCGGGCGATCCTCAAGGCCACGGACGTGGTGGTGATTGATTACGCTGCCAATCTGCTTTCGCAGGAGGGCATAGAATCCGTCGTGTTCGACGCGCATGCCAGTGTCATGGATGGAAGCATGGGCATTTTGCCGCGCCGCCTGATGGTGGCGGATGAAGACTACCCGCGCGCGCAGGCGCTGCTGCGCGCGGCCATTCCCGAACATATGTCATGAAGGACAGCCTGCTCGATGGCCGCGTCCGTCTGGATCAGGGCGAGGGCGGGCTGCGTGCGGGACTGGATGCGGTGGTGCTGGCCGCTGCCGTCCCCGCCGCCGCGGGCCAGACCGCGCTCGAGCTGGGGCTGGGAACAGGGGCGGCCAGCCTGTGCCTGGCGGCGCGGGTGCCGGGCGTGTCGCTGACGGGGGTCGAGATCGACCCGCCTTGCGCCGCCCTGGCGCGCGCCAATGCCGCTGCCAACGGCGTGACGCTCGATGCGGTCGCTGCCGACATTTTCCATCTGCCGCCGGAATTGAAGCGCGGCTTCGACCAGGTATACTGCAATCCACCGTTCCATGGCCCCGGCCAAGCATCGCCCGACGCCGTCCGTGCCGGCGCCATGCAAGACGGCGGACGTCTCACAGACTGGTTGAGGCTTGGGCTGCAACGCACGGTTTCGGGCGGATATTTCACGATCATCCTGCGCGCAGACCGCCTCGCCGAGGCGCTGTCGGCGCTACCGCCGCGGGGGCTTGCCGTCTTCCCGCTGTGGCCGCATGCGGGGGAACCGGCCCGCCGCGTGATCGTGCAGGTCCGGCAGGGTTCGGCCGCCCCGATGGCGCTGCTGGCGGGGCTGGTTCTGCACAAAGCAAATGGCGGCTGGACGCAGGCGGCTGACAACGTACTGAGGGGCGGGGCGCCGCTTGCCCTGCAGGAGGCCCGTCTGTAGGTTCCGGCCACCTTCCGAACCGGTCCCGCCGTGCCAAAAGCAAAGACATTTCAAGAGTTGATCCTGACCCTGCAGAATTACTGGGCGGCCCAGGGCTGCCTGATCCTGCAGCCCTATGACGACCAGATGGGGGCGGGCACCTTCCACCCCGCCACCACCCTGCGCGCCCTTGGACCGCGTCCCTGGAAGGCCGCCTATGTCCAGCCCAGCCGCCGGCCGACCGATGGCCGCTATGGCGAGAATCCGAACCGCCTGCAGCACTATTACCAGTACCAGGTGATCCTGAAGCCGGCGCCGGAGAATGTTCAGGAACTTTACCTGGGTTCGCTGCGTGCGATCGGGCTTGAGCCTGAATTGCACGACATTCGTTTCGTCGAGGACGATTGGGAAAGCCCGACCCTGGGCGCCGCGGGCCTTGGCTGGGAGGTATGGTGCGACGGCATGGAGGTCACCCAGTTCACCTATTTCCAGCAGGTGGGCGGTTTCGACTGCGAACCGGTTTCCGCCGAAATCACCTATGGCCTGGAACGCTTGGCCATGTATGTGCAGGAGGTCGAGTTCGTCTACGACCTGGCCTTCAACGAAGACTTCCGTTACGGCGAGGTCTTCCACCAGTCCGAAGTCGAATTCAGCGCCTACAATTTCGAACGCGCCGACACCCGGATGCTGCTTGAGCACTTCAAGGACGCCGAAAAGCAGTGTCGCGAACTGCTGGAAAATCCCAAGCTGGTGCTGCCCGCCTATGACCAGTGCATCAAGGCGTCTCATACCTTCAACCTGCTGCAGGCGCGCGGCGTCATCAGCGTGACCGAACGGGCGGCCTATATCGGCCGCGTGCGCGCGCTGGCCCAGGCGTGCTGTGCGGCCTGGCTGGAATCGCCGATGGGCGCCTACAGGCCGCGCTATGCCGGCAAGGAACGCGCCTGATGCCCGACCTGCTGCTTGAGCTTTTCAGCGAGGAAATTCCCGCCCGCATGCAGGCCGGCGCGGCGAAAGACCTGGAACGCCTGATGGTGGGCGCGCTGTCCGACCGCGGCCTGTTGTTCGAGGCGGCCAAGGCGTTTGCCGGTCCGCGCCGCCTGACCCTGGCGATCACCGGCCTGCCGGTGAAGCAGGGCGATGTGCGCGAGGAGCTGAAAGGCCCCAAACTCGATGCGCCGCCCGCCGCCATAGAGGGGTTCCTGAAGAAGACCGGCCTGAGCAAGAACCAGTTGACGGTTCAGTCCACGCCCAAGGGCGATGTCTATATGGCGGTGATCGAACGGGCCGGCCGCGAGACTGCCGCCGTGCTGGCCGAGATCATTCCCGAGGTGATGGCCAGGTTGCCCTGGCCCAAATCGATGCGCTGGAAGCCGGGCGTAACGACGCGCTGGGTGCGCCCGCTCCACTCCATCCTGGCCAGTTTCGACGGCGAGGTGGTGCCGTTCAGCTTCGCCGGCGTCTCCAGCGGCCTGCACACGCGTGGTCATCGCTTCCTGTCGGAAGGAAAGATCGAAGCGCGCCGCTTCGACGATTATGAACAGAAGCTGCGCGCCGCCCATGTGCTGCTGGACGCCGCCGAACGCAGCGCCGTGATCTTTGAAGGCGTCAAGCAGGCGGCGTTCGTGCACGGCCTGGAGATGATCGCGGACGAGGGGCTGCTGGCCGAAGTCTCGGGCCTGGCGGAATGGCCGGTGATCCTGGTCGGCACCATTGAGGACCAGTTCATGGATGTGCCCGCCGAGATCCTTCAGACCTCGATGCGCACGCATCAGAAGTATTTTTCGCTGCGCGACCCGAAGACGGGAAAGATGGCCAACCGCTTCGCGCTGGTCGCCAACATGATCGCGTCTGACGGCGGCAGGGAGATCGTGGCGGGCAATGAGCGTGTGCTGCGCGCCCGGCTGTCGGATGCCAAGTTCTTCTGGGACGAGGACCGCAAGCGGACGCTGGAAAGCCGCCTCGATGATCTCAAGGGCATCGTATTCCACGCCAAGCTGGGCACCCAATATGAGCGTGTAACGAGGACTATTGCATCTGCAGCTACCATTGCTGGCATTATCGGTGCAGATGTGAAAAAGGCGCGTCGCGCCGCAATGCTGGCCAAAGCCGACCTGACCACCGGCGTGGTGGGGGAATTCCCCGAACTGCAAGGGGTGATGGGCCGCTATTACGCGCTGCATGACGGCGAGGATGCCGCCGTGGCGGACGCCATCCGCGATCATTACAAGCCGGTCGGCCCTTCCGATGCGGTGCCGACCGACAAGGTCGCCATCGCCGTGGCGCTGGCAGACAAGCTGGATCAGCTCACCAGCTTCTTCGCTGTGGGTGAAAAGCCGACCGGCTCCGGCGATCCCTTTGCGCTGCGTCGTGCCGCGCTGGGCGTGATCCGGATCATTCTCGAAAATGGGGTGCGGTTCAAACTGAACCAGCGAGAAGATTTGCTCTCCTTCTTCGCCGACCGCCTGAAAGTCGCGCTGAAGGAAAGGGGCACCCGCCACGACCTGATCGATGCCGTGTTCGGCCTGGGCAATGAAGACGATCTGGTGCGCCTGGTGGCGCGGGTCGAGGCGTTGCAGGCCTTCCTCAAGACCGATGATGGCGCCAACCTGCTGGCCGGCTACAAGCGCGCCGCCAACATCCTGCGCGCCGAGGCGAAAAAGCATCCGGAGGAGGCGGACTCCTACGCCGGCCAGCTCGATCCGGCGCTTTTCGACGCGCCGGAGGAGCGCGCGCTGCTCGAGGCGCTGGACGCCATCGCGCCCAAGGTTGAAACCGATCTGCGGGCTGAGCGGTTTGACGAGGCCATGTCCCAGCTGGCGAGCCTGCGCGCGCCGGTGGACGCCTTCTTCGACCGGGTGCTAGTGAACGCCGACGATGCTGCGGTGCGTCAAAACAGGCTCAGGCTCCTCTCGCGGGTCCAGCGCGGCATGGGACAGGCGGCGGATTTCTCCCAGATCGGAGGCTAGGCTCTTGCATGTTGGCTGACGCGGTGACGGTCCGGTGGGTCTATGCCTTCGGCGGCGGCCGCGCCGACGGCGACGCCTCGATGAAGAACCTGCTGGGCGGCAAGGGCGCCAACCTGGCGGAGATGTCCGCGCTCGGCCTGCCGGTGCCGCCGGGCTTCACCGTCACCACCGAGGCCTGCACCTACTATTACGCCAACGGGCAGCGACACCCCGACAGCCTGGCGGGCGAGGTCGCGGCCGCCCTGGCGCGCGTCGAG
>DASTRG010000013.1:0-4550 GCA_035761325.1 Rhizomicrobium sp. | reverse complement strand
GCCACCGACGAGATGTTGACGATGCGGCCATAGCCGTTCTCCACCATCCCCGGCGCGATGGCGCGGCAGCAATAGAACAGGCCGTGGACGTTGACCTCGAACACCTTGATCCAGGAATCGATGGGATAGCCGATCACGGTGTGGGTGGCGCCGGTGATGCCGGCGCTGTTGACCAGGATGTCGATCCTGCCCAGCAGCCTTCTGCTTTCGGCGGCGGCGTCTTCCACCGCCCCGGCGTTCGAAACGTCCAGCGCGATGACATGCGCCGCCCCGGCTTCCTTTTGCGCCGCCGCCAGCGCGGCCGCGTCCAGGTCCCACAGCACGACCTTGCCGCCCTCGGCGGTAATACGCCGCGCGGTTTCCAGGCCCAGCCCCGATGCGCCGCCGGTTATCACCGCGGCACGGCCCGCGAAGCGGCCCTGATAAACTGTCATGTGAGATTTTCCTTCCAATCGGGCGCTGGGTCGGCAAGCTGGCTGAAACGGTTTGCGAAGCCCCGCCCGCTGGGGTTTCTTATGGGCAAACCCGTGTCCGTCGCAATGGGCCGGTCAAACCACAAGGCGGAAAATGGCCGGAAACTCTCCGTTGGGAAGCGTCGACAAGGCGCTCAGGGCCCTGCAGCGACTGGGTGACGCGGGGGCGGGCGGCCTGGCCCTGACCAAGCTGGCCGCCGATCTGGGGATCAACAAATCCTCGATCCACCGCACGCTGGCGGCGCTGCGCCATCGCGGCTTTGTCGAACAGGACCAGAACGGCAACTACCGGTTGGGCCCGTCGCTGCTGGCGATCGCCGATTCCCATCTGCGCGATGAATCGCTGCGCAGCCTGATCCATGACGCGCTCGCCGCCCTTTGCGCCAAGGCCGGCGAAACCTGCCATCTGGGCGTGCTGAGCGGCGAGCAGGTGGTCTATATCGACAAGGTCGAGCCGCAGCGCGCCATCCGCATCTGGTCGGAAATAGGCTGGCGCAATCCCGCCCTTACCACGGCGCTGGGCCGGGCGATCCTGTCCCAGAAATATGTCGATTACGAAAGCTTCGCCGCCGCCTTTCCAGGCGCCGTCCCGCGGCGCGCGACGCCCAGGCGCACGTCGCTGAAGCTGGTGTGGCAGGAGCTTCTGGAGGCGCGCCGCCGCGGATTTTCCCGCGAGGAACAGGAAAATGAACCCGGTGTAACCTGCATAGGCGTGGCGATCCTGCGCGGCGCCCAGCCGGTGGCGGCCATATCCATCACCGCGCCGGTTGAGCGCATGGACAGCCGCCGCCAGACGGTGCTGTCGCGCATGCTGACCGGCTGCATCGCCCCGGCGTTGCCGCCCGGCCTGTCGCTGCAGCATCCCATCCAGCAGAAGACGCCGCGTGCCCGCATCGCCCGCTGATTGCGGGTTTGGTTTCCGGCGTTCCGCAATGCGGAACAGCCGGTCACTCCTGGTTGACAGCCACGGGCCCGCGGAGGAAACGTGCGGGCGAATGCGTGACGTCCCGGCCATATTCCCTGTGGTCCGGGAAACCTGGCCCGGCTGCGAAAGCGCCGGGCATTTTTCTGCCTGTACTGGGCCGCATCGCAAGGGGCGCGGGCATCGCCAAACGCAATGGTGAAGCGCCGCTGCCTTGTCTAAGGTGCGCCATGCGCCGATGACGCGCGGCAGGGTCAACAGTGGAGGGACGGAATGGACCGCAGGACCTTCTTTGGGATGTCCGTCGCCGCCGGCGGACTTCTGGCGGCGCGCGAACGGGCCGCGGCGCAAACGACCGGACCCGCCTACAATGGCGCGCCGAAGATGGAAGTGCAGAAATTCCATCCGCGCCAGCAGCAATTCCGCATCGGCTACACCACCAACACCCGCGGCGGCTGGGAGGGCGATCCTTTTGTCGGCATTTCCGAAGGCCGCGAGGTCGGCTTCCGCTATTTCGAGATCTTCGGCTCGTCCTTCTGCGCCACCAAGGACGGGCTGGAGCCGACGCCCCGCGACACCCAGAAGATGAAGACCTGGCCGGACGGCTATAGCTGGAAATATCCCACCGGCCCGCGCCCGAAGCGCGAAGTCTATTATCCCGACCGCTGGGAAGCCCTGCAGCACCGCATGTACGAGATCGGCGCCCAGTTCGTCGCCGTCACCGGCGGCGCGGCGGGCGGCTCCGTCGCCTTCCACGATCCGGCGCAGCGCCAGGCGGTGGTGGACAACCATTTCAACATGACGCGCTTCTCGCGCCGCTTCGGCTGCGACCACCAGAAGACCAACACCGGCCCGCGCAAGCAGCCGGGCGGCACGCCCGATACCGACCTGAAGGAGATCGCGCTGACCCTCGACCTTCTGGGCAAGCGCATCCGCGAGGAGCTGGGCATGAAGTTCGGCATCCATCCCCATCTGGGCAGCCAGATCCAGAACCAGCACGAAATCGACGTGATCATGGATGCGACCCGGCCCGAGAATGTCGGGCTGGTCCTGGACACCGGCCATATCACCATGGCGGGAATGGACCCGTTGGCGCTGGCCAGGAAGCTCGGGCCCCGGGTGGTCGAATTCCACCTGAAGGACACAGCCAAAGCCGATCGCGGCGGCACCAAAAACGTGCCCACGCCCCAGCGCGACATGATGAACGACCCCTATTTCTATCCGCTTGGCGAGGGAGGCGTGGATTTTCCCGGCCTCATCGCGTATCTGAGATCCATCCAGTGGCGCGGCGACCTCAATGTCGAACTGGACACTTCTCCCTGGCGTCCGCCCAAGGAAAGTGCCCGCATCACGGCCAACTACATCCGCAACACGCTCAAGCTCGAACTGTAAGAGATATTCATGACCGCGCCGGCTTCCTCGTCCTTTCCCCTGCCGCAAGACTGGCAGGATGCCCTTCTTGTCGGCCGCATGGACCTGGGCGAAGGGCCCACGCCGGTCGTGGTGAAGGGCGGTCAGGTCTTCGACGTCAGCGCTGTCGCGCCCACCGTCTCCCAGCTGCTCGATGCCTGGGACGGCACCGTGCCCGCGGGCAAGCCGCTGGGCGACATCAACGACCTGGGCCTGACCAGGGCGTGGGAGGGAAAGGCGAAGATCACGCTCCTGGCCCCCGCCGATCTTCAGTGCATCAAGGCGTGCGGCGTGACCTTTGCCGTCTCGGCGATCGAGCGGGTGATCGAGGAGCGCGCCAAGGGCGTGCCGGGCAAGGCGCAATCCATCCGCGCCGAGCTGGCTTCAAAGATCGGCACCGACATCAAGTCGGTGGTCCCCGGCTCGCCGGAAGCGGCCAGGTTGAAAGAGGCGCTGATCGCCGACGGGCTGTGGTCGCAATATCTGGAAGTGGCCATCGGCCCTGATGCGGAAGTTTTCACCAAGGCGCCGCCGCTGTCGGCGGTGGGCTGGGGCGCGATGATCGGCGTGCGCTCGACCTCGACCTGGAACAATCCCGAGCCGGAAATCGTCATCGCCGTCAACCGTCATGGCAAGGCGGTGGGTGCAACCCTCGGCAATGACGTGAACCTGCGCGACTATGAAGGCCGCAGCGCGCTTCTGCTGGGCGAGGCCAAGGACAACAACGCCTCCACCGCCATCGGTCCCTTCATCCGCCTGTTCGACGAACACTTCACCATGGACGATGTGCGAAGCGCGGTGGTCGAGCTGGAGATCGTGGGCGCCGACAATTACCGCCTGGAAGGGCGCAGCAAGATGAGCGAGATCAGCCGCGATCCGCTCAATCTGGTCGCCCAGACCATCAAGGAGCACCAGTACCCGGATGGCTTCGTGCTGTTCCTGGGCACCCTGTTCGCGCCCACCCAGGACCGCGACAATCCCGGCATGGGCTTCACCCACAAGCAAGGCGATGTGGTGCGCATCTCCACGCCCAAACTTGGAGTGCTCGAGAACAAGGTCACCAGCTCCAAGGCGGCGCCGCCGTGGAATTTCGGCATCGCCGACCTGATGAAGAACCTGGTCAACCGCGGGCTGATCGGGCGCTAGGTCCGCCTGTCCACGCCGCCCGCGAATTATTTTCGCCTGCGCCGTCCGGCACATGGCGCGCTGTCCCTTACGCGCGCCAATCCACCTGTGCACCCATGTCGCCTAGGATGGCGGGATGGAAAACAGACCGCAGACCTGGCCGCTGTTCCCGCCTGCCGTTGCCGTGCCCGAAGCCGCACCGGACAGAAGGCCGATCGGCGGAAGGCGCGCTGGACAGACGGGAGGCGGACAAGGGGGAGGGGGTCAAAAATCCGGTACCGAAATCCCCGCCGCCCGCCTGTATTTCGCCATCGGGAGCAGGCGGACAGCCGGGCGGGGACAAGGCATGTCGCCGCAGCAGCGCTGTGTTGCCCCCTCGACCCCTCACCAGGGTTGGATTACCGCCGCCAAACCCTTAAATACGGCCTCACGTTTTCCCCAAATCCCGGAGGCAGATTGATGACCCAGACCCTGACCCATTTCATCGGCGGCAAGCAGATTTCGGCACCGGGGGTGCTGGAAAGCACCAATCCCTCCAACACCGACGAGGTCATCGCCAAGTTCCCGGACGGCTCGCCGGAAGACGTGAACAAGGCGGTGGAAGCCGCCCGCGCCGCATT
>DASTRG010000012.1:0-4069 GCA_035761325.1 Rhizomicrobium sp. | reverse complement strand
AGCGCGGACCGCATCGCCGCGCGTGCCCATGCGATCGCGGTCGAACAGAGCGTGGAGATGCCGGTGTCGGCCATCACCGACCGCGGCGTTCTCGATGACATCGTCGGCAAGGTCGAGGACATCAGGGACCTGCACGATGGCGGCTTCGAAGTCCGCATCGGCCTTGCCGTCGCCACCACGGGGCTGGAGCCCGGCCAGCTGATGAACATGCTGTTCGGCAACAGCTCGATCCATGCCGATATCGAACTGCATGACGCGGAATTTCCCGATTCCGTGCTCTCGGCCTTCGGCGGTCCCAATCATGGCCTTGCCGGCCTGCGCGCCCGGGTCGGCGCAAAGGATCGCGCACTGACCTGTTCGGCCCTCAAGCCCCAGGGGCTGGATGCAAAAGCGCTGGCGGACATCGCCGCCCGGCTGGCGGCGGGCGGGCTGGATTTCATCAAGGACGATCACGGCCTGGCCAATCAGTCCTACAGTCCCTTTGCCGAACGCGTGCCGGCAGTGGCCGCGGCGGTGCGCCGGGCCAATCCCAAGACCGGCTATCTGCCGTCGCTGTCGGGCAACCTGGACCAGTTGCGCGCCCAGGTGAAGATCGCGCGCCAGGCGGGACTGAACGCCGCGCTGGTCGCGCCGATGATCACGGGACTGGCCGGCTTCCATACGCTGGTGCGCGAGAACCCGGACATCGCTTTCATGGCCCATCCGGCGCTGGCGGGTGCCGGCCGTATCGCCCCGCCGCTGCTGCTGGGAAAGATCTTCCGCCTGATGGGCGCCGACGCCACCGTGTTCCCCAACCATGGCGGCCGCTTCGGCTATTCCCGGCAGACCTGCCACGCCCTGGCGGAGGCGGCCCGTTCGCCCTGGGGCAATCTGAAGAACACGGTCCCGGTGCCCGCCGGCGGCATGACGCCGGAGCGTGTCCCCGAAATGCTGCAATTCTACGGTAGCAACGTCATGCTGCTGATCGGCGGCGGTCTTCTGGCCGCGGGCCCGCGCATGACCGAGGAAGCAGCGAAGTTCCAGGACGCGGTCGCGTCCGCTATGGTGGCATGATGGACAGGCCGGACGAAAAATCGGCGGAAAAAATGCAGGCCGCGCTGTTTCGCGCCTTCGCGGAGAATTTCCGCTGGGACGATGTGCCCATCCTCGCCTACAAGGAGGAAGGTTCGGCGCCCTTCAAATCCATCACCCGCCAGGTGCTTTTCAAGGACGACACGCTGCGCTGCGAGCTGCGCTATTTCGAGGTCGCGCCAGGCGGGTACTCGACTCTGGAGCGGCACGAGCACAGCCATGGCGTGATGATCCTGCGCGGCGCGGCCGATGTGCTGGTTGGCGATACGGTGCGCACCGTGAAGACACATGACCTGGTGCGCATCCCGCCCATGACCTGGCACCAGTTTCGCACCAGGGGCGAGGAGCCGATGGGCTTTCTGTGCATGGTCAATGTCGAGCGCGACAAGCCGCAGCTTCCCACGGATGCCGACCTGGAAACGCTTCGCCGCAATCCGGCGGTCGCCATGTTCCTCAGGCCATGAAACACGCCGCCCTTTTTTTGTCGCTGCTTTCGATGGCACCCGCGCTGGCGCAGCCGGCGGTGGACTCGCGAGGCGGCACGCTGTTCGACACCATCGCGGCACAGGACAAGAAGCTGTTCGATGCCTACAACAGCTGTGACGTGAAAACCCAGGGCGACATTGTCAGCGACGATCTGGAGTTCTATCACGACCAGACCGGTCTGGCGGTGGGCCGCGAACCCTTCCTGAAATCCACCCGGGAAAATATCTGCGGCAAGGTACACCGCGAACTGGTGCCCGGCTCGCTGGAGGTCTATCCGCTCAAGACCTATGGCGCGGTGGAGATCGGCGAGCATGTCTTCTGCCCGGCCGCGCATCCCGAACAATGCGATCCCAAGACCAGCGGCATTGCCAAGTTCACCATGCTGTGGAAGCAGACCGATGCGGGCTGGAAGCTGACGCGGGTGATCAGTTACGCCCATGTCTCCGACACCGCGCGCAAGTAACAGCGCAAAGAAAAAGGGCCGGGCATCGCCGCCCGGCCTTTCCGTTCCGCGCGAATAAGCAGATCAGGTGTTCATGCTCTCGAAGAAATCGCTGTTGTTCTTGGACGAGCGCAGCTTGTCGAGAAGGAACTCGATCGCGTCCACCGTGCCCATCGGCGACAGGATGCGGCGCAGGACATAGGTCTTGGCCAGCGTGCCCTTCTCGACCAGCAGTTCGTCCTTGCGGGTGCCCGAGCGCATGATGTCGATGGCCGGGAAGACACGCTTGTCGGCGACCTTGCGGTCCAGGATGATTTCGCTGTTACCCGTGCCCTTGAACTCCTCGAAGATCACTTCGTCCATGCGGCTGCCGGTATCGATCAGCGCGGTTGCGATGATGGTCAGGCTGCCGCCTTCCTCGATGTTGCGGGCGGCGCCGAAGAAGCGCTTGGGGCGCTGCAGCGCGTTGGCGTCCACGCCGCCGGTCAGCACCTTGCCCGAGGACGGCACCACGGTGTTATAGGCGCGGCCCAGGCGGGTGATGGAATCCAGCAGGATGATGACATCGCGCTTGTGCTCGACCAGGCGCTTGGCCTTTTCGATCACCATCTCGGCGACCTGGACGTGGCGCGTCGCCGGTTCGTCGAAGGTGGAGCTGATGACCTCGCCCACCACGGTGCGCTGCATGTCGGTGACTTCTTCCGGGCGCTCGTCGATCAGAAGCACGATCAGGAAGGCGTCGGGATGATTGGCGGCGATTGCCTTGGCGATGTTCTGCAGGATCACGGTCTTGCCGGTGCGCGGCGGCGCGGTGATCAGGGCGCGCTGGCCCATCCCCTGCGGCGCCACGATGTCGATGACGCGGCCGGTCTTGTCCTTGATGGTGGGATCGGCCAGCTCCATGCGCAGCGGCTTGGTGGGATAGAGCGGGGTCAGGTTGTCGAAATGGACCTTGTGCTTGATCTGCTCGGGGTCCTCGAAATTGATCGTGGTGACCTTGAGAAGGGCGAAATAGCGCTCGCCTTCCTTGGGCCCGCGGATCGGACCTTCCACCGTGTCGCCGGTGCGAAGGCCGAAGCGCCGGATCTGTGCAGGCGCGACGTAGATGTCGTCCGGGCCGGGCAGGTAGTTGGATTCAGGGCTGCGCAGGAATCCGAATCCGTCCTGCAGGATCTCGACCACCCCGCCGCCGGTGATCTCCACATTGCGTTCGGCCAGTTCCTTGAGGATGGCGAACAGCATGTCCTGCTTGCGCATGGACGATGCATTCTCGATCTCCAGCTCTTCGGCGAAAGCCAGGAGGTCGGCGGGCTTCTTGTTTTTCAGTTCCTGCAGCTTCATCGCCTGCAGGCCATCTTGGACAGTCATGGGAGGGGCACCTGGCAGAGTGGGGGAAATCGCCTCGACGGACCCGGGCCTTCTTCTGACCCGGCCGTGATTATCGAAGGGGTTGGCTTTGACCCGCTGGCCGCAAGGCTTGAAACCCCTATCTGGAGCGTTGGGCCCTGCGGCCCGGACCTGGCACTTGCCGGCCGCGGACCAATCAGACCGGCTCTTATACCTCGAATCCGGGAACGCGCAAAATGCTTTTCTGGGGCTAGCGGCTGAAAGGCCGCACCGTGACCAGGATCACGATCAGCACCATCAGAAGCGCGGGAATTTCGTTCATGATGCGGAAATACCGGGCGCTATGGGTATTGCGGTCCTGCTGGAACGCACGCCACAGCCGCACATCGAGACCGTGCACGGCCGACAGAACCATCACCAGCACGAACTTGGCCTGCATCCAGGGCTGCAGATAGGCCTCGGTCACCCAGGCCAGGGTCAGCCCCAGTATCCAGGTGGCGGTCATTGCCGGATTGATGATCACCTTCAGCAGCTTGGTTTCCATGCGCTTGAAGCGCTCGCTGCCGTCCGAGCCCGGCGCCGTCTCGGTGTGATAGACAAACAGCCGCGGCAGATACAGCATGCCCGCCATCCAGCTGATTACCGCGATGATGTGAAAAGCCAGGATCCAGCTGACGTACCCGGCCAGAAATTCCTTCAGCGCATCCATATCCGCAGATCCCC
>DASTRG010000011.1:0-3350 GCA_035761325.1 Rhizomicrobium sp. | reverse complement strand
ATGGCGGGCGATCCGGCGCCTTGCGGCATCGTCCAGCTGGTGTGCGTTCGACCACATCGCCTGCAGGCTGTGGGGCGACTGGTTGAGCCCGCTCGTCATCCCGCTCAGCCGGCCGACAAGATAGTCATAGCTTTGCCCGTTAAGCCGGGGCGTGGCGCTGGTCCGGCCGCGCGCACCGGGCGCGTGGCAGCTTTCGCACCGGGCCAGCATGTCTTGGCCCTGCGGCCCCTGCTGGGCGGCGGCCGGCAGCACCGACCCGATCAGCAACGGCACGACCATCGTCATCTTCCTCACGGCGCGTTCCTTCTACCGGCAAGCGGAGCGCGGCCGCGCCGCCATGCAGGAACGAATTAGTGAAAGACGCTGAAGGCGAAGTAATTGATCGAGCGCAACCGCCTGTCCGGTTCAGCGGCGGTCGTCATCATCGCGGTCGTAATCGCGGCGATCGTAACGGTCACGATCATACCGGGTGCGATGATCGTAATGGTCGCGATAATAGCCGCGGTGACCATAGTAGCCGCCACTGTAATAGCCGCGGCTGTAATAGCCGTCGCCATAGTAGCCATCGCCATAATAACCGTCGCCATAATAGCGCCCGGCGCAGGCCGTCAGGCCGAAAGAAGCCAGCGCCAGCGCGAGCAATGCATTCCTGTTCATGGCGGTCTCCCGTTGAGAGGCCCTCTCCATAGGCAAACGCCCGCATCGCCATTTGGATGCGTGGGCGCAAAACTTCGGGAACGCGATCCAGGCAGCGGGACAGCGCGATCAGGCAAAAAGGGCCGGAAGGGGCCGGCCCTTTTCCGCCCGTCCGTCAGCCGTGATCGGTGCTCATTGGCTTGGGCTGGGGTCCGAAATTACCCAGTACGCAGACCTCGCCCGTCTGCAGCACCCGCAGGCTCTGCTGCCTTTCGCAGACTTCCTGGGCGCCGCTGCGGATGTTCCAGGCGAAGCCGTTGAAGCGCAGACTGGGGCATACACCCTGAAGCCGGTTGTAGAGCACCCGCCCGTCCCGCATGGTGAACTTCATGATCTTGCCGTCGTCGGACTTGGCGCTCTGGATGTCGCGAAGCTGCAGGCAGGTGGGAGGAGCGGCAACCGCTGCCGTGGCGGATAAAACGCCCGCTGCCAGTACAGCCGCAAATGACACTTTCATTTTAACCTCCTTTGAGGCGCACGGACCCCTCCGTAGCGACAAATATGGGCGCTTGTCTGTTCCCCCGCAAGACCGGCGGCGGGGCGGCCCGCCCTTGACGGGAGGGGCCGGGGCGTCCAAAGGTCCGCCCGGTTTCGCTTTTTTCCCAAGGAGAACGCCCGTGTCCGCCCCCGCCAGTGCCCCGCCCGGGGACAGCAAAGTGACCGTGACCTTGCCCGATGGCAAGGCCATGACCTTTGCGCGCGGCGTGACCGGCGGCGACATCGCCGCCGCCATCGGCCCCGGCCTGGCCAAGGCGGCGCTGGTGATCGAGGTGGACGGCAAGCAGTGGGACCTTTTCCGCCCGATCGAGCAGGACGCCCGCATCCGCATCATCACCAAAAAGGATCCCGAGGCGCTGGAACTGATCCGCCACGACATGGCCCATGTGCTGGCGATGGCGGTGCAGGCGCTTTATCCCGGCACCCAGGTGACCATCGGCCCGGCGATCGAGGACGGCTTCTATTACGACTTCGCCCGTGCCGAGCCCTTCACGCCCGAGGATCTGCCGAAGATCGAAGAGGAGATGCGCAGGATCATCAAGGCGGGACTTCCCACCCGCCGCGAGGTCTGGGCGCGCGACCAGGCGATCGCGCATTTCAAGGGCATCGGGGAGACCTACAAGGCCGAACTGATCGCATCGATCCCGGCAGACCAGGAAGTTTCGATCTACTGGCACGGCGACTGGCACGACCTGTGCCGCGGGCCGCATTTCCGCTCCACCGCCGAGATCGGCGACGCCTTCAAGCTGACTAAGATCGCCGGCGCCTACTGGCGGGGCGATGCGAAGAACGCGCAGCTTCAGCGCATCTACGGCACCGCCTGGCGCACCAGGCAGGAACTGGATGCCCATCTGGAGCGGCTGGCAGAGGCCGAGAAGCGCGATCACCGCAAGCTGGGCCGCGAGCTGGAGCTGTTCACTTTCTCGCCCGACGTGGGCGCGGGGCTCCCCTTGTGGATGCCCAACGGCATGGTGATCCGCCAGGAGCTGGAATTCCTGGCGCTGCAGGAAGAGCGCAAGGACGGCTATCGCCGGGTGGCGACGCCTCACATCGCCAAGGAGGCGCTCTATTACCGCTCGCGCCACCTGCCCTACTATGGCGAGGGCATGTACGCGCCGCTGGATATCGACGGCGAGAATTACCGCCTGCGTCCGATGAACTGCCCGCACCATCACCTGATATATGGCGCGACCCGGCACTCCTATCGCGAACTGCCCATCCGCATCGCCGAATACGGCCAGGACTATCGTTATGAGGCGTCGGGCGGCCTGTCGGGCCTGATGCGGGTGCGCGGCTTCTGCATGAACGACGCGCACATCTATTGCCGCTATGACCAGGCCAAGGACGAGTTCATCCGGGTGATGAAGCTGCACGCCCGCTACTACGACCTGCTGGGCATCAGCGAATACTATATGCGCCTGTCTTTGCCGGACCTGGACAAGCTGGACAAATATGTCGACCAGCCCCAGAAGTGGCTGGATGCGCTGGCCATCATCCGCCAGGCAATGGACGAATCCGGCCTGAAATATGTCGAGGGCAAGGGTGAGGCCGCTTTTTACGGCCCCAAGATCGACTTCATGATCAAGTCGGCGATCGGCACCGAATACACGATTTCGACCAACCAACTGGACTTCCTGGCCACGCAGACCTTCGACCTCAGCTATATCGGCGAGGACGGGGCGGACCATCCTGTCTATGTGATTCACCGTGCCCCCCTGGGGACCCATGAGCGCTTCACGGCCTTCCTGATCGAGCATTATGCCGGCGCCTTCCCGGTCTGGCTGGCGCCGATCCAGGCACGGGTGATCCCGATATCGGACAAGGTGGGCGACTATGCCCGGAAGGTTCTGGAAGCCCTGTTCGCCGCCCCCGTGGTGAACGGGACCGCGGGGCTTCGGGTGGACATCGACACGTCCGCCGAGCGGATGCAGAAGAAGATCCGCGACGCCCAGCTCCAGAAAATCCCCTACATGCTGGTCGTGGGCGAGCGCGAGGCGGCGGAGGGCAAGGTCGCCGTCCGGCTGCGTTCGGGCAAGGACCTGGGGGCCATGCCCTTGGAAACGTTCGCCGCCCGCATCAAGTCCGAGGCGGAATCCCGCAGGGATGTGGCCGAATAGCACTTTCCCGGAGGGGTTTTACCCCCTATCTTGGGGGAA
>DASTRG010000010.1:0-3689 GCA_035761325.1 Rhizomicrobium sp. | reverse complement strand
GATGGGGCGCCCGCTTTCCTAGGCGCTCGCTTTCGCGACGAGCTTGCGCAGAAACGTCTCGCACGCCTCCAGCTCGCTCAACGCGCAGAATTCGTCGGGCCGGTGCGCCTGTTCGATCGAGCCGGGGCCGCAGATCACCGCTGGAATGCCGTAGCTCTGGAAATGTCCCGCCTCGGTGCCGTAAGCGACGGCCTCGACGTGGTTGGCGCCGGTCAGCTCGCGCGCCAGCGCGATGGCGGGCGATTGGGGATCCATCACCAGCCCCGGGTAATGGGCGTGCAGCGCGGTGTCGAAGCATGCCTCGGCGGCGCGGGCGCGGTATTTGGGCAGCACTTCCGCGTCGGCGCGGCCGGTGACCCGTTCCACGATCCTCGCCGGATCGCGGTCGGGCAGGAAGCGGTATTCCCAGGTGATCTCGGCTTCTTTTGCCAGGATGTTCACGGCGGTGCCGCCATGCACGACGGTCGCCTGCACGGTTGAAAAGGGCGGATCGAAACGGTCGTCGCGGTCTGCGCGCAACTCGTCCTGTACGCTCTCAAGCAGGCCCATGAACTCGCCCGCCATCATCACCGCGTTGGCGCCCCTGCCGGGCTGGCTGGAATGGCCCTCCCGGCCGCAGCAATGGGTGACCAGCTTGGCGCCGCCCTTATGCGCGCCCACCAGTTTCATCAATGTGGGTTCGCCGATGATGGCCAGCGCCGGCCTTATGCCGGCGCTTTTCAGATCATCCAAAAGGGCCTTCACGCCGACGCAGCCCACTTCCTCATCATACGACAGCGCAAAGTGGATCGGCCGCGTCAGCTTCGCCCGCGCGATTTCCGGCGCCAGCGAAAGGGCGGTGCCGACAAAACCTTTCATGTCGCAGGCGCCGCGGCCATAGAGCAGCCCGTCGCGCACTTCCGGCTTGAAGGGGTCGGACGACCAGCCCTGTCCATCCACCGGAACGACATCGGTATGACCGGAAAGCACATAACCCCCGTCGCCCTCCGGGCCGATGGTGGCGAACAGGTTGGCTTTTCTTCCGGTCTGGTCATAGGACCGCCGGCACCGCGCCCCCGCCTTCCCCAGCAACGTTTCGGCATAGTCGATCAGCGCCAGGTTGGAGTCCCGGCTGGTCGTGTCGAAAGCGATCAGGTCCATGACCAGATCGAGCGCTGCGCCGCTGCTCATCGGTCTTCGCGCGACGCCAGGTTGCCGATGATGTTCAGGAATTCCCGTCTCGTGTCCGAGTTGGTGCGGAAATCGCCCAGCATGGTGCTTGTCACCATGCTCACACCGGACTTGTGCACGCCACGGGTGGTCATGCACTGGTGCGCCGCCTCGATCACCACGGCAACGCCTTTGGGCTCCAGCACCCGCTGGATGCAGTTGGCGATCTGGACATTCAGCTTCTCCTGCACCTGCAGGCGGCGGGCAAAGGCTTCCACGACGCGGGCCAGCTTGGAAATGCCCACCACCCGGCGGGTGGGCAGATAACCCACATGGGCGTGGCCGATGATGGGCGCCAGGTGATGCTCGCAATGGCTCTCGAAGCGGATGTCCTTCAGGATCACCATTTCGTCATAACCATCGACCTCCTCGAAGGTGCGGGTCAGATATTCCTCAGGGTCCTGGCCATAGCCGGAAAACCAGTCCTCGAAGGCGCGCGCCACCCGGGCAGGGGTTTCGCGCAGGCCCTCGCGGTCGGGATTGTCACCCGCCCAGCGCAACAGGGTGTGGACGGCCTTTTCGGCCTCTTCACGTGTCGGTCTTGTCATGGAAAAAGTCTCGCCCGGCGCGCTCAAGGTTGCAACCTTGCCCGGACTGGGGAATTCGGCCGGGCTAGTGAATCTGCCGCAGCTCGTAGGGGCTTTCCAGCAGGAAGACGGGAATTTCCGCCTCGAAACTCTCGCCCGATGCGCTCATCATCTGATAGCGCCCCTGCATGGTGCCCGAGGCCGTCTCCAGCGGACAGCCGCTGGTGTACTGGAATTTCTCACCCGGCGCGATGACCGGCTGCGCGCCCACCACACCGGGCCCGCGCACTTCATGCACCCGCCCCGTCGCATCCATGATGTTCCAGTAGCGTGACAGGATCTGGACCGGCTCCGAGCCCCGGTTCTCGATGGTGACGGTATAGGCCCACACATAACGGTCGTCTTCCGGATCGGACTGGTCGTCCAGATAAGCCGGCTTCACCGCCACGCGGATGCACTTGGTTTCTCGTTCGTACATGGGCGGATTATCGGGCGTCGCCCATGGTGCGCGCAAGCGCGTTTTGGTCGCGGGCCGGTGGGTAACTTTAACGTCAGGGAACCGGGTCCACCTGCACGTCGGTCTTGACGGAATTGGCAATATAACAGTCTTCGTGCGCCAGATGATGGAGTTGGGCCAGGACCTGCGGATCCGGCGCCTGCGCAAAAACGACATGGGGGCGCAGGATCACCCGCCTCATCCAGCGTTTTTCCTTTTGGCCGCGGGGTGCGTCATTTTCCAGAAAGCCTACCGCATCGTCCCGGTAACTTTCGACCCTGATCCGTTTCCTCGCGCAGATCGCAAGGAAACTCAGCATGTGACAGGACGACAGCGACGCCACCAGAAGGTCTTCCGGATCGGGCAGGTCGGGTGCGCCGCGATAGTGTGCCGCTGCCGACACCTTGACCGTCACGCCGCCCTTGAAGCTGACCTGATGGTTGCGCGAATAGCTTTCATAGGTGAAGGGCGCATCGCCGACAGACCATTGCAGCTGGATACGGTGCTCGCCCACCGCTCCCAAGTCACGCCGCCTTGAGGGCCTGGTCCAGGTCCTCGCAAAGGTCATCGGCATCCTCCAGCCCCACCGACAGGCGCATCAGGCCGGGCGTAATGCCCAGGGCCAGGCGCGCTTCGGGCGTCAGTTTCTGGTGAGTGGTGGTTGCCGGATGGGTCAGCAGCGACTTGGCGTCACCCAGGTTGTTGGAGATGTCGATGACCTGCAGCGCATTGGCCAGCGCGAAGGCGCCCTTCTTGCCGCCTTCCACTTCAAAGGTAACCACCCCGCCGCCGCCTTCCATCTGGGCGCGGGCCAGGTTGTGCTGGGGATGGTCGGGCCGGAAAGGATAGAGCACCCGCGTGACCTTGCGATGGCCGGCCAGGGAATCGGCCACCCGCAGGGCGTTCTCGCAATGGGCGCGCATGCGCAGGTCCAGCGTTTCCAGGCTTTTCAGGTGCAGCCAGGCGTTGAAGGGACTGATCGCGGGGCCGGTATTGCGCAGGAAAGACTGAAGGTGATTGTTCAGGAAATCCTCACGGCACAGCACCGCCCCGCCCAGGGCGCGGCCCTGACCGTCGATATACTTGGTGGTGGAATGGACCACGACATGGGCGCCGAACTCCATCGGCCGCTGCAGGATGGGCGTGGCGAATGCATTGTCCACCGCCAGCACCGCCCCGGCTTCATCGGCGATCTTCGCCACCGCCTTCATGTCCACGATCGAAAGCGTCGGATTGGAGGGCGTCTCGAGGAACAGCAGCTTTGTGTTGGGCCGCATGGCCGTGCGCCACTGGTCGACGTCCTCGCCATCCACCAAGGTAAAGTCGATGCCGAAACGGGGCAGGATGGTTTCCACCACATAGCGGCACGAACCGAACATCGCCTTGGCCGCGACCACATGGTCGCCGGTTTTCAGCATGGACAGCATCACCACCGAAACCGCCGCCATGCCGGTGGC
>DASTRG010000009.1:0-14882 GCA_035761325.1 Rhizomicrobium sp. | reverse complement strand
CGCCGCGCTGACGCCGCCGGGCTTCATGGGCGGCTTCGACCTGGTCATGGTGCGCGTGGGCCATGCCGCCGATGCACTGGCGGCGGCCACTGACATCCTGGCCTGTTCGCATGTGGGCTGCCTGTTGCTGGAGATGGAGGGTAATCCGCGGACGCTGGACCTGACCGCCAGCCGCAGGCTGAACCTGGCAGCGGAAGCGTCGGGCGTGGGCCTGATGCTGTTGCGCGAAGGCGGCCAGCAAGAACCCAGCGCCGCGCATACGCGCTGGCTGGCGCGATCGGCGCCCTCGCATCCCGATGACGATGATTGGGGCGCGCCGCGGTTCGACGTCGAACTGGTGCGTCATCGCATGGGCGGGCTGGGGAAGTTTTTGATGGAATGGAATTCGCAAACTGGTTTGTTTGCCGACCCCCTCTTTGTTGACCCCCTCCGGCTTCGACTACCCGTCGGTCGCTCCGCGCCCTCGGTCGCCTCGTTCGGCGCGCCTCACCCCTCCGATGCGCTGCGCGCGAGGGGGAATGGAGCCTGAGCCATGCCTCGGCAACGCCGCATCCTGGCGCTGTGGCTGCCGCGCCTGTCCACCGACCGGCTGACACGCAAGAACGGCAGGCCGTCTGACGCGCCACTTGTGATCAGCGGCAAGGCAAACAACGCGCTGCATGTCCATGCGCTGGAGGCGCGCGCCGAAAGGCTGGGCTTATATCCGGGCCAGCCGCTGGCCAACGCCCGCGCCATGGTGCAGCCGCTGACGGTGGTGCCGCATGACGCGCGCGCCGACGCGGCACTGCTGGAGGCCATCGCCGACTGGTGCGACCGCTTCACGCCGCTGGTGACGCTGAATGCGCCGAACGGCCTGTACCTGGACATCACCGGCGCGGCGCATCTGTTCGGCGGCGAGCAGGCGCTGCTGAACGACGCGCTGGCCCGGCTTGCCGCCCAGGGCCTTGCCGCGCAGGGCGCCATCGCCGGCACGTCATGGGCGGCGCGCGCGCTGGCGCGATGGCGAAACGGACTGGTGGTGCCGGCTGGCGGCGAGGCCGAAGCCGTGGCGCCGCTGCCCATCGCCGCGCTCGACTGCGATGCAAAGATCCTGCGCGCCCTGCGCCATGCGGGACTGAAGACGGTGGGACAGGTGGCGCAGCGGCTGGGCAGCGAGCTGACCGAACGGCTGGGCGGGGCCTTTGTGCGGCGGCTGCGCGTGATGGAAGGACAGGCGGAAGAACCGCTCACCCCGCGCCGGCCGCTGCCCGACCTGATGGCCCAGCAGCGTTTCGCCGATCCGGTCGTCAGCCGCGATACCATCGCATCCACCTTGCTGGCGCTGGCGCAAAGCCTGTGCGGCGTTCTGGAGCGCGAAGGCCAGGGCGCGCGCGGGCTGGGGGCTGTCTTTTTCCGCGCCGACGGCAAGGTGGAGCGCATCGCCGTGCGCGCCGGCGCGCCGCTGCGCGATCCGTCCACCATGCTGCGGCTGCTGAACCAGAAGCTGGACGCGCTGGCCGATCCGCTGGATCCCGGCTTCGGCTTCGACCTGATCCGGCTGGAAGTGCTACTGGCGGAAGAGACAAAGCCCGCCAGCGTCAGCTTCGATGCGAACGAGAATGCCCGCCGCCAGCTGCGCTTCCTGGTCGACCGGCTGTCGGCGCGCTTCGGCGAGCATCGCGTGATGCGCTTCGTGCCCCAGGACACCCACATCCCCGAAGCTGCCGCCGCGTCCGTGCCCGCGCAGGATCGCGATTTCACGTGCGCCGCCTGGCCGCGCCAGCCCATGAACGATCCACCGCGCCGGCCGTTGCGCCTGCTCGAACGGCCCGAGGAAATCCATCATGTCATGGCCGATACGCCGGACGCGCCGCCGGTCCGCTTCCGCTGGCGCGCATGCCTGCACCACGTGGCACGCGCCGAAGGTCCCGAGCGCATCGCGATGGCGTGGTGGAATCGCCCCGGCCTGACGCGCGACTATTTCCGCATCGAGACACGCGACGGCCTGCGCCTCTGGCTTTATCGCGACGGGCTTTATCGCGAAACCGGCCTTGCCGCCCGCTGGTACATGCAGGGCATTTTCGCATGACCTATGCCGAGCTGGCCGTCACCACCAATTTCTCCTTCCTGCACGGCGCCTCCCATCCCAAGGAGTTCGTCGAGGAAGCGGGGAAGCTGGGCTACGCCGCCATCGGCATCGCCGACCGCAACAGCCTGGCCGGCGTGGTGCGTGCCTATGAGCAATGGACGAAGGAGAAACCTGAAACCCGGCCGCGTCTTCTGGTTGGCGCGCGGCTGGTGTTCCGTGACGGCACGCCCGACATCATCGCATACCCCAAGGACCGCAAGGCCTATGGCCGCCTGTCGCGGCTGATCTCGGAAGGCAAGTTGCGCGCCCCGCCCGGCAAAGACCGCGCCACCAAGGGCGAATGTCTGCTCGACTTCGCCGACCTGCTGAAGTACCGGCACGGACTGCTTCTGATTGTTATCCCCCCTCCATCACAGCTCGGATCTGCTCCGCAAGCACCTCGCTGCGACACCCGCTCGCGGGGGGAGGAAGCTGTTGGGTGTATCGGGTCGCCCGGCGAAATGCCGGGCTCGCGTTTGACCAAAATATTGGCCGCTCTTGGCCGCGATACCTGGCTGGCGGCATCGATGCTTTACACCGGCGAAGACCGGCGGCGGTTGCGTGACCTGATGCGCCTGGCCCGGCAGGCGCGGGTGCCGCTGATCGCGGTGAACGATGCGCTGTATCACAAGGCGGCGCGGCGCCAGTTGCAGGATGTCGTCACCTGCATCCGTGAGCACGTCACCTTGAAGGAAGCCGGCACCCGGCTTCAGGCCAATGCCGAACGGCACCTGAAAAGTCCCGCCGAAATGGCGCGGCTTTTCCGTGCCTGCCCGGAGGCGGTCGCCGAGACGTTGCGCCTTGCCGGCCGCATCCGCTTTCATCTGGCCGAACTGGGCCAGCGCTATCCGCGCGAGCCGGTGCCGCGCGGCAAGACCGCCGACCAGCATCTGCGCGACCTGACCGAGGCCGGTCTCAAATGGCGTTATCCGCGGGGTGTGCCGCCGAAAATCGCCGCCATCGCGGAAAGAGAACTGGCCTTCATCGCCGACCGCAGGATCGCCCATTATTTCCTGACCGTTCACGACATCGTGGCCTTTGCCCGCAGCCGGCACATCCTGTGCCAGGGCCGCGGCTCGGCCGCCAATTCCGTGGTCTGTTTCGCCATAGGCGTAACCTCCGTCGATCCCACCGACATAGATGTTCTGTTCGACCGCTTCCTCAATACCAACCGGCGCGAGCCGCCTGACATCGATGTGGATTTCGAACATGAGCGCCGCGAGGAGGTGATCCAGTATATCTATCGCCGCTATGGCAAGCGCCGCGCGGCATTGACCGCCACCGTGATCCGCTACCGTTCGCGCAGCGCCATCCGCGAGGTCGGCAAGGTGTTCGGCCTCACCGAAGACATAACCGGCAAGCTGGCGGACACAGTGTGGGGTCATCACGGCGATACGCTGGAGGAGCACCAGATCCGCCAGGGCGACGCCGATCCCGCAAACCGGGCAATCGCGCGCGCCAGGCATTTCGCCAATGAACTGACGGGCTTTCCCCGCCACCTGTCCCAGCATGTCGGCGGCTTCGTGCTGGCGCGCTACAAGCTGGACTGGACCGTGCCCATCGGCCCTGCCGCGATGGACGACCGCTGGTTCATCGAATGGGACAAGGACGATCTGGACACGCTGGCGATCATGAAGGTGGATGTGCTGGCGCTGGGAATGCTGACCTGCATCCGCAAGGCTTTCGACCTGATCCATGCCCATGCCAAAAGCGGGAAGGAGCCCCGGCTGCTGCTGGCCACGGTGCCCCGGCAAGACCCGGCCGTGTACGACATGCTGTGCAAGGGCGACGCCATCGGGGTATTCCAGGTGGAAAGCCGCGCCCAGATGAACATGCTGCCGCGCCTTCAGCCCCGCACCATGTACGACCTGACGGTGGAGGTCGCCATCGTGCGGCCCGGCCCCATCCAGGGCGGCATGGTCCATCCCTATCTCAAGCGCCGCAAAGCCCGGCGCGAGAATCCCGATTGCGTCATCGAATATCCCAGGCCGGGACCGGAATACCCGCAGGATGAGCTGGAAAATGTCCTGGGAAAGACATTGGGCGTGCCGCTGTTCCAGGAACAGGCCATGCGCATGGCGATGGTGGCCGCGAAATTCACGCCTGAGGAAGCCAATGGCCTGCGCCGCGCCATGGCCACCTTCCGCCATGCCGGCACCATCCACACTTTCGAGCGCATGTTCGTGGACCGCATGGTGGCGCGCGGCTATCAGGAAAAATTCGCGCAGGACTGCTTCAACCAGATCAAGGGCTTTGGCGAATACGGCTTTCCGGAAAGCCATGCCGCCAGTTTCGCGCTGCTGGTCTATGTCTCGGCCTGGATCAAGAAGCATCATCCCGCCGCCTTCTGCGCCGCGCTGCTCAACTCCCAGCCGATGGGTTTCTATGCCCCTGCCGAAATCGTGCGCTGCGCCCGGGGTCATGGCGTGACGGTACTGGCGCCCGACGCGGCCTTCAGCGACTGGGACAACAAACTGGAACGCACGGCGGGCGGCGCGCTGGCGGTGCGGCTGGGCTTTCGCCAGATCGACGGCTTCCGTGAAGACGACGGCCATACCATCATGCACGAACGCGGCTATGGCTATCGCAGCTTCGCCGACTTTGCCCGCCGCACCGGCCTTTCACGTCGCGCCCTGGTGCTTCTGGCCGAAGCCGACGGCTATCGCGGCTTCGGCCTGGACCGGCGCGAAGGGCTGTGGGCGGTGCGCCGCCTGCCCGACGATGATCCACTGCCGCTTTTTGCCCATGAAGGCAACAGGGGCGCCGCGCCCGAACAGGGCCAGGAACATATCGCGCCCCTGCCGCGCATGGCGCTCAGCGACCATGTGCTGGCCGACTACCAGACCACGCGCCTGTCGCTGAAGGGCTATCCCACCCAGTTCCTGCGCCCCAGGCTGGAAAGGGAAGGCATCACAAGCTGCGCCGGCGTCGGGCAATTGCGCGACGGCGCGCGCGTGCGCTGCGCCGGTATCGTGCTGGTGCGCCAGCGTCCCGGCGAAGGCACCGCCATCTTCATCACTCTCAGCGACGAGACCGGGGTGTGCAATGTGGTGGTGTGGGAACGCACCTTCGAACTTTTCCGCAAGGAAGTGATGGGCGCGCGCCTGCTGCTGGCGGAAGGCCGGGTGCAGAAAAGCCCGGAAGGCATCGTGCACCTGATGGCCGAGAAACTCATCGACCGCAGCGGCGATCTGAGATCGCTGATGGATTGCGGCGAGCCATCGCGCGCGCATCACCCGCGCCATGCCCATCCCCGCGATGTAAAGGTGCTGCCCCCGTCACGCGATTTTCATTGACCGTGATTTCCATCGACAGATGGGGGCCACGGCCCATCCAGGCAGCCGCGCCGGCGCCCCGAACCGGCCTTAATAGCGCTGGTCGATATCCTGCGACCGGCGCAGCGCCGGCGCCGGCTGGGATCTTGCCGGCGCGCCCGCTGTCTTCCGGCCGCTCCCCGCTTCGGTAACACTTCCCTGGAGCGGGGGAGGCGGCGGCCCGCTGGAAACCGCGGACGGCGCGCCGGCAGTGGCACGGGCCACGGTCACTGCCGGGTCCTTCAGATATCCCGCCGCCAGCCTCAGGCGCAGGTCGTTGGCCAGCATCTGTGACGTCAGGCCGGCCGCACGCACATCACCGACCAGCTCCAGATGCACGTTGCCGCCCTGGCCTATCGCAAAGGTGCCGCTCAATTCCTGCTCGCCCGCCACCGTGATGTGGACCATGTCGCCTGCGGCCAGAAGATCGCCGCCGGCCGTCGGCGGGGCGGGGGCGGCGGCAGCCTGCTCGGCCTGCCCCCCGAACAGGCCGCACCCGGACAGGACCAACGCGCCGGGCAGGGCCAATGCGAAAAACAGGAAACCCAAGCGCCGCATGCCGTCTTCCACGAAGAACCCACGAATCGCCGGCGCCATTATTGGCCCGTCCAGGGCAGGGCGCAAAGACGGAAAAACAGGCTGCTTCAGGCCTGCGCCCTGACCGTTCCGGTGCGCTCCAGCTTGCCCCATCCCACGAACGGCCCCTTGGCAGCCGTCCACAGCGAGCGCACCACCACGTAATACATGATCTGGCGATAGCCGAAGCGCTGCAGCGGCAGCCACAGCAGCAGGCTCCAGTCCTCGCGGCGCTCCATCACAAATCCGATCATCGCCGCCAGCATGTCCACCACGATGAACACCGCATAATAGATGCCGACGATCACCAGGCTGCCGCTGTTGAACTCGGTTCCGTGCTGGCTCCAGGCGATCCACTGGCCGACCAGCTGCCACACCAGCAGAAGATCGGCGACAGGCGCCAGGGTGGTAAGCAGGATCTGGAACAGCCAGACCTGCGGCAGCACCACCAGTCCCAACTCGCCATAGCGCGGATTGAAGGTGATGCCGCGGTACTTCCACAGGCATTGCAGCGTGCCATAGGCCCAGCGGAAGCGCTGCTTGGCCAGCCCCTTGACGGTGGCGGGCGCCTCCGTCCAGGCCACGGCGGCGGGATCGAAAACCACCGAATAGCCCGCGGTCTGAATGGCAATCGTCAGGTCCTGGTCCTCGGCCAGCGTCTCGGCCGGAAAACCGCCCAGCTCCAGAAGCGCCTCGCGCCGCCAGGCACCCACAGCGCCCGGCACCACGGTCAGCGTGTCCAGCGCCGAAAGCGCGCGCCGCTCCAGGTTTTGCGCCACCACATATTCCAGCGCCTGCCAGCGGGTGATCATGTTGACCCGGTTGCCGACCTTGGCGTTGCCCGCCACCGCGCCGGTTCGAGGATCGGCGAACCAGCGCACCAGCCGCGAGATGGTTGCGGCCTCGAACTGGGTATCGGCATCCAGGGCCACCACGATATCGTGCCGCGCCGCCGCCAGCCCGACATTCAGGGCGTTGGCCTTGCCGCCATTGGGGATCGACATCACCGTCACGCGGGGCTCGTGCGCGAAATGGGTGCGGGCCAGGTGAGCGGTATTGTCGGATGAGCCGTCATCGACCACCAGCACCTCCAGGTTCTCGTGCGTGCTGGACAGGATGCGCTCGATGGTGGAGACGATCACCTTCTCTTCGTTGAAGGCGGGGATCAGCACGCTCACGCCCGGAAGCGGGCCGCCCGCTGGCGGCTTTCTCTGGTGGGTGCGGTTCCACAGGGCCAGCCCCGCCAGCACGACCAGGCGCGCCACGCCCAGCACGATCGCGCCCAGGAAACACCAGTAGAGAAACTGCGATATCCAGGAGATGGTCAGAAACACCATCCGGTCGGCATAAAGGCTGGCGGTAAGCGGCAGGCGCGGCATCACCTGGTCGCGGGTAAATCCGCCCAGCTCCGACACCGGAACGAAGCTGTAGCCCTGGGCGCGCAGCCTGTCGATCAGCACCGGCAGCAGCGCCAGTGTGCGGGACCGGTCCCCGCCGGAATCATGCATCAGGATGATGTTGCCGCGCAGGTCGGGATTGGGATGGTTCACATAGCGCAGCACGCTTTTCATCATCTGCTCGACACTGGGCTTGCGCCAATCCAGCGTGTCGACATGGGTGCCCACCGTGATGTAGCCCAGGTTCTGCGCGATCTCGACCGGCACGATCTCTTCGGCGTCGCTGGGCTCGGCATCGGCCAGATAAGGCGGACGCAGCATCCGCATCGACCGGCCGGTCAGCGCCTGGAATAGCCGCTGGGTGGCGTTCAGCTCCAGCCGCACGGCGGCGGGGGGCGTGTCGGCCAGGTTGGGATGGGTAAAGGTATGGCTGCCGATCTCGTTCCCCGCGGCCAGGACCTTCTGCACCAGCCCGGGATAGGACTCCATGTTCGCGCCGATCATGAAGAAGGTGGCGGGGACATGCTTTTCCTTCAGGATGGACAGGATGGCGGGCGTCCATTCCGGATCGGGGCCGTCATCGAAGGTCAGCGCCAGCTTCCTGGGCACCGCGCCCACGCGGCGGATCACATAGTTGGTCGGCAGATCGACATAGGTTTCGTCGTCGATGTCGCCGGTGGTCTTGTCGATGTCCAGCTTGCGCACGCCCCGGGTGGGATTGGATTCCACCCTCAGGATCTCGCCCTCACCGTCGAAATCGACGTCGTCATTGGTGGGTATGGATTGAAGGCTTTTGGGCGCGGGCGCGTTGTAGGGCCGCCCCAGGATGGGCGGAACCGAAGGGTCCTCGCTGCCCAGCTTCCATAGCGCATAGCCCGCCGGCTGATAGGCATCGGCGGCATGGATCTGGTTGAAGGCCGTGACGCCGTCCAGGAACCAGACCTGGTGATTGGTGCCGTCGGCGTCGCGGTAGGAGAAATGCGGATTGTTGCTCGCGTCGTCGAACAGGATCTTCGCGCCGGAATCGCGGGCATAGACCATGGTCTCCGCGAAGCTGGTGCCATAGGCGACACCGGGGCCCGTCCAGTCATAGGCATATGAGCCCAGCGCAATGATGGTGGAGGCCGGATCGAGCGTCCTCATCCGCTTGTCCAGCGTCTTTTCAAACCAGCTTTCGGACGCGATGGCGCCGGGCGGATCGTTCTGGTCGCGCTCGTCATAGGCCATCAGCACCGTGTAATCGACGATGTCGTCATAGGTCTTGTAGGGCCAGTCCGGATCGTCGAACGGCGCGGCCTGGGCGATGACCCAGCCATGAGGGGCAAAGGCGGCCGACAGCCGGTTCAGGAAGGCGGCCAGGTCCCGATCCGCCCCCTTGGGCACATTTTCGAAATCCACCATCACCCCCTGCAGGTGATGCCGGGCCAGGAAGGTGACGATGGCGTTCACCAGCGCCTCCTGGCGCCCGGGGCTGGCCAGAAGCGCGGCGAGTCCGGGCCCGTTCCAGTTTCCGCCTTCCGCGTTCTGGATCATGGGCAGGATGGCCACCCCCGGCTTGTGGGCGCGGATATAGCGCAGCGCCTTCTGGTCCAGCGTGATGGCGAGCTTTTCGTCGGGACCCGACAGGGTGAGCCAACTGGGCACCACCCAGTCCAGGTATTTCAGCGAACGGCGCAGCGCCGGCCAGCTCGGATCGTCGCGCCCGCCCCAGTTCGTATAGAAGGCGATCGCCAGCGACCGGCCGTGCTGCGGCTTCAGGATCGCCGGCAACAGGCGGCTGGAAAGTTCACCGGCATGACGACGCTTGCGCGCGGCTTCCGCCCGGCGATGGCGCGCCTGCGCGGCCAGCCTTTCGGCGCGCGCCAGAAGGCCCGGCTTGGCCGCGCGGCGGATCAGCTCGGTGGGGTTCACCGCCACCGGCTTGCCGGGCAGTTGCAGCCCGGCAATGGGCGGAGACAGGGCCACGCTCACGCCAAAACCGGTCAGCATCACCGCGACCACTGCGACGGCGGTCCAGGCGATCCAGCGGACGCGCGCGGCCCGACGCCCGGAAGCGTCGAAGAAGATCGGCTGCTTACCCATTTGCGCTCCAATACAACAGCGTGGAAGCTGGCAAAAGTGAGACTTGCGACAGGGGCGCGTCACGGGGTCGCCACCGCGGCATTATCCCGGGGAACCTTTCAGGCGGCAGGCGCCTTCATGCTAGAGGTGGAGCGAAGCACCGATTCAAGGTACGGCGATGGCCATCTACAATTGTTCGAAATGCCCCGGCTATTGCTGCTCTTATCCCATCATTCCGCTGAAGAAGCGAGATGTGCAGCGGCTGGCCGACCATTTCGGTCTTTCCTTCGAACAGGCGCAGCGCAAATTCACCAAGAAGGAAGGCGACGAGCCTTATGCCATGCGGCGCAAGGCCGACGAGCATTTCGGCCGCATCTGCCGCTTCTTCGACACCGATGCGCGCCGCTGCACCATCTACACCGCCCGGCCCACCATCTGCCGCGAGTATCCCGGCGGCAAGACCTGCGGCTACTATGATTTCCTGTTGTCCGAGCGCAACTCGCAGGAAGATCCCGACCACATTGCCTCGACCTGGAACAGGTAGAGCGCCCTTCAATCACAGTGAAGGCGTGTGCGAATGGTGCACTGCACAGTCGGGAAAGCCTTGGCCGCAGGGCAGTTTTTTGCTCTAACGGTCGCATAAAAGCAGGGGCTTGAAGGGACATCACGGACATCCGGAGCCGAAGGCCCCGCAGTCCGACTTCCCCGCATCGTCCCGAAGGTCACGCGCCGACGCGTTCGGCAACGCCACGCCTGTGGCAAGGAGGGGAAACATGTTCCATCAGCTCTTGACGCCCGTGAACGGCAGCCTTGGCCTGTCCTTCCTGGTGGCGGCAATCCCGATCGCGGTCGTGCTTGTGATGCTGGGCCTTCTCAAGCGGCCGGCGTGGCAATCCTCGCTGGCGGGCCTTGTGGCGGGTTTGATCATCGCACTCGGCGTGTGGAAGTTCCCCGTCGGCCTGGCGGTGTCGGCCACACTGGACGGCGTCGTCTTCGCGCTATGGCCGATCATGTGGATCGTGTTCGCGGCACTGATCCTCTACAACGTCGCGGTCCAGTCCGGCCGCTTCGACGCCTTCCGCCGCTGGGTACTGAAGCATCTGCCCGACGACCGGCGCATTGTGCTGATCGTTATCGGCTACGGCTTCGGCGCGCTGCTGGAAGGGGTGACCGGTTTCGGCGCGCCCGTCGCGATCAGCGCCTCGCTGCTGATCCTGCTGGGATTCAAGGCGGTGGACGCGGTGGTCTACGCGCTGCTGTTCAACACCGCCCCGGTGGCCTTTGGCTCGCTGGGCATTCCCATCACCGTGCTGTCCGGCGTCACCGCCCTTCCCGCCGACTCGCTGGGGGCGATGGTGGGCCGCCAGCTTCCCTTTTTCGCCTTTCTGCTGCCTTTCTATGTCATCGCCATGTATGGGGGCTTCAAATCGGTCAAGGCGCTGTTTCCGGTAATTTTCGTGGCGGGGGCCACCTTCGCGCTGGTCCAGTTCGCGACAGCCAACTATGTCAGCTATGTCCTGACCGACGTGCTGGCCGCGCTCAGCAGCCTTCTGGCGACGGTGCTGTTCCTCAGAGTGTGGAAGCCCGTGCCCGATCCGGCCTTTGCGATCGGGGCGGCGCCGGCCCAAGGCGTCAATCCCGAACACGGCGCCGTACCGCCATGGCAGGGCTGGCTGCCCTGGCTGATCATGTGCGCGGTGGTGATCCTGTGGACCATCTTCAAGGTTGCCGGCATGGGCCAGATGAACATCGAGTGGCCGGGCCTGCACAACCAGGTCTTCATCACCCTCTATGAAAAGCCATACGCCGCGATCTGGAGCTTCCAGCCGCTGGCCACCGGCACCGCGGTGCTCGTGACCGCCATCATCACCGCCTTCGCCGTGGGCCAGGGCGTGGGCGGCCTGGTGAAGGCGACCGCGCTGGCGTGGAAACAGGTGCTGTTGCCGGCACTGACGGTGATGGCCATCGTCGGCCTTGCCTTCCTGATGAACTATTCGGGCATGGCCTATACGCTGGGGAAGGCCGTGGCCGCGGCCGGTTTCCTGTTCCCGCTGCTGTCGGCCTTCCTGGGCTGGCTGGCCGTGTTCCTGTCGGGCAGCGATTCGTCGGGCAACGCCCTGTTCGGCAACCTCCAGGTGGTGGCGGCCAGGCAGCTGCACCTGGATCCGGTGCTGATGGCCGCCACCAACTCGTCGGGCGGCGTCATGGCCAAGATGATCTCGCCGCAGAACATCGCCACCGGCGTCGCCGTCAGCGGCCTGCAGGGACAGGAGGGCGCCATCTTCTCGCGCACCTTCCTGCACAGCATCCTCCTGACCGTGCTGCTGGGCATTCTGGTGTTCCTGCAGCAGCATGTCTGGGCCTGGATGATTCCGCCGCACTGACAGGCGATCACCTATCCGTTTTCGGAAGGGCCGGGCGGCAACGCCCGGCCTTTTCGTTTGCGGCGCACCCCTTTAGGGTTCGCCGCGGACAGCAGAGAGGGCGCCATGGCGGAACGGATTTCGGAACACGGACTGAAGGTCGCCCCGGCGCTGCATGCCTTCATCACCAAAGAGGCGTTGCCCGGCACCGGCGTGGACCCGAATGCCTTCTGGCAGGGCTTCGCGGACCTGGCGACGCGGCTGATGCCGCAGAACCGCGCCCTGCTGGCCGAACGCGACCGCATCCAGGCCGCCATCGATGCCTGGCACAAGGCCCACCAGGCCAAACCCATCGACACGCAGGCCTATACCGCATTCCTGCGGGAGATCGGCTATCTGCTGCCCGAAGGCCCCGACTTCACCATCGGCACCGACAGGGTCGATCCGGAGATCGCCACCATCGCAGGTCCTCAACTGGTCGTGCCGCTGACCAATGCGCGTTTTGCCCTCAACGCCGTCAACGCGCGCTGGGGCAGCCTGTATGACGCGCTTTATGGTACCGACGCCATCGACCGGACGGGCGATCTGGCCCCCGGCAAGGGCTATAATCCCAGGCGGGGCGAAGCCGTCATCGCCTTCGCCCGTGCCGCGCTGGACGTCGCCGCGCCTCTTGCGACGGGAAGCTGGGCCGACGCGGACGGCTTTGCCGTCAAGAACGGTGCGCTGGTGCCGGCGCTGAAGGACCCCGCGCAGCTGAAAGGCTGGCAGGGCGATGCCGCCGATCCGTCGCTGATCCTTCTGGGCCACAACGGCCTGCATATCGAAGTCCATATCGACCGCTCCACGCCCATCGGAAAGTCGGACAAGGCCGGCATCAGCGATGTGGTGCTGGAATCGGCCGTCACCACCATCATGGACTGCGAGGATTCTGTCGCGGTGGTGGACGCCGAGGACAAGGCCCATGCCTATCGCAACTGGCTGGGGCTGATGAACGGCACCCTGTCGGCCAGCTTCGAGAAGGGCGGCAAGACCATCGAGCGCCGCGCCAACCCCGACCGGCAATACACCGCGCCCGGCGGCGGCACGCTGACGCTGCCCGGCCGCAGCCTGCTCTTCATCCGCAATGTCGGCCACCTGATGACCAGCGACGCGATCCTTCTGCCTGACGGCAGCGAGATCGGCGAAGGCCTGATGGATGCGGCGGTGACCAGCCTGGTCGCCCTGAAGGACAAGGGCCGCAACAGCCGCAAGGGCAGCATCTACATCGTCAAGCCCAAGATGCACGGCCCCGCCGAGGTCGCCTTCACCAACACGTTGTTCGACGGCGTGGAGGATATTCTCGGCCTGCCGCGCCACACCATCAAGATGGGCGTGATGGACGAGGAACGCCGCACCACCGCCAACCTGAAGGAATGCATCCGCGCCGCCAAGGACCGCATCGTCTTCATCAACACCGGCTTTTTGGACCGCACGGGCGATGAGATCCACACCTCCATGCAGGCCGGCGCGATGGTGCGCAAGGGCGACATGAAGTCGGCCAAATGGCTGGCCGCCTATGAAGACCGGAATGTCGATATCGGTCTTGCTTGCGGCTTCCAGGGCAGGGCTCAGATCGGCAAGGGCATGTGGGCGATGCCCGACCGCATGGCCGATATGCTGAAGGCCAAGATCGGCCATCCCCTGGCGGGCGCCAGTTGCGCCTGGGTACCCTCGCCCACTGCCGCCACGCTGCACGCGCTGCATTATCACCAGGTCAACGTGAAGGCGCGGCAGGACGAACTGAAATCGCGCCCGCGCGCATCCCTGGCGGACATCCTGGCCATTCCGCTGGCCGACCGTCCCAACTGGTCACCCGAAGAGGTGCAGCAGGAGCTGGACAACAACGCCCAGGGCATTCTGGGCTATGTCGTGCGCTGGATCGACCAGGGCGTTGGCTGCTCCAAGGTGCCCGACATTCACAATATCGGGTTGATGGAAGACCGCGCGACGCTGCGCATCTCCAGCCAGCACATGGCCAACTGGCTGCTGCACGGCATCACCACCCCCGAACAGGTGATGGACACCTTCCGGCGCATGGCGGCGGTGGTGGACAAGCAGAATGCGGACGATCCGCTTTACCAGCCGATGGCGCCCGGCTTTGACGGCATCGCCTTCCGCGCCGCCACCGACCTGGTGTTCAAGGGCAAGGAACAGCCATCCGGCTATACCGAACCTTTGCTGCACGCGGCGCGGAGAAAACTCAAGGGCGATTGAGCCAACAAAAAAGGCGCTGCAACTGCAGCGCCTTTTTCTGTCCGGTGCTGAAACTAGTTCGACTTGTCCAGCGCCTTCAAAATCGCGTCCGTCATCGCCGTGGTGCCGACCCTGGTCATGCCCGGCTGCATGATGTCGCCGGTGCGATAGCCTTCGGCCAGCACGGTGTCGACCGCCTTTTCCAGCCGCGCCGCCTCGTCCTTCATGCCGAAGGAATAGCGCAGGCACATGGCGAACGACAGGATCGAGGCGATCGGATTGGCCAGGCCCTGGCCGGCGATGTCGGGCGCCGAGCCGTGGATCGGCTCATACAGCGCCGACGGCAGGCCGTTGGCCTTCCTGTCGCCCAGCGAAGCGGACGGCAGCATGCCGATCGAGCCGGTGAGCTGCGCCGCCTCGTCCGAAAGAACATCGCCGAACAGATTGTCGGTCACCAGCACATCGAACTGCTTGGGATTGCGCACCAGCTGCATCGCGGCATTGTCGGCCAGGATGTGATGCAGCTCGACATCGGCATATTCGCGCTTGTGCAGGTCGGTGATGACTTCCCTCCAGAGCACACCCGTGACCATCACGTTCGACTTCTCGGCGCTGTGGACCTTGTTGCCACGCAGGCGCGCCATGTCGAAGGCGACGCGGCACACCCGCTCGATCTCGGATGTCGTATAGGCGCCGGTATCGACGGCGCGCTTCTGGCCGTCGGGCAGGCTGGTGGTTTCCTTGGGGGTCCCGAAATAGACGCCGCCCATCAGCTCGCGCACGATCAGGATGTCCAGGCCCGACACGATCTCGGGCTTCAGGGTCGAAGCAT
>DASTRG010000008.1:0-6162 GCA_035761325.1 Rhizomicrobium sp. | reverse complement strand
AACCGCGTCAAGACCGAGCTTTTGCAGCATGAAATCCAGGTAGAGGATATGGGCGGCGATGTGCAGGCCGTCGAGGTATCGGCCATCAAGGGCATCGGCCTGGACAAGCTGGAAGAAGCCATCCTGCTGCAGGCCGAACTGCTGGACCTGAAGGCCAATCCCGATCGTCCCGCCGAAGGCGCGGTGGTCGAAGCCAAGCTGGACAAGGGCCGCGGTCCCGTCGCTACCGTGCTGGTGCAGCGCGGCACCCTGAAGGTCGGCGACATCGTCGTGGCCGGCAGTGAATGGGGCAAGGTGCGGCTTCTGGCCAACGAGCGCGGCGAGATCGTCAAGCTGGCCGGTCCCTCCACGCCTATCGAGGTGCTGGGTCTTTCGGCGCCTCCGGAGGCGGGCGACGAGATGGTGGTGGTGGAATCGGAGGCGCGCGCCCGCGAAGTTGCCGAATACCGCGCCCGCAAGCGCCGCGAGCAGCGTCAGGCATCTTCCTCGCGCCAGACGCTGGACCAGTTGCTGCAGACCCGCGAGGCCGGCGAGAAGCGTCAGCTTCCGCTTGTGCTCAAGGCCGATGTGCAGGGCTCGTCCGAAGCCATCCAGGGCGCGCTGGCCAAGCTGGGCACCAACGAAGTGGGCGCCCAGATCCTTCAGTCCGGCGTCGGCGGCATTACCGAGAGCGATGTCATCCTCGCCCACGCTTCGGGCGCGGCGGTGATCGGCTTCAATGTTCGCGCCAACGCCCAGGCCCGCGACCGCGCCAAGCGCGACGGCGTGGAGATCCGCTACTACAACATCATCTACAATCTGGTGGATGACGTGAAGGCGGCGCTGTCGGGCCTCCTGGCGCCCGAGACACGCGAGAAGTTCCTGGGCAACGCCGAAATATTGGAGGTGTTCAACATCACCAAGGTCGGCAAGGTCGCCGGCTGCAAGGTCACCGAAGGCGTGGTGCGCCGCGGCGCCAAGGTGCGGTTGATCCGCGACAATGTCGTGATCCACGAAGGCGAACTCAGCACGCTCAAACGCTTCAAGGACGAAGTGAAGGAAGTCCAGGTCGGACAGGAATGCGGCATGGCCTTCGCCAACTACCAGGACATGCAGAAGGGCGACGTGATCGAGTGTTTCGAGGTTGAAACCATCCAGCGCGCGCTTTAACCGTTCACGGCCCTCACCCTTCGACTGGCTCACGGTGAGGGTCTTCTTTCAATCCTCATGCTGAGCATGTCGAAGCATGAGGATGGATTTGCAAATGTCCCGCCGCCCCCCCAGCCATTCGACCCGTCACAGCGGCGCCCGCCGCGGCGGCCGCTATGAAGGTCCCGCTGGCCCCAGCCAGCGCCAGTTGCGCGTCGGCGAGGCGCTGCGTCATGCCCTGGCGGATGTGCTGCGCGACAATGAGATCCGCGACCCCGACCTGGAGGGAGTCTCGGTGACGGTCACCCAGGTCCGGCCCTCGCCCGACATGCGCCATGCCACCGTCTTCTGCGAACCCCTGGGCGGCAAGAACGCCAAGGCGATCGTGGCGGCGCTGAACCGGCACAAGGGATTCCTGCGCGGCGAGATGGGACACCGCATCGCCATGAAATTCACCCCCGAACTGCGCTTCGTGGAAGACGAAAGCTTCGCCGAAGCCCAGAAGATCGAAACGATCCTGAAATCGCCCGCCGTCCAGCGGGATCTAAATGCCCATCCCGACGACGAGAGCGACGATGCGATTTGACCCCCCTCTGACGCAGCTCGGGTCTGCGCTGCAGACACCTCGCTGCGCCATCTCCCCCCGCTCGTCGCTCCGCTCGCGGGGGAAGGAAGCCGGCGTGCGCGGAGAGCGCGCATAAATGGCCCGCAGGAAGAAAGGCCAGCCGGTTCATGGCTGGGTGATCCTGGACAAGCCGCTGGGCATGGGCTCGACCCAGGCGGTGGCCGCCGTGCGCCGGATCTTCGATGCCCGGAAGGCCGGCCATGCCGGCACCTTGGACCCCATGGCCACCGGCATCCTGGCCATCGCGCTGGGCGAGGCAACAAAGACGGTCCCCTTCGCCATGGAGGCGGAGAAGACCTATCGCTTTACCGCCACCTGGGGGGAGGGCCGCGACAGCGACGACGCCGAGGGCCGGGTGACCGGCATCAGCGATCTGCGTCCCAGCCGGGAGGCCATCCTGGCCATGCTGCCCCGCTTCACCGGGGTCCTGTCCCAGGTTCCGCCGGCCTATTCCGCCGTCCGGGTGGGGGGGGAGCGGGCCTATGACCTGGCCCGGGATGGCGAGCCTGTCACCCTGGAACCCCGCGAGGTCGAGGTCTTCGAGGCACGCCTTCTGAACACTGTTCAGGATGGCGCCGAGTTCGAAATCACTTGCAGCAAAGGCACTTATGTTCGTTCCTGGGTTCGCGACATCGCCAGGGCATTGGGCACGCTGGGCCATGTCTCGGCCCTGCGCCGCACCCGGTTGGGCGCCTGGGAAGAAAAAGACGCGGTGCCGCTGGAAACGCTGACCCCTTTTATGCATAGTCCCGCCGCTTTTGGGTATCTGAAGCCCCTTGCAACCGCGCTGGACGGCATCCCGGCGCTGGCTGTTTCGGGCGGCGATACGGTTCGCATCCGATCCGGCAATCCCATCCTCATCCGCAGCAGCCTCTATGCCCGGATGAAGGACGGATTCGGGGAGGGCGATCTTTCCGGGCAGACCGTCTATCTGAAGGAAGAAGACGGTTCGCCCGTGGCATTGGCCGAAATTGCGGGAGGAGAACTCCGGCCATTTCGTGTTTTCAACTTCTCGAGTCCCTGAAAGGGCTGATGACCGATGATTACCCCTGAACGCAAGAAAGAGCTGATCGCGGAATACGCGACCGGCGAAAACGACTCCGGTTCGCCGGAAGTGCAGATCGCGATCCTGTCGGAGCGCATCTCCAACCTCACCGAACACTTCAAGACCCACGCCAAGGACAATCATTCCCGCCGCGGAATGATCAAGATGGTGTCGCAGCGCCGCAGCCTGCTGGACTATGTGAAGTCCCGCGACACGGCGCGCTATGAGGCGCTGATTGGCCGCCTGGGCCTGCGCCGCTGAGTTCCGGGCAAACAGAATTGGCCACGGTGTGCGCAAAGCCGCACGCCGTGGTTTTGCCATGCGCGCGGACAAGCCGCGTGCCTGGCTGGCTTCACGCGCGGATGAGCCGCGCGGGAGGCGGGCTCCATAGGGGGGCCAACTACGCCCCGGACGCGATCCGGCGCCGGGCAGGACGAAAGACGTACCGATGTTCAATATCGTAAAGGAAAGCTTCGAATGGGGTGGCCGCACCTTCACCCTTGAAACCGGCAAGATCGCGCGCCAGGCCGATGGCGCGGTGCTGGCGACTTATGGCGAAACCGTCGTGCTGGCCACCGTGGTCGGCGCGCCTGCGCCCAAGGAGGGGGTCGACTTCTTCCCCCTCACCGTAAACTACCAGGAACGTTATTACGCCGCCGGCAAGATTCCGGGCGGCTATTTCAAGCGCGAGCGCGCCCCCACCGAGCGCGAGACACTCACCTCCCGCCTGATCGACCGCCCCATCCGTCCGCTTTTTGCCGAAGGCTACAGGAACGAGACGCTGGTGGTGGCCCAGGTGCTCAGCCACGATCTGGAGAATGATCCCGATATCGTCGCCATGGTGGCGGCCAGCGCGGCGCTGACCATCTCGGGGATTCCCTTCATGGGCCCGATCGGGGCGGCGCGCGTCGGTTACATCGACGGCGAATATGTTCTCAATCCGCTGATCGACGACATGGCGAATTCCAGGCTCGACCTGGTGGTCGCCGGCACCCGCGATGCGGTGATGATGGTGGAATCCGAAGCCCAGGAGCTCTCCGAAGAGGTGATGCTCGGCTCGGTGGTCTTCGCCCACAAGCAGATGCAGACGGCGATCGATGCCATCATCCGCCTGGCGGAGAAATCGGCCAAGGAACCGCGTCCCGTCCCCGAGGATATCCACGCGCCGGTGCGCGAGAAGCTGAAGGTCGCCGCCCAGGACGCGCTGGCCAAGGCGTTCCAGATCGCCGACAAGCACCAGCGCCGCGACGCCATTGCCGCCGTGCGCAAGACCTTCGCCGCGACCTTTGTCGGCGAAGGCGAAGGCAAGGTGCCGGCCAATGTCTATTCCGGCCTGATGCATGATGTGGAAGCCCATGTGATGCGCTCGGCGGTGCTGGACACCAAGAAGCGCGTCGACGGCCGCGACCTGGTGACAGTGCGGCCGATCATGGCGGAAGTGGGCGTTCTGCCCCGCACGCACGGTTCGGCGCTGTTCACCCGCGGTGAAACCCAGGCGCTGGTCGTCGCCACGCTGGGCACCGCCGAGGACGAGCAATTCATCGACAGCCTGACGGGAACCGCCAAGGAAACCTTCATGCTGCATTACAACTTCCCGCCCTATTCGGTCGGCGAAGTGGGCCGCATGGGCTCGCCGGGCCGCCGCGAAATCGGACACGGCAAGCTGGCCTGGCGCGCCATTCACCCGATGCTGCCCAAGAAGGACGAGTTCCCCTACACCATCCGCGTGGTGTCGGAGATCACCGAATCCAACGGCTCCTCTTCGATGGCGACCGTCTGCGGCACGTCGCTGGCGCTGATGGACGCAGGCGTTCCGATCAGGAAGCCCACCGCGGGCATCGCCATGGGTCTTATTCTGGAGGGCGATCGCTACGCCGTATTGTCCGACATCCTGGGTGACGAAGATCACCTGGGCGACATGGACTTCAAGGTGGCCGGCACCGAAGATGGTGTCACCAGCCTGCAGATGGACATCAAGATCGCCGGCATCACCGAGGAGATCATGAAGGTCGCCCTGGAACAGGCCAAGGGCGGCCGTCTGCACATCCTGGGCGAGATGAACAAGGCCCTCACCGGCGCACGCGCCGAGCTGGGCGAGCATGCCCCGCGTATCGAGCAGATCAAGATTCCCACCGACAAGATCCGCGACGTGATCGGAACCGGCGGCAAGGTGATCCGCGAGATCGTGGAGAAGACCGGCGCCAAGATCAATGTCGAGGACGACGGCACCGTGAAGGTCGCCTCGGCCGACGCCGAGTCGATCAAGGCGGCGCTGAAGTGGATCCGCAGCCTGACGGCGGAACCGGAAGTCGGCCAGATCTATGACGGCAAGATCGTCAAGGTGATGGACTTCGGCGCTTTCGTGAATTTCTTCGGGCCCAAGGACGGCCTGGTCCATGTCTCCGAACTGGCGCAGCAACGCGTCGCCAGCCCCAAGGACGTGGTCAAGGAAGGCCAGGAAGTGAAAGTCAAGCTGCTGGGCTTCGACGATCGCGGCAAGGTGCGCCTGTCGATGAAGCAGGTCGACCAGGTGACGGGCGAGGATCTGGCCAAGAAGAAGTCCGAAAAGACCGAAGACGCCGGCGCCCAATAAGCCGGCATCCCGCATTTGTGAAACCACGCCCGCCGGGCTTACGCTTGGCGGGCGTTTTCTTTCACAGGGTTCTCCATGCCGAAGATCGATCCCGCCAATGCGCCGGTGCGAACCGGAACCGGCTATCCGCCGCCCTATGACGTGCCGTGCCGGGAACGCCATCGCGTGCGCCTGGGCGATGCTGGCGGGCTGACCGATTTTGGCGTCAACCTCCTGACCCTCAAGCCCGGCGTGTGGTCCAGCCAGCGCCACTGGCACGCCCGCGCGGACGAGTTCGTCCATATCGTCTCCGGCGAGGTGGTGCTGGTGACAGATGCGGGCGAACAGGTGCTGCGCGCCGGCGACAGCGCCGCCTTTCCGAAAAATGACGGCGACGGTCATCACCTGGTCAACCGCTCGGGCGCCGATGCGGTGGTGCTGGAAGTCGGCACCCGCCTGGATGGCGACACCGCCGTCTATCCCGACATCGACCTTCTGTTCGACGGCAAGGCGTATACCCACCGCGACGGCACGCCCTATCCGGTGAAATAAGCCCATTCTTGTGCGTACCGGACCCGCGCGCTATGGAAAGCCATGGCCGTCCTGATGCGTCTTGTCAGCCTGATCCTGATCGTCTGCGCCCTGTTGCTCCTGGGCGCCGATGCCATCACCAGCCTGGAGCGGGGCGGGGAGCTGACGGTCCGCAGCCTGGGTACCGTATGGGGCATCCTGGATGCGCACAGCCTGAATGATTTCAAGGTCTGGCTGCACGATCATGCGCGCTTCGCGGCA
>DASTRG010000007.1:0-2465 GCA_035761325.1 Rhizomicrobium sp. | reverse complement strand
CGCGTGGCATGCGCGGCCGCGGCCGGGGCGTCCTGGGCCGGCGCGTGAACCGTATCGCGCGTGGCAAGACCACAGGCCTCGGTGCTGCTCATCCGCTGCACTCTGCCCGGTTTGCGCCATGCGGCATTGTGACAATTCTGTGCAACATTACCGGCGAATTGCCGTGCCGGGGCGTTGTTTTCGATCAATGCGGTCCGGCCCGGCATGAAGGACCATCCCGCGCGCATCCGGCAAGTTTCCGAAAGCCCATGCCGCGCGTATCGCGGGCGTCATCTTCTGGACAAGTGCGGCGAAAAGCTTTCTGCTGACGCCATCCCCATTTCATTTCCAAGGAGGAACCTATGCGTAAAGTCAAAGGCCTCGTTTTGATGGCGGCCCTGTTGTCCCTGGCGGCCGCCCCCGCATTTGCCCAGCAGCCCAGGCGCATGGCGCTGACCAGCGCCTCTTTCCAGGACGGCGCGGTTATTCCCGACAAATATACCCAGGCCAGCCCATCGCCGGTTTCGCCCGAACTGAGCTGGACCGGCGTGCCCGAAGGCACCCAAAGCTTTGCCCTGATCGTGGACGATCCGGACACGGCGCTGCAGAAGACGACCAACGAGGTGCTGCACTGGGCGGCGTTCAACATTCCCGCCGACAAGACCTCGCTGCCCGAAGGCGTGCCCAATGAAGCCACGCTGCCGGATGGCACCATCCAGCCGCTCAATACCGGCAGGAAGCCCGGCTTCATGGGACCGGGCGCGGGCTGCTGCGTCTATCACCACTATACGTTCCAGCTTTATGCGCTGGACACCAAGCTGAACCTGGGCCCCGACGCCACGCGCGCGCAGATCATGAGCGCGATGGACGGGCATGTGCTGGGCAAGGCCGTGCTGGTGGGCCGCTTCCACCGGCCGCAGCAGTAGCTGCAAACGCCGAAATCCTCCCCTTCGCGTGCGAAGCACGCAGGAAGGGGAGGTGCCGGCAACGATGGGTCGGCGTAGCCGACCGAGCTGCCGACGGAGGGGTCACTTAGAGACTCTTCATGTCGATCACGAAGCGATACTTCACGTCGCTCTTGAGCATGCGGGCATAGGCTTTTTCGATGTCCTGCATGGGGATCATCTCGATGTCCGAGGTGATGCCGTGCTTGGCGCAGAAATCCAGCATCTCCTGCGTCTCCGGAATGCCGCCGATCAGCGAGCCGGCGATGGCGCGGCGCTTGAACACCAGGTTGAAGACGGCGGGCGACGGGTGGGGCGAGGACGGCGCACCCACCAGCGCCAGGGTGCCCTCACGCTTGAGCAGGCTGGTATAGGCGTCCAGGTCGTGCGGCGCGGCCACCGTGTCCAGGATCATGTCGAAGCTGTTCGCGTGCTTCTGCATTTCCTCCTGCCGGGTCGAGATCACCACCTCGTCGGCGCCCAGCGCCTTGATGGCGGCGACCTTGCCGGGCGAGGTGGTGAAGGCGATCGTCTGCGCGCCCAGCGCATGGGCCAGCTTGACGCCCATATGGCCCAAACCGCCGATACCGACGATGCCGACCTTCTTGCCGGGCCCCGCGCCCCAGTGGCGCAGCGGAGACCAGGTGGTGATGCCCGCGCACAGCAGCGGCGCGGCGGCCGCCAGGTCTTTTTCGGCATGATTGATCTTGAGCACGAAATGCTCGTCCACCGTGATGGCGGCGCTGTAGCCGCCATAAGTGTTCTCGGGCGAACCCAGCGGGCCGTTATAGGTACCGGTGAAGCCGACCGGACCATCGCAATACTGCTCGAGTCCTTCCCGGCACGCCTCACAGGTACGGCAGCTGTCGACCATGCAGCCCACGCCCACCAGGTCGCCGGCCTTGAAGCGGCTGACCTGGCTGCCGACCCTGGTCACGCGGCCGACGATTTCATGGCCCGGCACGCAGGGATATTTCGTGCCCGGCCACTCGCTGCGGGCAGTATGCAGGTCGCTGTGGCAGACGCCGCAATAGAGAATCTCGAGTGCCACGTCCTTCGGACCGGGCTCACGGCGGTCGATGGTGTGGGGAGCCAACGGTGTGGTAGCCGATTGGGCGGCATAGGCTTTGGTCTGCATGGCGAACTCCTTGAAGGGGCGCCGCGGACAGGTTCCGCGGCGGGACGGGGAAGGGATTGCGGCGTATCGTCCTAAGCCAGTTGACGCACCGCAACAAGAATCTTACCACGCCCGCCCATACAGAGGATTCCCATGCGCGTCGATCAGATTCCCGTCGGCAAGAATGCCCCCCACGACGTCAACGTCATCATCGAGGTGCCGATCGGCGGCGAGCCGATCAAGTACGAACTGGACAAGGCGTCAGGCGCGTTGGTCGTTGACCGGTTCCTCTATACCGCCATGCGCTATCCGGGCAATTACGGCTTCATTCCCCATACCCTGTCCGGCGACGGCGACCCGGTGGACGTGCTGATCACCAACAGCCGGGCCATCGCGCCCGGCGCCGTGATGAGCGTGCGTCCTGT
>DASTRG010000006.1:0-3398 GCA_035761325.1 Rhizomicrobium sp. | reverse complement strand
AGACCATGGCCGTGATCTGGCCGTCGAACAGGCGCAGGATCTCCGCATTGAGGGTGTGCTCGCCGCCGGTATAGCGGGCCAGGTGGGTCAGATCGATGGGGTGAGGGTCGTCGTCGGTCATGGCGCGATCTTGCCCTGCCCACGGCTAAGACCTCGTTAATGCGGGCATATTATGCTGTGATACGCTCGCACGGCCCGGCGAATGATGCTTAAGTCGGGCGGGAATGCAGATGGGCTCAAGGGCGTGGTAAGAACATTCGGGCAGAACCAGCCGGTCTTGCTGGACAAGACCGAAGCCGCCGGCAGTGCGCCCTCGGGCGCTGCCGCCCCTGAAGCCCAGGGCCCTGCTGTCCGCGTCCGTCCCACCCGCTTCGGTGCCGTGGCCATGGCGGCGGCGTTCCTCACCAGCCTGTTCTGGGTGGGGGTGTTTGCCGCCTTCCTGTGGGGGTGGCTGGGTCCCAGGGGACTGGCCGCGCTCGATCCCGTCCGCGCCGCCCTGTTTGTGGCCGGTGCCCTCCTGCCGCCTGTGCTGTTCATGGCCGTTGCCGCAACGCTGGCGCGCAGCGCCGCCATGCATGAGGCGACCCGGTCCCTGCTGGCCGCCACCGACCGGCTGTTTGCCGCCGATGAGGCCGCCGCCGGCAATGCCGCGCGGCTGGCCCGCTTTATCCGGCGCGAGCTCGACAGCCTGAACACGGGGCTGGACGCCGCCGCCCAGCGCATGCGCGCGCTGGAGCAGGTTCTGGAAAGCCAGATCGCCACGCTGGATGCGGCGGGCGCCCGTGCCGAGGTGCGCGGTCAATCCATTGCCTCGCGCCTGGCCCAGGAAAGCCAGCGCATGGAAGGCCTGGGCGATAACCTCAACGCCGCCGCCACCCGCGCCAGCGAGATGATCGCCGCCCGCATGTCGCAGGAAAACCAGCGGGTCGAAGCCCTGGGCCACAGCCTGAATGCCGCCGCCGCCCGCGCCGGCGAGACCATTGCCGCGCACCTGGCCCAGGAGAACCAGCGGGTTGAAGCGATCGGTGAAGTCCTGGTCGCCGCCGCCGCCCGCGCCAGTGAAACGATCGCCGGCCGCGCCGCGCAGCTTAAGGCGATGATGGAATCGGCGGAAAGCACCCTGAAAATGGCGACCCAGTCGCTGGACGTGCAGGCCGCCGGCTTCCGCGCAGCCGTCACCACTGCCGCCGAGGCGCCGCATCAGGCCGCGGTGGCGCTCGACCGCCAGGCGAGCCGGATCGCCGAAGTGGCCGACGGCGCGGCCTCTCGCGCCGAATTCGTCCTGGCACGCCAGGAAAAGCAGCGCACCCAGCTTTCCGAGATCATGCAGAGGTTGGAGCAGGAAGGCGAGCGGCTGGACAACGCCCTCTCCCAGCAGCGCCGCGGCCTGGAACAGGCGGTGGCGGCGCTGGCCGCTGAAGCACGCAAGTGTGAAGCGGTAACCGGCGATGCCGACCGGCAACTGGAACTATTGATGGTCAGTGCAACGACGCGTGCCGAACAGCTGACCGGCGCCTTCGCCCGCGAGGCCGAACGGCTGAAGGATGCGGGCGATGCCGCCGCCGTCGTGCTGGCGCAGCTGTCGGCAGCGCTGAAGGAAGCGGGCACCGGCGCCCAGACCCTGATCGGAGAAAGCGCGGCCCAGGCCAAACAGGATGCGCGGCTTCTGGTGGGCGAGGCGATGGCCGAGTGCGAGCGCCTGTTGCGCGCCGCCGGTGAAATGAGCGCCGAAGCCGGAAAGATCCGCGGCGTCCTGGCCAAGACGACCGAGGATGTCGAACGCCACCTGATCCGCCTGCCGGGCCTGGCCCAGGAAGAAGCGCGCCGGATGCGCCAGCTGATCGCAGGCGAAACCGAGCAGCTTCTGGATATTTCCGCGCGCGCCATGGCCACGCTGCACGCGCGGTCCGGGGTCAAGCCGCAGTTGAACATCGTGGCCGCCCCCGAGGCCGAGCCCGCCAGGTCCGAACCGGAAAGCGAAGGCCTGAGGGGCCTGGCCCGCAAGCTCACCGCGCGCCAGAAACGCGAGCGCAGCGAGGGCAAGACCTGGGAGATGAAGGCGCTGCTGGCGGCGGCGGAACAGGGCGACGAGGCGCGGCTGAAGGCGGGTGGAGCCCAGGCCGCCTCCCTGGCGGCGCTGGAGGCGGCGCTGTCGGACCTGGCGATCAATCTCGCGGCGCTGGACGAGCAGCTGCCCGGTACGGAGGAATGGAAACAGTATCTGATGGGCGATCGCAGCGTCTTCGCGCGCCGCCTGGCCGGCACCATCGACGCCGGCGCGGTGGACCGCATCACGACGCTCTACCGCGACGACAAGCAGTTCCACGATGCCGCCGACGCCTATATCAGCGAATTCGAGATGCTTTTGGATCGGGCGCGCGAAGGCGACAGCGGCGGGCTGCTGACCTCGACGCTCCTCTCCGCCGATACCGGCAAGGTCTATCTGGCGGTCGCCTATGCCTTAGGCAGGCTCTGATCGCCTGAGGCGCGCGGCAAAGAAGCCGTCCATGCCGTCCAGGTGATACGGCAGCGTGCGCAAATCGCCCTCGGGGGTAATCCACTCCTCGCGCGCAAAGACATCATCGCTCGTCAGCGGCACGCGGCGAAATTCAGGATGCGCGTACAGGAAGGCGGCGATCTGCTCCTCGCCCTCCTCGCGCTCGAGCGAGCACACCGCAAAGACCAGCAGGCCGCCTGGCTCGACCATGGCGGCACCGGCCTCCAGGATCTCATAGGCCATGGCTGCCGCATGGGTGACATCGCCGGCCTGCTTGATCCAGGGCAGGTCGGGGTGGCGGCGGATGGTGCCGGTGGCGGTGCAGGGCGCATCCACCAGCACGAGCGGTGCGGTCAGTTGCACCTCCCGCGCGTCGGCCTCGACAATGGTGGCGGCCAGATGCATCCGCGCCAGATTCTCCCGGATGCGCGCCGCCCGGGCTGGGTTAATCTCCACCGCCGTTACATCGGCGCCCATCGCCGCCAGTTGCATGGTCTTGCCGCCCGGCGCAGCACACAGGTCGATGACCTTCCTGCCCCGCACGTCCCCCAACAGGCGGGCGGGCAAAGTGGCTGCAGCATCCTGCACCCACCAATGGCCTTCTGCGAACCCCGGCAGCGCCTCGACGCGCCCGTCCTGTGTCAAACGCCGCAGGGCATCGAACAGCGCGATGCTCTCGGGGTAATGGGCGTCCCCGGATTTCAGGACGATATCAGTGGGCGCCTCCTTCAAATGCGCTACCGCAATTCGGCGCGTGATCTCTTCGCCGTACTGCGCGCTCCAGCGGCCCCACAGCCAATCCGGCACTGACACGCGCGCCCGATCCAGATTGGAAACAAAGCTTTCACCCTCGCGCGCGAGACGGCGAAGCACCGCATTGATCAGCGGCTTGAAATGCACG
>DASTRG010000005.1:0-6691 GCA_035761325.1 Rhizomicrobium sp. | reverse complement strand
AGACCATGTTCCGCGAGATCCTCAAGCGCGGCAACGGCGGCAAGGACTGGGAGTTCACCAATTCCGGCCTGTTCATGGATTTCCTGGCCGGAAACCAGACCTATGAGTGCACGCCCTGGTCGATGCCCCTCTTGACCGTGTTCGGCTGGCAGAAGCCCTGCTACCTGCTCGGCGAAGGCTATGCCAAGACCTTCAAGGAGCTGATGGAAGGCACCGAATGGGAAAAGTACGGCGTCGGCAAGTATGAGAAATGCGCCAACTGCATGGTGCATTGCGGCTTCGAAGGCACCGCCGCCACCGACGCGATCCGCCATCCGCTCAAGATGCTGCCCATCGCGCTGCGCGGGGTGAAGACCGACGGGCCGTTCGCGCCCGAAATCGACCTGTCGAAGCAGCGTCCGGCCGAGTTCGTCTTCTCGCGCCATGTCGAGAAAAAGATGTCAGAGATCCGTGCCGGCAAGTCCGACACCACAGAGATCGCGGCAGCGGAGTAATTCCTTAAAGGCTTTCGAGGAGCCGGCGCCCGTGCGGACCAGCGCGGGCAGTTGCAGCGGCTTTTTCACCAGCGACCACAGCACGCGGGCGACGGAGATGCTTCCGTCCGGCTGCATCGCCACCAGGGCGGCCGGCGGCAATGTGTGGCGCGCATCGTCGGAGATCACACGCAGGGCGGCCAGCGGGATATTGCGGGACGCGGCAAAGCGGGCGGCGATATGGGATTCCATGTCCACGGCCAGCGCGCCGGTGCGGTCGTGCAAGGCGGCCTTGGCGCCGGTATCCTGAAGAACCCCATCGCTGGCGGCGATGACGCCCTGGTGGGCGTAAGCGATGCGCGACATCAGCCGCACGCGCCAGGATTCCTCACAGTCCCAGACCTTGCTGTTCCGGCCCAGCGGCCCGTCGAAGCTGATGCGCTCGGCGATCACCACGTCGCCGACCCTCAGCAGCGGCGACAGGCCGCCGCCCAGGCCGATGGAGATCACGCCGCGGATGTCGCCATGCAGGGCGTCGAGTTTTTTCGCCAGACCTTCGCCATCGCCGCCGCCCGCCACCGCCACCACATCGGTGGTGCCGACGATCTCGGCTTCGCGGGTCAGGCCGCAGACGGCGAGGATGGTCACGTCGGTGTTCTCACAGCCCGTATTCCACGCGGCGGGAATTGCCCGTCTTCAGGTTGCGGTAACGCGCCAGCGCCCAGAGCGGAAAGAATTTCGGATAGCCGTGATAGTTCAGGTAGAACACGCGCGGGAAGCCGCCGCCGGTGTAATGCGCCTGGCTCCACAGGCCATCCGCCTCTTGCGTCGCCTTCAAATAATTGACGCCGCGCGCCACCGCCGGATGATCGACCTGCCCCGCCGCCATCAGGCCCAAGAGCGCCCAGGCCGTCTGTGACGCGGTCGAGGGCGCGGGCTCATAGCCCTTGTAATCCAGCTTGTAGCTGTCGCAATTCTCGCCCCAGCCGCCGTCCGGATTCTGGATCGCGACCAGCCAGGCGGCGCCCTTCTTCATCGCCGGATCGTCGGGCGTCAGCCCGGCGCCGTTCAGGCCCGCCAGCGCCGACCAGGTGCCGTAAATGTAATTGACGCCCCAGCGGCCCCACCACGATCCGTCTTCGCGCTGGGTCTTGCGCAGATAGGCGATACCGTCGGCCAGCCTTTGTCCGCCCTCGCCCAGTTGCGCCAGCATGCCGACACAGCGGCCCGAAACGTCTTCGGTCGGCGGGTCCAGCAGCGCGCCATGATCGGCGAAGGGAATGTTGTTGAGGTAATAATAGGAATTGTCGGCGTCGAAGGCGCCCCAGCCGCCATCGCGGCTCTGCATCCCCTCCACCCACTCACGCCCACGCGCAATGGCGATGTCGTCATGCGGCACGCCGGCCCGGTCCATCGCCATCACCACCACGGCGGTGTCGTCCAGGTCGGGATAATGATCGTTGCGGTACTGGAAGGCCCAGCCGCCGGGGCGCACGCCGGGCTTTTCCTCGGCCCAGTCGCCTTTGACGTCCAGCACCTGCAGCGGGCGCAGCCATTGAAGGCCGCGGTCCACCGCCTCGCGGGCTTTTGCATCCTTGGTCTCCAGAAGCGCGTGGGCGACCAGCGCGGTGTCCCACACCGGCGAGACACAGGGCTGGCAATAGGCCTCGTCTTCCTTGACCACCAGCAGCAGGTCGACCGATTTCCTCGCAATCGCGCGATCAGGATGATCGGGCGGATAACCCAGCACGTCATACATCATCACGCTGTTGGCCATGGCGGGATAGATGGCGCCAAGGCCGTCCTGGCCATTGAGCCGTTCGGTGGTCCAGGCGCGGCACTTCTCTATGGCCTTTGCGCGCGCCCCTTTGGGCCAGGGCACGAGCTTGAGCACCTTGTCCAGCGCGCCGAAGAATGCCGACCAGCCGGCGCTCTGGTGCGGGGCGCGGGGGCTGGCGGCGGGCACGCCCGGCACGAACAGTTCGGACACATGGACGCCGCGCGGGTTTTTCGCCACGGGCCTCAGCGCGCACAGCACCAGGAGCGGCACGATCACCGTGCGCGCCCAGTAACTCATCTTGGAAAGGTGCACCGGGAACCAGCGCGGCAACAGGATCAGTTCCGGCGGCACGGTCGGCACGTCGTTCCATGACGCCTGGCCATAGAGGCACAGAAGGATGCGGGTGAAGACATTGGCCTTGATGGCGCCGCCGCGCTTTCTGATCTCATCGCGGGCACGGGCCATGTGCGGCGCATCGATGTCGTCGCCGATCATCTTGAGTGCGAAATAGGCCTTCACCGTCGCGGAAATGTCGAAGGCGCCTTCATGATAGAGCGGCCAGCCGCCATGGCTGCCCTGGATGCGGCGCAGATAGACGCCGATCCTGCGTTCCAGCTCCAGGTCCGGCGTTTCGCCCAGCCAGTGGACCAGCAGCACATATTCGGCGGGGATGGTGGCGTCGGCCTCAAGTTCATAGACCCAGTGTCCGTCCGGCTTCTGCTGGGCCAGGATGGCGTCGGTGGCGGCGCGGATTGCGCCTTCCACTTCAAGGAATTCGGCGGGATTGAGCTGGTTCATCGCGGGACCGGACTATAGGGCCAGATGCTTGAGAGCCAAAGCTGCCGCCTTCTCACCGGAACGCAGCGCGCCCTCTATGGTGGCGGGAAGGCCCGTCGCCGTCCAGTCGCCGGCCAGGAACAGGTTGCGCCACTGGGTGCGCGCGGGCGGGCGACGCGCATTCTGGGCGGGGGTGGCGGCGAAAGTGGCGCGCTTTTCCTTGACGATCTGCCAGGTGGGAAGCGGCGCGTCGATCTTCAGGGCTTTGGCCACATCGGCCCACAGCAGCGCGGCCAGTTCCTCGCGCGGGCGCTCGGCGATGGCGTCAGCGCTGCTTACCGTGACCGAGATGCGATCCGAAAAGACGAAAATCCATTCGGCGGTGCCGCCGATCACCCCCAGCATCGCGGGCGCGCCATCCCGCGGCAGGTATTCCTGCGGCGGGGCGATGCGGAAATGGCCGTTGACGATGGCGCGGAACTGGTTGGGCACCATAACGCCGGGCAGAAGATCCTGTGCCGCCCAGGGCGGCACCGCCAGCACCACCGCGTCCGCCGGGCCGATCGGCTGCACGCCATCGGGCAGGTCCAGCGCCGTCACACCGCGCCCGGCCAGCGTGAGCGCGCGCAGGCGCGAACCCAGTTTCACCGTGGCGCCCCGCGCGGACAGGAACGCCAGCGCCGGATCGACAAAGGCCGCCGCCAGCGTGGGATGGGCAATGCGCGGCCGGTAATGGCGGCCGCCTTTGGCCAGCGTCTCGCGCACGATGGCGCCCGCCAGCGCCGCCGAGGATTGCTCCGGCTCGGTGTTCAACGCCGCCAGCAGGAAGGGCCGCATCAGCCGTTCCCACAGCGCGCCCGTGACCGGCACACGCTGCCCCACGGTCGCGTTGCCGCCCGCCCACAGCAGCGGCAGATAGGCGGCATAATCCCTTGCCGACGTGCCGGGGACACGCCGCGGCCCCCGCGTCACCCACAGCGGCAAGGCGCCCTCATCCGGCTTCAGCGTCCAGCGCGTGCCGGCGGCCAGATCGACAAAGCGAAACTCCGCCCGCGCCGGGCCCGTCAGCGCGTCCCGCGCGCCGGTGTGCGCCAGATAATCGTTCACCGCGCGATTGCCGGACAACACCAGATGGTTGCCGTTGTCGATGACCATGTCCAGCGCGGCATCGTGATAGGAACGGCAGCGCCCTCCCGCCTGGCCGGCGGCTTCGACCAGCGTGACCGGCACGCCCTTGCCGGCCAGGCGCGTGGCCGCGGCGAGGCCGGACAGCCCGGCCCCGATCACAAAGGCGCGCCCGCTCATCCGAGGATGCCCTTCATCCGAAAATACCCTGGCGGATTGCCAGCATCAGCAGCCGCGATTTCGGCAGCGAGACGCGACGGCGCGGCGCGGCGAATCCAGCCGCCTCGCTGGCCGCCAGGATCTCGGAATAGACCGCGCCCATCAGGCGCGGGGTGCGAAGCCGGCCGCCGGGCCTGGCATCCAGGATCGCGCGCGCCTGGTCGTAGTGATGATGCGCCATCAGGGCGACGCGCCGGCACACCCCGTCAATGCAGGGGCTGGCGACGATGGCTTTCGGATCCAGCGCCGTGATGCCGGCATCCTGCAGATATTCGCGCGGCAGGTAGAGGCGACCCACCGCGGCGTCCTCATCCACGTCGCGCAGGATGTTGGTCAGTTGCAGCGCGCGGCCCAGGTGATGGGCCAGCGCGAAGCCGGGTCCTTCCTCCATCCCGAACACCTTGATCGACAGGCGGCCCACCGCGCTGGCGACGCGATCGCAATAAAGATCCAGCGTCGCCAGGTCGGGGGCGACAATGTCTTCGGCCACGTCCATGTCCATGCCGTCGAGCACGGCATTGAAATCTTCCAGCCGCAACCCGTAGCGCGCGACCGCGGGCGCCAGGAAGGCGGCCAGGCCCGGCGCGCGCCCGGCATAGAGCGAGGCAAGATCGGCGCGCCAGTTTTCCAGCCTGTCATGGCGCTCGCTGCGGGTGCCCACGCCGTCATCGGCGATGTCGTCTGCCTTGCGGCAGAAGGCATAGATGGCAAACATCGCCTCGCGTTCGTCCTGCGGCATCAGCCGCATGGCGATGTAGAAGGAACTGCCGGACGCTTTCTTGCGTACCGCCTTGGACTGGCTGGAATCGAGGGGCTCGGTGCTGCTCATCTGCGATTCTTCAGGCGCATCAACGCAAAGCCCGGCAGCCGCGCCAGGAACAGGCGCACGGCATCTGACCTGGAATGGTGCACGGGCTGGGACAGCGGATCACGGGTCATCAGCATGCGATTGAGATCCCCCGCGAGGGTTTGAATGAGATCAACTTCCAGCGCAAGCCTCAAATCCCGGATCGCGCCGGCGAAGGGCCGCGACCTGTCGAGCAGCCCCGCGGTCCTGGCGGCCAGCCCGGCGATCACGTCCCTGAGCGCGGGGTCCGCCTGGTCCGCGGCAAGCGCCTCGACCCCGATGCCGGCGGCGGCCAGCGCGTCTTCGGGAATGTAGACGCGGTTCAAGGTGCGATAATCCTTGCCGCAGTCCTGAAGGTGATTGATGACCTGCAGTGCCGCGCACAAGGCGTCATTGGCCGGCCACAGGGCGGGCGATTCGCCGTGAACGTCGAGCACGAAGCGCCCCACCGGCATGGCGCTGTAGCGGCAATAATCGATCAGGTCGTCCCAGTCGGCATAGCGCGATTTGGTGACATCGCGGCGAAACGCCTCCAGAAGATCCAGGGCATGGACCGGCGAAAGGCCCCGCTCGGCCAGCACGGCGCGCAGGACGACGCCTTCGCGCACCGCATCGCTTTCGCCCTCCAGGCTGGCCCGCATCGTCTCCAGAAGCGCCAGCTTTTCATGCGCCGGGGCGGTGGGATGGTCGGCGACATCGTCGGCCATGCGCACAAAGCGGTAGAACGCCAGCACCGGCGGGCGGTGGCGCGGCGCGATCAGCACCGAGGCGACGGGGAAATTCTCGTCCTTGTGACCCTTGCCGGACTGCAGCGCGGCGATGTCGCTCATGGCCGCGCCTTCAATTCGGATGACTTTATCTCGGAGGCTTGGGCCCGGCCCTTCCACATGCCGCCGCGCCCGGACCAGTGCTGGATGGCCGATTGCAGGGTGAAGCCGGCATAGAACAGGCCGATCAGCGGCAACGCAAATCCCCAGAACCAGGACAGCCGGTAGAAGCGCAGGATGGGCACGAACATCACCGCCATTACAAGCCAGGCAAGCCAGCCGGCAAGCTGCGGGATGTTCCACGCGAACAAGGCGGTCGCCACGGGCGCCAGATACATCAGCACCAGGCCCAGCAAGGTGCCCGCCAGCAGCAGCGGCGAATAGGAAAGCTGGGCATAGGCGCTGCGCGTCACCATGTGGGCGATGTCGGAAATATGCGGATAGGGACGCAAGCTGACCGCGCGGTCGGTCAGTCCCAGCCAGATCGGGCCCTGCGCCTTCATGATGCGGGCCAACGCGCAATCATCGATGATCCGGTTCCTGATGGCCGCGATCCCGCCCGCGGCGTCCAGCGCGGAACGGCGCGCCAGCATGCAGCCGCCGGCGGCGGCGGCGGTCTTGCGCGCCGGATCGTTCACCGCGCCGAAGGGGTAGAGCATGTCGAAGAAGAAGACAAAGGCGGGGATCAGGAAATGCTCGGCCG
>DASTRG010000004.1:0-4241 GCA_035761325.1 Rhizomicrobium sp. | reverse complement strand
GAATTCGGCCAGGGTTATTTCTTCTCGCCCGCCCTCGATGCCCAGGGAGTGCTGGACTATATCGCCCGCCACTACAATATTACCGCCACCACCGAACCGGGCTGACCTCGCGAAGGGGCGCCTTTAAACGGAGAGCATCATGACGATCAAAGTCGGCGACAAGATTCCGTCCGTCACCCTGATGGAGATGCAGGACGGCAAGCCCGCTGCGGTGAAGACCGATGATTTCTTCAAGGGCCGCCGCGTCGCGCTGTTCGCGCTTCCCGGCGCATTTACCCCAACCTGCTCGGCCAAGCATGTACCCGGTTTCGTCAACAACCATGACGCGCTGAAGGCGAAGGGCATCGACGCCATCGCCTGCGTGTCGGTGAACGACGCCTTCGTGATGGGCGCATGGAGCAAGGACCAGAATGCCGGCGGCAAGGTGCACATGCTGGCGGACGGCAATGGCGAGTTCACCCAGGCGGTCGGCCTTGTGATGGACGCCACAAAATTCGGCATGGGCAAGCGCAGCCAGCGCTATTCCATGATCGTCGATGACGGTGTGGTGAAAAGCCTGAATGTCGAAGAGCCCGGTGCGTTCGAAGTCTCCAGTGCCGAGCACATGCTGGGGCAGCTCACCTAGGCGCGGGCCTTGCGCTGCGGGTTCGCCGCGATCGCCGCGCGCCCGTCAGCGCCGGGCTGACGGAATTGCGTCCCGCGCCAGTTGGTCGGCGCGTTCGTTCTCGATGTGGCCGGAGTGGCCGCGCACCCAGATCCATTTGATCTGGTGGCCGTCCATGGCTGCGTCCAGCGCGCGCCACAGGTCTTCGTTCTTGACCGGTTTCCTGTCGGCCGTCTTCCAGCCGCGCGCCTTCCAGTTCTTCAGCCATTGCGAGGCGCCGTCCAGCACATAGCGGGAATCGGTGTGAATGGTGACGGGGCCCTTCCGCTTGAGGGCATTGAGCCCTTCGATCACCGCGGTCAACTCCATCCGGTTATTGGTGGTGGCGGATTCGCCGCCCCACAATTCCTTCTCATGTTCGTTGCAACGCAGGATCGCGGCCCAGCCGCCGGGCCCGGGATTTCCGGAGCATGCGCCATCCGTGAAGATCTCGATCACAATCCATATTCTCCGGCATGACGGACCATGCGGTGAAAGCGCAGCTTGCGCGAATATTCCCGCGGGTCCTTTGGCCGGACCAGCCAGCTTTCGTCATGGTTGATCCAGTCATAGGCACGCGTCAGCAGGAAGCGCAACGCCGCGCCCTGCATCAGGATGGGCAGTGCGGCGGCTTCCGCTTCGCTGATGGGCCGGTGCGCGCGATAGGCGCCGATCAGCGCCTTGCCCTTGGTGATGTTGTAGCTGCCGTCCATCTCGAAGCACCAGCTGTTCAGCATCACCGCCAGGTCGTAGGCGAAGAAATCGTTGCAGGCGAAATAGAAATCGATAACGCCGGAGACCGCGTCCTTCATGAACAGGACATTGTCGGGAAACAGATCGGCATGGATGACCCCCGCCGGCAGGTGCCGGGGCCAGTTCGCCTCCATGTCGCCCAGGCTGGCCGCGATCAGCGCCGTCAGCCCGTCCTCGATGCTGTCGGCGTCGCCGATGGCTTCGGCCAGGGGCCGCCAGCCGGAAAGCCCCAGGGCATTGGGGCGGGTGAGCGAAAAGCCCTCGCCGGCCTTGTGCAGGTCGGCCAGGACCGCCCCTGCCGCGGCGCAATGCGCCACGCCGGGGCGGCGCAGCGAAATGCCGCCGAGGAAGGTCAGCACTGCCGCCGATCGCCGGTTCAGCGTGACGAGCTGGCGGCCGTCGCGGGTGCGAAGGGGCAGGGGGCAGGCGATGCCGCGGCGGGCCATGTGCTCCATCAACCCCAGGAAAAAGGGCAGGTCGCCGTCGGCCACGCGCTTTTCGTAGAGGGTCAGGATGTAGGCCCCGCGGTCGGTCTGCAGGTAGAAATTGGAATTTTCCACCCCCTCGGCGATGCCCTTGAACGCCAGGGGCACGCCGATGTCGTAGAGCGCCAGAAGCTGCTCCAGGTCCTCGAAACTGACTTCGGTATAGACGGCCATTGCCGTTGGTCCCCCGAAGGCCCTTTTGGGCCCGTCCTTCCTTCAATCCCGGTTTCAATCCTTGGCGGGCTTGGCTAAAGTCCGCCGCCCGAAGCTGGCGGGCCGAGAAGTCGGCCGGGTGCGCCAAAATGTCAAGCATTGGCATTGGGTTGGAGCCGGCGATAGTTTAGCGAAAGCCTGAATTGCGATGAGTGCGCGTCCCCTCCGTTTTGCCGTGATCCTGGCTGCCCCGGCCCTGCTTTTGGGCTGCAGCTCCCAGATCACGATCTGCCCCGTGGCGGCCATCCTGGCCGACACCGCCACAATGACGGCGTTCAAGCCGGGCACCGCCCCGGACCCGTCCAACGAGCTCTATACCGTGCAGATGGTCAATGCCGAGACCAGTTGCACCTATAACCGCCGCGAAGGTTCGACCAGCTCCGACCTCACACTCAGCTTTCATGCCACGCGTCCGCCCAGCGCCCTGGCCGCGACCTATTCGGTGCCGTATTTTGTGGTGGTGAACGAAAATGCCAAGCTCTACGACAAGAAGAACTACACGCTGCAATTTTCCTTCGCGCCGGGCGCCGTCAGCGCCGACATCAAGCAGTCTCCCCGCGACGTCACCATCAAGATCGCCAATGGCAAGCTGCCCTGGAACTACCAGCTGCTGTCGGGCCTTCAGGTGACGCCCGAACAGATGGCCTACAACAAGAAGATGGGCCGCTACCTGCCATGACCTCTCTGGTGGCGGCGCTATCGCGCCTGGCGGGCCAGGCCTTCGTCGCCGAAGGCCTTCCGGACAGTTTCGGCCAGGTGCAGGTGTCGGATCGTCCCGACCTGGCGCAGTTCCAGTGCAATGGTGCGCTGGCGGCGGCGAAGTTTTTAAATGGCCGTCCCGCCGATGGCGGTCCGGCGGGGGCCGCCAAGACAAATCCCCGCGCCATCGCCGAGAAGATCGTTGCCCGCCTGAAGGCCCAGTCCATCTTTTCGCGGATCGACATCGCCGGGCCCGGCTTCATCAATCTCAGCCTCACCGATGCGGCGCTGGACGGTCATGTGGCGGCCATGGCGGGCGATCCTCTGCTGGGCGCGCCCCAGGCAGGAATTGATAAGACCGGCACCGCCCGGACGGTGGTGATCGATTTCGGCGGTCCCAACATCGCCAAGCCCATGCATGTGGGGCACCTGCGGTCCTCCATTATCGGCGACTGCCTCCAGCGGCTGTTTCGCGCCAATGGCTGGCATGTGGTCAGCGACGTGCATCTTGGCGACTGGGGCCTGCAGATGGGCCAGTTGATCAGCCAGATCGAGCTGGACGGCATCGCGCCGATCTATTTCGACGCCAACCATGTTGGTCCGTACCCGGAGCAATCGCCCGTCAGCATGGACGACCTTGAAAGGCTTTATCCGCGCGCCGCCGCCGCCTGCAAGGCCGATCCCGAGCGGCTGGAAGCGGCCCGGCGCGCCACCGTCGATCTTCAGGCCGGCAGGCCCGGTTATCGCGCGCTGTGGCACCATTTCGTGAAGGTCTCGGAAGCGGGACTGGAGCGGGAGTTCGGCGCCCTTGGGATCAAGTTCGACCTTTGGAAAGGCGAATCCAGCGTCGATGCGCTGATCGGGCCCATGCTGGAGGACCTCAAGGCGCGGGGCCTGGCGGAGATGAGCGATGGCGCCTGGGTGGTGCCGGTGGCGCGCGAGGACGACAAGAAACCGCTGCCGCCGCTGATCCTGGTCAAGTCGGAAGGCGGGGTGCTGTACGGGACTACGGACCTGGCCACGATCATCGAGCGCGTGCGCGAACACAATCCGCACCTGATCCTCTATGTGGTCGATCACCGCCAGCACGGCCATTTCGAACAGGTGTTCCGCGCCGCCGCCAAGGCCGGCTATCAGGGCCGCGCCGAACTGGAGCATGTCGGCTACGGCACCATGAACGGCGCCGACGGCAAGCCGTTCAAGACCCGGGCCGGCGGGGTGATGAAGCTGCACGACCTGATCGGCATGGCCACCAGCGAGGCCGCCAAGCGCCTGGCCGAGGCCGGTATCGGTTCGGATTATCCCCGCGAGGAACAGGCCGAGATCGCGCGCAAGGTGGGCATCGCCACCATCAAGTTCGCCGACCTCTCCAATCACCGCACCACCGATTATGTTTTCGACCTGGAGCGGTTTTCGCGCTTCGAGGGCAAGACCGGGCCGTATCTTCA
>DASTRG010000003.1:0-15666 GCA_035761325.1 Rhizomicrobium sp. | reverse complement strand
TCGCGCTTCTGGCAGGTGATCGACAAGCACAAGGTCAACATCTTCTATACCGCGCCCACCGCCATCCGCGCCCTGATGCGCGACGGCGAAGGCCCGGTGAAAAAGACCAGCCGCGCGTCCTTGCGCCTGCTGGGCTCGGTGGGCGAGCCGATCAATCCGGAAGCCTGGAGCTGGTATCACCGCGTGGTCGGCGACGGGCGCTGCCCGGTGATCGACACCTGGTGGCAGACCGAGACCGGCGGCCACATGATCACGCCCCTGCCCGGTGCCACCGGCCTGAAGCCCGGTTCGGCCACCACGCCGCTGCCCGGCGTGGTGCCCGAAATCGTCGACGCCGACGGCAAGGTGCTGGAGGGTGCGGCCACCGGCAACCTGGTGATCGCCCGGTCCTGGCCGGGCCAGATGCGGACCGTCTATGGCGACCACCAGCGTTTCATCGACACCTATTTCAAGACCTATCGCGGCAAGTATTTCACCGGCGACGGCTGCCGCCGTGACGAGGACGGCTATTACTGGATCACCGGCCGGGTCGATGACGTGATCAACGTCTCGGGCCACCGCATGGGCACCGCCGAGGTGGAAAGCGCGCTGGTGCTGCACAAGGATGTGGCGGAAGCGGCGGTTGTCGGCTTTCCCCACGACATCAAGGGCCAGGGCATCTATGCCTATGTCACGCTGATCGCGGGCGTGACACCGAGCGACGCGCTGAACGCCGAACTCAAGCAGTTTGTCGGCAGGGAGATCGGCCCCATCGCCAGACCCGACGTCATCCAGTTCGCGCCCGGCCTGCCCAAGACCCGCAGCGGCAAGATCATGCGCCGCATCCTGCGCAAGATCGCCGAGGGCGACATGTCGAACCTGGGCGACATCTCGACCCTGGCCGATCCGGCGGTGGTGGACGACCTGATCAAGAACGCGAAGAAATAGCGTGCTGGTCTTCCTTTATCTTCTGGCCGCGATGGGGCTGGCCTATTGGGCCAAGATCCACGGCCGCAATGCCGCGCTGTGGTTCGTCGTATCAGTGCTGATCACGCCGCTGGGCGGCTCGCTTGCGCTGATGGTGGCCGACCGCGTCGGCTTTCGCGCCTGATCGCTTCTAGCGCCTGAAATTCAGCGTAATCTGGTCGGGCTGCGTAGGGATGCGCCAGGCTTCGTGGTTGTCCATCAGATAGTAACCGGCGGCGGCCGCGCCCAGCAGAAGCGCGCACAACAGAAGCAGGACCAGCATGCCGCCGGGATCGGGCCGCAAGCGGGTTCGCGATCTGGGTTTCGTCCGCATGAGAAGCAAACGGGTTCCGGCGCCGGCTGGTTCCGGCGCGCTAGCCCCGCCGGACACCGACACTGACGGCGTAACCGTCCATCGCCGCAGCCAGGTCTATGTCCTTTTGGGTCACGCCGCCCGCGTCATGGGTCGCCAGGGTGACATCGACGCGGTTGTAGACGTTCGACCATTCGGGGTGGTGGTCCATCCTGGACGCCATCAGCGCCGCGCGCGTCATGAAGGCGAAGGCGGCATCGAAATCGACGAAGCTGAAACGGCGGCGGATCGCTTCACGCTCTTTGGCCAGCTCCCAGTCCGGCAGGCGCTTCAGCGCGGTCTTCAGTTCCTCAATCGTCAGCTTCGCCATCGAACAGCCTCAAGGGATAGTCTTCTTCCACCCGATAGATGCTGCCGTCACTGGTCAGCCGGCTGGAATAGAGATGAAAGGATTCCATGCCGAACGGGATGCTGGTGTAAAGCGCATTGTGGGTCAGCCATGCGCGCAGCTTGTCCAGGTCAGGATGGCGCAGCCGCGCCAGGGTGACGTGCGGAGCGAATTTATGCGCGTCCTGCGGCTGGCCGACCCGGCGAATGGCGTTGTCGACCTTGCGCTGCAGGTGTTCCAGTTCCGGGCTGGGGCGGACACCCGCCCACAAGGCATTGGGCTTGCGGTTGCCGAACTGGCCGACACCATGCAGTTCCAGATGGAACGCCGGCGCGTCAATGGCGGCAAGGGCGTCCTTGAGCGCCTCGCTTTCGCGGCCGTCCACCTCGCCGATGAAGCGCAGGGTCAGGTGCATCTGCTCGCGCCTCTGCCAGCGCGCGCCCGGCACACCACCCTGGAGCAGCAGCAGCGACTGCGCCACCGCGTCGGGAATGGAGAGTGCCACGAACAGGCGCATGTCAGGCCCGCCGCAGCGGCAGCGCGTTGCGGAACACCGCCAGCACCGCGCCATAGAAGACTGAAGCCACCATGACCGCCGCCGCCAGCGCCGCGACGTCGCCGAAGCGGCCGGCCAGGTCGGCGCCGATCCAGGCGCCCGCGCCGCAGGCCAGCGCCGCCAGCAGCGATACCGGCAGGGCGCGCATGAAGATGCGCTCGATCGCCAGCAGTGCGCGGCTCGTGCCATACCAGGTCAGCATGCCGACATTGATCCAGGCGCCCAAGGCGCTGCCCAGCGCGATGCCCGCCACGCCCAGGCCCAGGCCCCAGACAAAGACGAATTTCAGCGCGATGTTGCAGGTCATGGCGATCAGGGTGGCGCGCATGGGCGTGGCCGTGTCGTGCCGGGCATAAAAGGTCGGGCCCAGGATGCGGATCAGCGCCATTGCCGGCAGGCCGACGCCATAGGCCGCCAGCACCTGCGCCGCCAGCGCGGCCGAGGCCGTGTCGAAGGCGCCATGGGCGAAGATCGCGCGCATGATGGTGCCGGGAATGACGATGAAGGCGCAGACAAACGGCAGGGTCAGAAGCAGCGTCATCGCGGCCGAGCGGTTCTGTGCCGTGTCCGACCCGGCGCGATCGCCGCGCGCCAGCCGCGCCGACATCTCGGGCAGCAGCACCGTGCCAAGCGCGATGCCCAGCACGCCCAGCGGCAACTGGTTGATGCGGTCGGCATAATAAAGGACGGTCCGGCTGCCGGTGGGCAGCAGGCTGGCGATGATGGTATCGATGAACGGCACCATCACCACGCCGGCCGCACCCACCGTCACCGCGCCAAAGGCGACGAAGAATTCCCGCACCTGCGGCGTCCAGCGTGGCCGGACCAGCCGCAGCCACAGCCCTTCCTTCCACCCGGCCCACAGGATGAAGACAAGCTGCGCCACGCCGCCCAGAAACACGCCCCAGGCCGCGGCATAGGCCGCGCTGGGAAACCAGTGCCAGGCGATCAAGGCCGCGATCATCGACAGGTTCAGCAGGTTCGACCATGCCGCCGCCGCCCAGAAGCGGTCGATGGCGTTCAGCATCGCCGACAATTGCACCGCCACCAGCGTCAGCATCAGATAGGGAAAGGTGATGCGCGCCAGCGACACGGTCAGCGCGAATTGGCGGGGATCGTTGACAAAGCCGGGCGACACCAGCGCGATCAGCTGGGGCATGAAGATCAGCGCCAGCACCAGGATCACGGCCTGCGCCGCCATCTGCCATGAGAATATCTGGTCGGCGAAGCGGGACGCGGCGTCCTTTTCTCCCTTCGCGTGCAGCGCGGCGTAGCGCGGCAGGAAGGCGGGATTGAGCGTGCCTTCGCCGAAGATGGCGCGGAAATTGTTGGGAAACAGGAAGGCGACGAAAAAGGCGTCGGACACAATGCCCTTGCCCAGGATCCAGGCCAGCAGCGCGTCGCGCGCAAAGCCCGTCAGGCGCGAGGCCAGGGTGAAGCCACCCACCGAAAGAAGCTTGCGGAACATCGCCCGTCTTACTGTTTTACGAGTTTCACGACCAGCGGAAGAATGCGCGACACGATTACTTTGATGCCCTCTGGATTGGGGTGCATGCCATCGGCCTGGTTGAGTTTCGGATTCATCGCCACCCCGTCAAGAAAGAACGGGTAGAATAGCACATCATATTCCCTGGCCAGCCGCGGGTAGATGGCGTCGAAGGCCCTGGCATACTCCGCGCCGAGGTTGCGCTGGGCCATCATGCCCGTCAGCAGCACCTTCACATGCGCCGCTTTCAGTTTTTTCAGAATGGCCGCGAGATTCTTCTCGGTCTCGGCCGGCGGAATGCCGCGCAGCATGTCGTTGGAGCCCAGCTCGATGATCGCGGCGGTCGGGTGGTCGGCCAGCGACCAGTCCAGACGCGACAGGCCGCCCGCACTGGTGTCGCCGGAGACGCCCGCATTGATCACCTGGGCGTCGATGCCCTTCTTCTTCAGCGCGGCCTGGAGCTGGACAGTGAATTCGGTGCCCGGCGGCAGGCCGTAGCCCTGGGTCAGGCTGGATCCCAGCGCCAGTATCCTGACGGGCTGGGCGTGCGCCGCTCCCGACATGGCCAGGAACATGCTAAGCAACCAAACGGCTATACGCGGCATCATTTTCAGGTTGGTATCCCAGTCGCCATGAGCAATCCCTCTTTACACAATCATCCGGCGGCTCCCGAATTGCCAGCCCTGCAGCTTTCGGATGTCCGGCTGACACTGAAAAGCATGGCCGGACCGGTGGACATCCTGTCCGGCATCGACTTGACGGTGGCCGCCGGACACACGGTGGCGCTGACCGGACCGTCGGGCTCGGGCAAATCCTCGCTGCTGATGGTGGCATCGGGGCTGGAAAAGCCCACCAGCGGCCGCGTGGTCGTGGCCGGGACCGACATCACCCGCATGGGCGAGGATGCGGCGGCGAAATTCCGCCTGGGCCGGGTGGGGATCGTGTTCCAGTCCTTCCATCTGATCCCCACCATGACGGCGCTGGAGAATGTCGCCGTGCCGCTGGAGCTGATGGGCATGTCCGATGCCTTCGACCGGGCGGAGCGCGAGCTGCGCGCGGTCGGACTTATCCTGCGCACCGATCATTATCCGGGCCAGCTTTCCGGCGGCGAGCAGCAGCGCGTGGCGCTGGCGCGCGCACTGGCGCCGGGGCCGCAGATCCTGTTCGCCGACGAACCCACCGGCAATCTTGACAGTGCCACCGGCGCGGGCATCGCCGATTTGATCTTCGCGCTCAACGCCGAACGCGGCGCGACCCTGTTTCTGGTAACGCATGAAGACAGTCTGGCGCGGCGCTGCGGACGGGTGATGCGGATGGCGGACGGCCGGATCGCGTCGGATTCGCTGGCCGAGAGCGCGGCGTGAACCGGCTGCGGCTGGCCCTGCGTTTTGCGCGGCGCGAGCTGCGGGGCGGCTTTGCAGGCTTTCGCATCTTCTTCCTGTGCCTGGCGCTGGGGTCGGCCGCGATCGCAGGCGTGGAATCGCTCAGCGATGCGTTCCTGACCGGCCTGCAGGATCAGGGCCAGGTGCTTCTGGGCGGCGACGTTTCGGTGCGGCTGGTCCACCGGCCCGCCAGTCCCGAGGAGCGCCGCTTTCTGGACAGCCAGGGCCGCGTCTCCCGAACCATTACCATGCGGGCGATGGTCTATGCCCGAGGCGGCACGGGCCGCCAGCTTGTGGAGCTGAAAGCGGTGGACGACCGGTGGCCGCTGTTCGGCAGTCCGCGCTTCGCCCCGCCGCAGAAGCTTTCGGACGTGATTGCCTGCGAGGACGACGGGGTGTGCGGCGTGGCGGCCGAGCAGGCCCTGTTCGACCGCATGGGTGTGGCGCGCGGCGACCTGGTGCGGCTGGGCAATGCCACCTTCCGCCTGATGGGCGTTCTTGAGAAAGAGCCCGACCGGGTCTCGACCGGCTTTTCGCTGGGACCGCGCCTGCTGCTGTCCGCCAGGGGATTGCCCGCCACGGGGCTGGTGACGCCCGAAAGCCTGGTCGATTACACCTATCGCGTGGCGCTCAGGCCGGGCATCTCCATCGCCGGCTTCCGCGCCGCCGCCGATCGCGCCTTCCCCGATGCGGGCTGGCAGATTCGCGACCGCCATGACGCCGCGCCCGGTATCCGCCGCTTCGTCGAACAGCTCACCATGTTCCTGACTTTGGTGGGGCTGGTGGCGCTGGGTGTGGCGGGCGTGGGGGCAGGCCAGGCGATCCTGGCATTCCTGGACCGCAAGCGAACGGACATCGCCATCCTGAAGGCCCTGGGCGCGGGCGGCGGATTCGTCTTCCTGATTTTCTTTCTGCAGGTGATGGCGGTCGCCCTGGCCGCCACGCTGCTGGGGGCGGCCGTCGGCGCCGCCCTGCCCTTTGCCGTGGTGTGGATCTATGGCGAAGCGCTGCCGGTGCCGCCCACCTTCGGGCTTTATCCGCTGCCCATCCTTCTGTCGCTGGCCTTCGGGCTTCTGTCGGCGGTGGCGTTTTCGGTGCCCCCGCTCGCCCACGCCCGCGATGTGCCGCCTGCCAGCCTGTTCCGCGACATGGTCGCCCCGGCGCGGGCGCAAGGGCGCAACATCTACCGGGCGATTTCCGCCGCCGCCGCCATGGGCGTAATGGGGCTGACCTTGCTGGTGGCGCCGTCGCCGGTCTTCGCCGCCCAGTTCCTGGCGGGCGCGGTGGCGGCACTGGCGCTGCTGCGGCTGCTGGCGGAAGGCCTGAGGCGGGGGATCGCCGCCCTGCCCCGGGCACATTCGCCGCTGTTGCGCCTGGCACTGGCCAACCTGGTGCGGCCCGGCGCGGCCACCGGCGGCATTGTCACCGCCCTGGGGCTGGGACTGACCTTGCTGGCCACCGTCACGCTGCTGGGCAGCACCATCAACCACCAGGTCTCGGGCGCGCTGCCACAGCGGGCTCCCAGCTTCTTCTTCGTCGACATCCAGCCGGGCGAGGCCGAAGCCTTCGATCGCGTGATCCACGGCTTTTCGGGCACCAGCGCCTATCAGCGCACGCCGATGATCCGTGGACGGATCACTGCCCTGAACGGCGTGCCCGCGGCAAAGGCCAAGGTCGCGTCCGACGCGCAATGGGCCCTGAACGGCGACCGCGGCATCACCTATGCCACGACGCCGCCGCCGGGCACGGTGATCACGCAAGGCAAGTGGTGGGCACCCGATTATCGCGGCCCGACCCTGATTTCCCTGGACCAGGCCATTGCCGAGGGTACCGGCCTGAAGATCGGCGACACCATGACCCTCAACGTGCTGGGACGGGAGTTCAAGGGCACCATCGCCAGCCTGCGCCGGGTGGATTTCACCAATGGCGGGCAGAATTTCGTGCTGGTGCTGTCGCCGGGCCTGATCGACAAGGCGCCGCACGCCTTCCTGGCGACCGTGCGCGTGACGGACGAGCAGGAAAACGCGCTCTACATGGCGGTGACCGACCGCTTCCCCAACATCTCCACCATCCGCGTCAAGGACGCCATCGCCCAGGTGCAGGGGCTGCTGTCCTCGCTCGCGCAAGGGGTGAGCGCCGCCAGCCTGGTAACCATACTGGCCGGACTTCTGGTGCTGGCGGGCGCCATCGCCGCCGGAACCAGGGCACGCATCTACGATTCCACCATCCTGAAGGTCCTGGGCGCGACCCGGGCGCGAATCGCGCTGGTTTACCTGATCGAATACGGCGTGCTGGGCGCGGCGACAGGAATCATCGCGCTGGCCGCCGGAACGCTGGCGGCGTGGGCAATCGCATGGTCTATTCTGGACGTGCCGCTCACCTTCGACCTGCGGGCCGTGGCGGTTACCGTGCTTGGCGGAGGGGCGGCGACCCTGCTGTTCGGGATGGCGGGGGCCCTGGCAGCCCTGTCGGTTCGGCCGGCAAGGCGGCTAAGATCGGCTTAACCGTTGCCATAGCGTCATTTTTCCCGCCGTTTTCGGGGGTTCCATGCCTTGATACGGCCACAGGAAACCACGATATAATGACGGTCAAAGGGAGTAGAACATGGCTGACTTAGACAATCGGGTTTTGCGCGGCGCGACAACCGCTGGCATGATCGATACGGGCCTTCGGGCATATATGCTCAAGGTCTACAACTACATGACGGGCGCGCTGGCGCTGACCGGCGTGGTTGCCTATGTGGTGGCCAATTCGCCCACGCTCCTGAACCTGTTCTTCCAGACAGCCGTCAGCGCCAACGGGACCGCGGCGCTGCAGCCCACCCTGTTGGGCTGGGTCGTCATGCTGGCGCCGCTGGGGCTGGTGTTTTTCCTGTCCTTCCGGGTGATGCAGATGAGCCTGGCCGCCGCGCAGGCGACCTTCTGGGCCTATGCCGGCCTGGTTGGCGCATCGCTCGCATCCATCCTGATCGTCTATACCGGCGCCAGCGTGGCCCTGACCTTCTTCGTCACCGCCGCGACATTCGGCGCCATGAGCCTGTGGGGCTACACCACCAAGCGCGACCTTACCGGTTTCGGCAGTTTCCTGTTCATGGGCCTGATCGGTGTGCTGATCGCCGCCGTGGCCAACATGTTCTTCCGGTCCCCCGCCATCGACTTCGTCGTCTCGGTGCTGGGCGTGCTGATCTTCACCGGCCTGACCGCCTGGGACACCCAGAAGATCAAGAACACCTATTACCAGGTCGGCCATGACGGCACCCTGGCCGGGAAGATGGCCGTGATGGGGGCGCTGAGCCTTTATCTGGACTTCCTGAACATCTTCCTGTTCCTGCTGCGCTTTCTGGGAAACAGGCGCTGACGGAATCGATATCCCACGGGAAAGCCCGGCAGAAATGCCGGGCTTTCTTTTTGGCTGTCGGGACTGTCGCCTTGAATGGCCGGCGGGCGCAGCGTGACCCGGCCGCGGAATGACGCCGGGGACCGTCAGTCCTTCAACGCCCTGAAGATTTTCCGGTCGAAAACCTTGAGCACCTGGGCCAGGTCATGACCGCGCTTGAGCACCAGCCCCCCATGCGCGATCACGCTGTACTGGCCCTGGCGATTCTTCAGCCGGGGCCGCTTTTCGATTCGGAACAGCGCCATCTCGCTGGCGCGGCGGAATATCGAGAAAACCGCGGCATCAGCCAGAAAATCGAGCGCGTAATCGCGCCATTCGCCGGCGGCGACCATGCGTCCATACGTTGTGAGGATCCGGTCCAGCTCGCGGCGATCGAAATGCGTGCGTGCCGCGCCCGATTGCGCCGGTTCGCACCGCGCCTCCGCCACAAGGGCAGCGGCGCGGTGAAGCGATATGGGCTCTTCCACCATGCGAAAAGCATGATGAAGCCGGAACTTACGCCCCGCAAGCGCCGAATCGGATCATCGCCCTGAATTTCTGACCCAAATGTCATTCACCTGGGTGCCCCGAAATGGTCACGATTGAACCATCGGGCAGCCTCTTTCGGAGGCGAACCTGCCTGCGTCGGTTGGTTGCGATCTCGAGCGGGGCCGGATGAACAAGCCCCCCAGCCCCTTTCCGGGTCCGCTTGGTCCAGCCAACCGACAACTTCCTCAAAATCCGGATTTTGCCGCTCTTTCGGGGGCTGCCGCCGCGCGGCCGCATCCTGCCGACTGGCTGCCGGGCTAACGGCCCAGCGTTCTCAGGAAAGCCCGCATGATCGCGCCCATCTGGCCGAAGACGCCGCCGATGGCGCCGGTGAATGTCATCACCATCACGCCATAGGGCAGGAAGATATCGGGCCGGTCGCCCAGCAGGTTCGAAAGGCCCACCGCGGTCAGGCCGCACGCCGCGCCGCAGACCAGGCCGCCAAGGGCGCCTTTGGCGAAACCGCCCGCCAGCTCGCGGGCATAGAGCAGCCCGGCGGTGCCTGCGATCATCATGGCGCAGAACAACAGGAAGTGCGCCATGATCCACGGCTTGTAATGGCCGGCGGCGACCAGGCCGACCTCGAACACGACCCCAACCAGGATGGCCCGGCTGAGGAGCCTGCGATCAATGATGGCTTTCATGGGCCGGAGCCTACCCCGCCGTGAAACTGGGTAAAGTCCATTTAATGCCGCCTCCAATCCGGCACCGTCTGGCCTGACACGGCCCGCCGGCATGCGCCCGCCGCCCTGCAAAAAGCCGCCGCGCGCGCCGGGGGCGGACTGCTTGCCGGGGCCCGGCCTTTTCTCTAAGCAGTTGCGCCATGACCGAAACTGTTGCCATGGGCCGGGGCAGCACAGAGGCGGGCACGGGCGATCAGCTTTATGTGCGCGATCTCTGGTACATGACGGCTCTGTCGGCCTCGCTGAAGCCGGGCCGGATGCGCCGCGAGATGCTGCTGGGCGAGCCGGTGCTGTTGGGCCGGGACAAGGACGGCACGGTGTTCGCCATGCGCGACATCTGCCCCCACCGCGGCGTGCCGCTGTCGGCGGGGAAAATTCTCGCCGGCGGGGCGGTCCAGTGCCCCTATCACGGCTGGGAGTTCCGCAAGGATGGCGTGTGCAGCCTGATTCCTTCCCTTGTGGACGGACAGGACATGGACTGCACGAAGATCAAGGTGCGCTCCTATCCGGTGCGCGAGGATGCCGGCCTGATCTGGGTCTATGTCGCGGCAAAGCCGGGCACAACGCCGAAAGGCGAACCGCCCAGGATCGACGTGCCGGTGAAGAAGATCCGGTGGCATGAGACGCAGCGCTTCCGCTGCTCCATCGATCATGCCGTGATCGGGCTGATGGACCCGGCCCATGCCGCCTATGTTCACGACCATTGGTGGTGGAAGCGCAAACCGCGGCTGAAGGAAAAACATTACGCGCCGCTGCCGACCGGCTTTGTGATGACGGCGCACAAGCCGTCCAAACCGGCCTACGCGCTTTTGGGCGATGTGACCACCGAGATCACCTTTGAGTTGCCTTCCACCCGTTTTGAGACGCTGCGGGGACGGCTGTTCGGCAAGCCGTTCAAGGTCGTGGGCCTGACGGTCTGCACCCCGCGCGACGCCGACAATACCGACATCATCCAAGTGTTCTGGTTCCCCTGGTGGCTCAGCTTCATCCTGCCGCTCTTCTGGCTTCTGGGTCCCACCTTCATCGGCGACGACCGCAAGATCGTGGAACTGCAGCGCGAGGGCCTGAAATTCAATCCCAACCTGATGCTGATCCAGGACGGCGACCAGCCCGCCATCTGGTACACCCGCGTGAAGAAAGCGTGGCTCGAATCCACCGAAAAAGGTACGGCGTTCGTCAATCCGGTGCAGGAACGGGTTCTGCGGTGGAAGAGCTAGCTGCCTGAATTGTCATGGTGGCTGACCCGGGCCCTGGCATTAAGGGAGGTTGCGGTGGAAAGGAACGCGATAAGAATTTCACGCCGCAGGATTTTGCAGATGGCCGCCGGCGGCGCGGTCTGTCTTGCAGCGGGTGCGAAGGCGGCCACCGGCATTGATCAGTCCGGGTTTGTCCGCATCGGCGGCATCGAGCAATGGATCGCCATCCAGGGCCGGGATGCCGGCAACCCCGCAATCGTGTACTTGCACGGTGGCCCGGGCGAGGCCCAGTCGCCTTTCCTGGAAGAATTCATTCCCTGGGAGAAAGACTTCACGGTCGTCAATTGGGACCAGCGCGGCTCCGGCAAGACCTATGAAAAGAACGGCAAGACGACGCCCGATGTTACTCTCGATCGCCTTGCCGACGATGCCGTCGAGCTCACGCGTCATGTCCTCAAGCGTCTCAACAAGTCCAAGTTGATCCTGGTCGGGCAGTCCTTTGGCGCAATGCTGGGATTGATGGTGGTGAAACGCGCGCCCGAACTCTATTACGCATTTGTCGGCACGGGACAGTTCGTCAACAATAACCTGACCATGGCTTACCGCGAGCGCTGGGCGCGCAGGGAGGCGCTGGCGGCGCACGACACGGCGGGGCTGAAAGCGCTGGACGCCGTGCGCACGCTTTCCGTGAATGACTGGAAGAGAATCGCGGCTTCGCGCAAGTGGATGATGTCGCCGCCGGACCAGGCTTATCTGAAGACACAGGCGGATTTCACCGGCCCGCTGAGTCATCCCAGGCCGGCAGCCCGGGTCTGGATCGAGGGCTATGGGTTCGAGGCCAATCAAGTAGGCAAGCAATCCATCGCCTTCGATGCGATGAGGGAGTTTCCATCGCTGCCGGTGCCCTATGTTCTGATCCAGGGTCGCAACGACCATGTTACGCCGTTTCAGCCTGCCAAAGCCTATTTCGATAAAGTACGGTCAAAAGGCAAAATATTCGTGCCGATCGACGGCGGGCATTATGCCTGCTTCACCAATCCGCGTGCGTTTGTCGCCGCCCTCGACCGATACGTCCGGCCCTTGGCGACACAGGCTGGAATCGGCCGAAATTTGTGAGCAGGCGGGGCACCGGGCCGCGACGCCGATTTCAGGGGTTGCGAAGCCTGCCCTGACGGTCTAGACGGTCCCCTTAACCTGCATCCCAGGCTGGTCCGACGCGCTTGCCCGCGTGGGTCTTTTCACGCGCCAATCCGAGATGGGCCCATGCCGAAAAGAACAGACATCCACACCGTCCTGATCATCGGCGCGGGGCCCATCGTCATCGGCCAGGCCTGCGAGTTCGATTATTCCGGCGCCCAGGCCTGCAAGGCGCTGCGCGAGGAAGGCTATAGGGTGGTGCTGGTCAACTCCAACCCCGCCACCATCATGACCGACCCGGAGATGGCGGACGCGACCTATATCGAGCCGATCACCCCTGAATTCGTCGAGAAGATCATCGCCCGCGAGCGGCCCAATGTGCCGGAGGGCCGGGTCTTTGCCCTGCTCCCCACCATGGGCGGGCAGACGGCGCTCAACACCGCGCTCAGCCTGCGCAAGATCGGCGCGCTGGACCGGCACAATGTCGAGCTGATCGGCGCTACCGCCGACGCCATCGACAAGGCCGAGGATCGCGAGCGCTTCAAGCAGGCGATGGGCAAGATCGGGCTGGAGGTGCCCAAGGGCATAACCCTGAAGGGCCAGCTTCGCCAGAAGATGGACCCGGACGGCAAGCCCATGTTCGACGGGGCCGGCAACGCGGTTACCGAGCTGGCGCCGGAAAGCTTCTCGCGCGCGCTGGCGGCGCTGGACCAGGTAGGCCTGCCCGCCGTGATCCGCCCCAGCTTCACCATGGGCGGCACCGGCGGCGGCATCGCCTATAATCGCGAGGAGTTCTTCGCCATCGTGGAGAGCGGCCTGGAGGCCAGCCCCACCCGCGAGGTGCTGATCGAGGAATCGGTGCTGGGCTGGAAGGAATTCGAGATGGAGGTGGTGCGCGACAAGGCCGACAACGCCATCATCATCTGCTCGATCGAGAATATCGACGCCATGGGCGTGCACACGGGCGACAGCATCACCATCGCCCCTGCCCTGACCCTGACCGACAAGGAATATCAGCGCATGCGCTCGGCCTCGATCGCGGTGCTGCGCGAGATCGGGGTGGAGACCGGCGGTTCCAACGTCCAGTTCGCCGTCAATCCGAAAGACGGGCGCATGGTGGTGATCGAGATGAATCCGCGCGTGTCGCGTTCGTCGGCGCTGGCGTCGAAGGCCACCGGCTTTCCCATCGCCAAGATCGCCGCCAAACTGGCGGTCGGCTACACGCTGGACGAGCTGACCAACGACATCACCAGGGTCACCCCCGCCAGCTTCGAACCGTCCATCGATTATGTGGTGACGAAGATCCCGCGCTTTGCCTTCGAGAAGTTTCCCGGCGCCGAACCGCTGCTGACGACCTCGATGAAATCGGTGGGCGAGGCCATGGCCATCGGTCGCACCTTTGGCGAATCCCTGCAAAAGGCGCTGCGCTCGCTGGAAACCGGCCTGACCGGGCTGGACGAGATCGCGCTGTCCACCGACGTCACCGAAATCCGCGCCGCGCTGGCCCGCGCCACGCCCGACCGCCTGCGCCTGGCCGCCCAGGCGATGCGCCACGACTTCCCGCTGGACGAGATCCAGCGCATCACCGGCTATGATCCCTGGTTCCTGGGCGAGATCGAAAACATCGTACGCACCGAGCAGCGAATCCAGAAGGAAGGGCTGCCCACGGACGCGGCGGGCCTTCGCCGCCTGAAGGCGATGGGCTTCTCGGACGCGCGGCTGGCCAAGCTGGCCGGCAAAAAGGAAGCGGACATCCGCATCGCCCGCCACGCGCTGGATGTGCGGCCCTGCTTCAAGCGCATCGACACCTGCGCCGCCGAATTCAAGGCGCTGACGCCCTACATGTATTCGACCTATGAATTTCCGGTCGGCGGCAAAACGGTGTGCGAAAGCAATCCCACCGACGCCAGGAAGATCATTATCCTGGGCGGCGGCCCCAACCGCATCGGCCAGGGCATCGAGTTCGACTATTGCTGCTGCCATGCCGCCTTCAGCCTCTCGAATGCCGGCTATGAAACCATCATGGTCAACTGCAATCCGGAGACGGTCTCGACCGACTACGACACCTCGGACCGTCTCTATTTCGAGCCGCTGACGCTCGAGGACGTGCTGGAGATCATCCACAAGGAAGAAGAGAAGGGCACGCTGGCCGGCGTGATCGTGCAGTTCGGCGGCCAGACGCCGCTGAAACTGGCCAACGGCCTGCGCGACGCCGGCGTGCCGATCCTGGGCACCAGCGCCGACGCCATCGACCTGGCCGAAGACCGCAAGCGCTTCCAGGTTCTGCTGCAGGAGCTGAACCTGAAGCAGCCGCGCAACGGCACCGCAATGACGGCCGCCGAAACCATCCGCATCGCCAACGAAATCGGCTATCCGGTGATCCTGCGCCCCAGCTATGTGCTGGGCGGGCGCGGCATGGTGATCGTCTCGGACGAGAACGAAGTGAAGAAACAGGTGGAATCGGGCGAGCTGTTCCGCATCAGCGGCGACAACCCGGTACTCATCGACGGTTTTCTCAACCGCGCCACGGAAGTGGACGTGGACGCGATCTGCGACAAGGACGGCGACGTCTTCATCGCCGGCATCATGGAGCATATCGAGGAAGCCGGCGTGCATTCGGGTGACAGCGCCTGCTCGCTGCCGCCGCGCTCGTTGTCGAAAGAGCTGATCGCCGCGATCGAGCGCCAGACCGAGGCCATGGCGCGGGCGCTTAACGTCCGTGGACTGATGAACGTCCAGTACGCCGTCCAGGGCGATGAGATCTATGTGCTCGAGGTCAATCCCCGCGCCAGCCGCACGGTGCCCTTTGTCGCCAAGGCGATCGGCCTTCCGGTGGCGGCAATCGCCTCGCGCGTGATGGCGGGCGAAACGCTGGCCTCCATGAGGCTGGAAAAACCCAATCCTTCCCATGTCTCGGTGAAGGAAGCCGTGCTGCCCTTCAACCGGTTCCCCGGCGTGGACACGGTGCTGGGACCGGAAATGCGCTCCACCGGCGAGGTCATGGGCACCGACACAAGCTTTGCCCGCGCCTTCGCCAAGAGCCAGATCGGCGCCGGCACCCGCCTGCCCGTCACCGGCAGGGTGTTCTTTTCCGTGCGCGATGCCGACAAGGACCTGATCGTGACGCCGGCCCGGGAACTGGTGGATATGGGCTTTGCCCTGATCGCCACGCGCGGCACCGCGCGGGTGCTTCAAGCGGCGGGCCTGCCGGTCGCGGTCATCAACAAGGTGCTGGAAGGGCGCCCCCATGTTGTGGACGCGCTGAAAAACGGGGAAATCCATCTGGTGTTCAACACGACGGACGGGCAGCAGGCACTGGCCGACTCCTCGTCCATCCGCCGGGCGGCGCTGACGCTGAAAGTGCCGTATTACACGACGATGGCCGGCGCGCTGGCGGCCACCCAGGCGATCAAGGCACTCAAGACAGGTTCGCTTGAAGTCGCACCGCTTCAGAGCTTTTGAAATTGATATTTTCGCCGGGCCGGCGACCGCCTTCCCGGCCCGTCGCTTGCGCTCCGGGCTTTCGTCGCTTGAAACGGTCCACCGGACCGTTTCATCGCCTTCGGCGACCGCCCTCCCGGCCCGTCGCTTGCGCTCCGGGCTTTCGTCGCTTGAAACGGTCCACCGGACCGTTTCATCGCCTTCGGCGACCGCTC
>DASTRG010000002.1:0-4057 GCA_035761325.1 Rhizomicrobium sp. | reverse complement strand
GAAGCCGTTGAATATGACGTGGTGGTATCGCGGAGTTTTACCGACCTGAAGCCCAGTGCTTACACGGCTATTGCCGGTGAAGCGCCATTGGACTTCCGGATTTCGCCCTCCGACAAAAGCAATATGTCGAAATATTTGTTCGGGGGATTTCAACGCTGCCTTTATCCGGTTCAGAAATTCCAGTCCGATGCGGAACGGAAGCTGGCCGTCATTTTGGAGCGCGAGGCTTTGAAGTGGTTCAAGCCTGCCAAGGGACAGTTCCAAATCTACTATAAGTCCGGCGCAGATAATCCGGAGTATCAGCCAGACTTTGTCGCCGAAACAGCAGATCGCATTTTCATGCTGGAGCCGAAAGCGCTCAATCAGATGGAGGCCCCCGACGTTCTAGCCAAGCGCGAGGCGGCCGAGCGTTGGTGCCAGCACGCCACCGACTACGCCAAGAGCCATGACGGCAAACCGTGGAGCTATGTGCTGATTCCTCACGACGCGATTGCCGAAAACATGACGCTGGCCGGTCTCGCGCGCCAATATGGAAAATTGAAATAACGCCCGTCGAGGTGGCTCGGACGGTTGCTCGGGCTCACCAAGGAAAGCCTGTTCGCATTTCCTCCTCGCCGCCTTCCTTCGCTTGTGCGAAGGCGGCTCCGAGGAAAGCGAACGATACCTGTATATAGCGCTCTAACTTTCTATGGATGCGCGCCAGGCGAGATCGCTTCGGGGTGCTTTCGCCATTGCGCGATCTGGGGCGGGGATCACCCTTCGCGCGCCGCGCCACCGGCCGGGTTCGCCCCTGGCTACCCGAAGGCGCATGTTTGTCCGCTGGAGGCTCCAGAACGCCGAAATTCGTCCTGTCAGCCGCCGTAAGTGGCTTTGCCTGAAAGCGAAAATTTTCCGCGTGGCGACCCGGTGGCGACCAGACGGAAAATGAAAAGGCCGCCTTGCGGGCGACCATTCATAACCATCTGATTTTATTATGAAACCTGGAGCGGGCGAGGCGAATCGAACGCCCGACCCTAACCTTGGCAAGGTTATGCTCTACCCCTGAGCTACGCCCGCACTCCAAGTGGACCGGCGTTATGGCCCAACCCTCGCGGGGATTCAAGCTGCATTTGGCGCCCCGATCGCGGGCCTTTCCGGCGCGCTCCACCATGCGCGGGAGGGCGGTGGCGTGGCCTGCCGATCCGTGCCGGCACGATGCCGGCGCCCTCTTTTGCTAACCGCCAAGCAGCCTTTCGAACAGGGCGCGGGTATCGCGCTGCAGCGCCGCCAGCCTCGCCTGGGTCTGGGCGAAACTGCCCATCTCTGCCGCGCGGGCCAGAAGTGCTTTCAGGCCGGCCGTCGCCTCTTCGATATTCGGCGTTTCGTCCACCGCGATGCGCAGCGCCTGGGTCAGGGCGTGCTGCAATTGGGCCGAAGCCACCAGTGTCGCCGTGTCTTTGTCTTTGAGGAATCCCGCCTCGTTCAGCTTGTGCAGGGCGGCAACCGTATTGGTTTCCAGAATTTCCGGCGCGTCCTGCGCGTGCACAAGCTGCAATGCCTGGGCGATGAATTCGATGTCTACCAAGCCGCCCGGAGCATATTTGAGGTCGAAGGGATTTTTGCCCGGAAAAGTCTCGGCCATGCGCGCGCGCATCTGCCGGGCGTCATGAAGGATGTCGCCGGCAGGGCGTGGATGGGTCAGGCGGCGGCGGATCTCGGCGGCAACCTTGTCCCGCAATTCCTTCGGTCCGGCCACCAGGCGCGCGCGCGTCAGCGCCATATGCTCCCAGGTCCAGCTTTCGCTGGCGTGATAGTGGGCGAAGCTTTCCAGACTGACGGCCACCGGTCCCTTGTTGCCGGTGGGCCGAAGGCGCATATCCACTTCGTAGAGTGTGCCCGCCGCCGTGGGCGTGGTCAGTGCCGAGATCAGACGCTGCGCCAGGCGCGCATAATAGGTTGTCGGCGCCAGGGGCCGGGGTCCGTCTGACGCTTCGGTGCCTTCGGGCATGTCGTAAACGAACACCAGATCAAGGTCGGAACTGGCGGTCATTTCGCGCCCGCCCAGCTTTCCCATCGCCACCACGGCAAAGCCGCCCCCCGCGATCCGGCCCGCGCCCTGCGCCAGCGCATCCTCGGTCCGCGGCAGCAGGCCGCAAATCACCGTCTCGGCAATATCGGCCAAGGCCGGCCCGCAGCGTTCGGCGCGTGCGGTGCCTTCGACGATCTGGACGCCCACCCGGAAGATGGCTTCGCGCGCGAAGCGGCGCGCCCCGTCCAGCATCTCCTCATAGCTGCCGGCCGTCTGGCGGGCCAGTGCCGCTTCCAGTTCGGCGCGGTCCGGCAAGGTGGTGAGAAATTCTGCATCCAGCAGCGCGTCCAGCGTCGCCGGGTTGCGCGCCAGATGCACCGCCAGTCTTGGCGCCGATCCCACGATGCGCGCCAGAAGGTTCAGGAACTGGGGACGGGCCTGGAACAGGGAGAAGAGCTGGACACCCGATGCCAGGCCGGAAAGGAACCGGTCGAATTGCGAAAACGCGACATCGGGATCGGCCGTGGCCGCCAGCGCCTTGAGGATGGCAGGCGTCAGGCGGGTGAGAAGCTCGCGCGCCCGCGGCGAGCGCATGGCCCGGATACGGCCGTGATGCCAGCCACGGATCGCGCCGCTGATGTGCCGCGCGTCGCGGAACCCCATGGCCGTGATGGTCTCCAGGGTTTCGGGATCGTCCTCCACGCCGGTGAAGACCAGGCTGCCGCGCGTATCGGACAGTTCGGGCGCGCTTTCGAACAGGCGCGCATAGTGGCCCTGTACATTTTCCAGCGTGGCGGTCAATGCCCGGCGAAATTCCTCCGCATTCTCATAGCCCATGAAGCAGGCGATATGGGCCAGCCCCTCGGGCGTGGACGGAAGACTGTGCGTCTGCTGGTCTTCCACCATCTGCAACCGGTGTTCCAGCATCCTCAGATAGCGATAGTCGCGCACCAGGTCCTGGGCGGTCTGGGGCGCGACACGGCCTTCCGCAGCCAGCGCGGCCAGCGCGCCTTGCGTGGACGACACGCGCAGCGCCGGATGGCGCCCGCCCAGGATCAGCTGCTGGGTCTGGGCGAAGAATTCGATCTCGCGGATGCCGCCCCGCCCCAGCTTGATATTGTGGCCCGCCACCTTGACGTCGCCATGGCCGGCATGGGCGTGAATCTGGCGCTTGATGGAATGGATGTCCTCGATCGCGGCGAAGTCCAGGTGACGCCGCCAGATGAAAGGCGTGATGGCCTTCATGAACTGCGCGCCGGTTTGCGGATCGCCGGCACAGGGCCGCGCCTTGATCATCGCGGCGCGCTCCCAGTTCTGGCCCATGGCTTCGTAGTAATCGAGCGCCGCATCGGTCGATATGGCGATCTGCGTCGCCCCCGCATCGGGACGAAGGCGCAGATCGACCCGAAAGACATAGCCATCCGACGTCGTCTCGGCCAGAAGCCGCACCAGCCCGCGCACGATCTCCGCGGCGGCGCCGCGCATGTCGCCGCCCTTGGCGAACGGAAATTTCGCCGCGTCATAGAAGACGATCAGGTCGATGTCGCTGGAATAGTTCAGCTCGTGGGCGCCATATTTGCCCATTGCCAATATTGCCAGGCCGCAATCGTCTTCGGTCACTTCCGACCGGCCCGCCGCCGGCTGATTCATTGCCGCCTGGCGGAGCATGAAGCGCAGCGCCGATCCCACGCAGGCATCCGCGAAGCGGGTCAGTTCGCTCGTGACCCGGTTCACGTCCCATAGCCCGCCGATATCGGCCATGGCGATGGACAGCGCGGCGCGCCGCCGCGCCACCCGCAGCTGCGTCATGGCTTCGGCCTCGCTCTGGGCCCGGGCGGCGGCGTGCGCGAGCTGGATCGCGGCGTTCAGGACGGTCAGGGGCCCGGCCGCCAGGTATTCGGCCAGCGCGCCATGTTCACGCACCGCCAGCCGGCCCAGAAAGGGAGAATTGCCGAACACCGCATCCAGCAGCGGATCGGTGCCGTGAAAGCCCTGTTCGGCGAGGTATTCGTGAATCCGGGCGGCGCGGGCGGGATCGAACGGGTTGGG
>DASTRG010000001.1:0-5662 GCA_035761325.1 Rhizomicrobium sp. | reverse complement strand
GCGCGCTATCCGCGCGCCAGGTCCTGGCCCTCCAGTTCAACCACCACCGCTTCGCCATTCTCCAGCGCGATGGCCAGTTCTCCCTTGCGCAGCGCGATGGCGTCTTCGCCATACACCGCCCGGCGCCAGCCGGTCAGCGCCATGACCCTGTCGTCCTCATTCGCCGCCAGTCTTTCAATGTCTTCGGCTGTCGCGATCAGGCGCGGCGCCACCCGGGCCTCCTCGGCCTTCAGCCTCAGCAGGGTCTTGAGCAGGTCGACCACGGCGGGAGAGGGCTCTCTGCGCCTCCGTTCGCGGTTTTCAACAACGACGCCCTCGGGCGGGGGCGCCTCCAGGCCTTGGGCGATCGCTTCCATCAGCGACTTGCCCAGGCGCGATGCCGCAAACCCCTTGGGCACGGACCGGATGCGTTCCAGCGCCTCGGCGGTATCGGGCGGGTGGGCGGCGATCTCGCTCAAGGCTTCATCCTTCAGCACGCGCCCCCGTGGTATATCACGCGCCTGCGCCTCGCGCTCGCGCCAGGCCGCCAGCGCCGCCAGCACGGACAGGAAGCGCTTGTTGGCGGTGCGCGGCTTCAGCCGCTTCCAGGCCATCTGCGGGTCCTGGCGATACAATCCCGGGTCCTGCAGCGCGGCCACTTCCTCGGCCACCCATCCCGCGCGGCCGGTCTTCTCAAGCTGCGCCTTCATCCATTCATAGATCACGCGCAAGTGCGTGACGTCGGCCAGCGCATACTCCAGCTGGCGCTTCGACAGCGGCCGGTGGCTCCAGTCGGTGAAGCGGGCAGACTTGTCGATCTCCACCTTTGCCACCTTGCGCGCCAGCGTCTCATAGGACGCCGCGTCTCCGAAGCCACAGACCATGGCCGCGATCTGGGTGTCGAACAGCGGATCGGGAATCACGCCTCCCTGCAGATAAAAGATCTCGATGTCCTGCCGCGCGGCGTGCAGCACCTTGACGATGTCGGGCCGCCGGATCAGCTCGTAGAAGGGCGCCAGGTCCAGACCCCGCGCCAGGGGATCGATGATCGCTTCCACCTCCGGCGAGGCGACCTGGATCAGGCAGAGCTTGGGGTAATAGGTCTGGTCGCGAAGAAACTCGGTATCCAGCGCCAGATAGGGCGCGTCCTTGAGGTCCGCGACCAGACCGACCAGTTCCTCATTGCTTTCCACGATCCGCATGCGGCTGTGATAACGGGATTCGCCGGCCTCGGGGTCGCAATTATGGCGGATTACCGGGATTTCAGCCCTACCACCCGGCCCGCAAAGCCGGCCGCGTCGAAATAGCGCTGCTCTCCCACCCGCTGGACGTTCAGCAGGGTGACATTACCATTTCCCGCCGGCGTGGACGCAATGGTGCGGCTGCTAACGGCCGGTTCCGCGCCCCCATTCAGTGCCTCGGTGATCACACGCCCCGTCAGCCTGCCCTTCGGCGCCAGCGTGATGCCCGCCAGATGCGCCATGGTGGGCGCTATATCGGCGTTGGACACCGGTATGGGGTCGGCATAGTGCGCCTTGAAGTCCGGTCCGACGGCGGCCATGAAATTGCGCGTCTCCGCCCGCGACAGGCTGCCGTGGCTGCCCTGGCCGGTCAGCATCTTGGTGTCGTGGACGCCGACCGCACATTGCAGCGGATTCCCGCAGTCCCGGGCAAAGCTTCTGAAGCTCACATAGATGGAGGGCTGTGGCGTTTTCGCCGAACCGATCAGGTTGACGTCGCTCATCGCCAGCGCGCCGGGGAACCTGCCCAGCCTGTCATTGACGAAGATGCCGGCGACATAATCCTGGCTGGCCAAGAATTTCACGGTCTTGGCCGCAAGCGCCCTGGCATTGCTGCCCGGCAGGTAGATCAGGTCGGAACCGCCATTGGCGGCGACCACCACATCGGGCGCGGCGGGATTGGTGCCCAAGCCGGCATCGTTGATCTTGGGCAGGCCCAGCGTGACGGCCAGATCCGACAACAGGAATCCCGGCGCCAGTTGCCCGTCCCGGGCCGAGGGACTGGTCCTGCTTTCATGGCTGACGGTCAGGAAGCCGTGATCGGCCGTCACGAAGATGTCGGTGTTCTGGTCCAGGCCCTGGTCCTTCAGCGCCTGGCGCAGCTCGCCCAGCATGGTGTCGGCGTCGCGGGTGCCCGCCAGGCCCGATGGCCCGTTGATGCCGGGATCATATTCGCCCACGCTGTCCCTGGTATTGTGCTGGCTCATGTCGGGATCGCGCGACCAGAACAGCAGCGCAAAGGGTTTTCCCGCCTGCTTGAAATGCGGCAGCACGATGCGCGTGGTCGCCTTCATCAGCCAGACTTCCTGGGGAATGTTGGGCACCTGCCTGTCGGGCACCTGTGACGGCAGAAACACATCCTTCATCCGGTCGCGGAACCAGGCGGGCAGGGCGAAGCCGCCGTCATGGCCGGTATTGTCGTCCACGATCAGCGTCTGGCTGCCATCGGGCGCGGCGGTGGAATCCTGGATCCGCGCCGGTCCCAGCTTGCCGATCACGGCGGTGGAAAAACCGGCCGCGCGCGCGCGGGCGATCAGCGTATCCTCGTTCAGATAATTGCCGCCGAACTTCCGGTTCATCTCCGCCAGCACGGCATCGTTTTCCAGCCCGACCACGGTGGCGCCGTTCTGGCTGTCCATCCGCACGCCCGTATAGAGCGTGTTGCCGAAATCGCCGGTATCGCCGATGTAATGGCCGGTGGCGATGGCACTGGCATTGACCGTGGTGATGGTGGGGTACAGCGAATGGCTGTTGGTGAAATCCACGCCCTCGGTCTTGAGCCGGTACAGGTTGGGCATGTTGCCGGGCTCCACGCTGCCATAGCGCAGGCCATCGGCCACGAAGATGATGATGTTGCGCGGTTTCTGCGGGCCCTGGGCCAGGGCGGGGCCGCAAAAGGCAAGCGCGGCGGACAGCAACAACCCGGCGAAACGGCCGGCGAAACGGACGAATTTCATGCGTGATTCCCCTTCTATGGCGAAAGCTAACCCAGGATCGCGACAGAAAACACCCGCTCTCCGGCCCCGCTTTTCCCGCCCTTGACCTGCCCTCCCAAAACCGCCAAAACCCGGCGTTTTCCAATGGTTTTGCCCCATGCACCCCTATCGCACCCATACCTGCGGCCAGCTTCGCAGGGCCGACGTCGGCCAGACTGTCCGTCTGTCGGGCTGGGTCAACCGGCGGCGTGACCATGGCGGGCTGATCTTCATCGACCTGCGCGACCATTACGGCATCACCCAGTGCGTGATCGAGCCGGACTGCGCCGCCTTCCCGGTGGTCGATGCCGCGCGGTCCGAATGGGTGCTGACATTCACGGGCAAGGTGGTAGCCCGCACGCCCGACACGGTGAACCCGGACCTGCCGACCGGCGAGATCGAACTTCGCATCGAGACGGCGGCCGTCCAGGGACAGGCGCAGGAACTGCCGCTGCCGGTGTTCGGCGACCATGACTATCCGGAAGAGACGCGGCTGACCTACCGCTTCCTGGACCTGCGGCGCGAGCGGCTGCATCGCAACATCATGCTGCGGGCCAACATCATCACCTCGCTTCGCCGTCGCATGATCGCGCAGGGCTTCACCGAATTCCAGACACCGATCCTGACGGCATCCTCGCCCGAAGGGGCCCGCGACTTCCTGGTGCCGTCGCGCCGCTATCCCGGCCAGTTCTATGCCCTGCCCCAGGCGCCGCAGCAATTCAAGCAGCTCATCATGGTGGCGGGCTTCGACCGCTATTTCCAGATCGCGCCTTGCTTCCGTGACGAGGACGGCCGCGCCGACCGCTCGCCGGGGGAGTTCTACCAGCTCGACCTTGAGATGAGCTTCGTCACCCAGGACGACGTCTTTTCCGCAGTCGAGCCGGTGCTGGCGGGCGTGTTCGGGGAATTCGCAAACGGCAAGACGGTGACGAAGCCGCCCTTCGTGCGCATTCCCTTCGCCGAGGCGATGCTGAAATACGGCACCGACAAGCCGGACCTGCGCAACCCGATCGTGATCTGCGACGTGTCCGAAATCTTCGGCCGCGACGCGGTGGAGTTCAAGGCCTTCAAGAACAAGACGGTTCGCGCCATTCCCGCCCCGGGCGCCGCGTCGCAGCCGCGCAGCTTCTTCGACAAGCTGAACGAATGGGCCCGTGGCGAAGGCGCGCCCGGCCTGGGCTATGTGACCTTTGAAGACGACAATGGCGCGCTGGCCGGCAAGGGCCCCATCGCCAAGTTCATCCCCGCGCCCGCGCTGGCCGACATCGCAAAGGCGGCCGGCGTCAAGGCGGGCGATGCGCTGTTCTTCTCCGCTGACGCCAAAGCCGAGCGCGCCGCCACCCTGGCCGGCATGGCCCGCACGCGCATCGGCCGCGAGCTGAACCTGATCCCGGAAAACGAATACAAGTTCTGCTGGATCGTCGACTTCCCCATGTATGAGTGGAACCAGGACGACAAGAAGATCGACTTCTCCCACAATCCCTTCTCCATGCCCCAGTTCGACCGCGAGAAATTCCTCGCCCTCGACCCGGCCGACAAGGACACCATCCTGGGGCTGAAGGCCTATCAATACGACATCGTGTGCAACGGCTATGAGCTGTCGTCGGGCGCCATCCGCAACCATGACCCGGATGTCATGCTCAAGGCGTTCGAGATCGCCGGCTATGCGCGCGAAGAGACGGAGGAGAAGTTCAAGGGCATGCTGAACGCCTTCCGTTACGGCGCCCCGCCGCATGGCGGCACCGCGCCTGGCATCGATCGCATCGTGATGCTGCTGGCGGGCGAGGAAAACCTGCGCGAGGTGACCATGTTCCCCATGACCCAGTCCGCCCAGGACCTGCTCATGAACGCCCCCAGCCCGGCCAGCCAGAAGCAGCTCAAGGAGCTGCATCTGCGGGTGGTCTATCCGGAGAAGTGACCGGCCGTTCCGCGGGCCGTCTTAGGCCGCCTCCCGGTCTCTGTCTTTCGCGCCAGACGGTTGCGCCGGGAAACCGGCGGCGTTGCCAAATTTTTTTGGGCCGCCGATGGATACCGGCCCGTGTTCCATCGTTCACTGGTTTGCTTGTCTGGTGGAGAAGAAAATGGCCCTTTCCAGGATTGTCCCCGCGCTTGCGGTCGCCGCCGTGGCGGTATGCGGCGTGATGGGAGCTACGATTCGCCATGCCTCGGCAGATATTGTCTGCGACCGCGACGGCGATGACTGCTGGCATGTCGATCATCGTTATGACCGCACGCCTCCCGGCGTGACGTTCGTTTATCATCCCGATGACTGGTATTTCCACCGCGATTGGGATCGCGACCGCGACTGGCATTGGCGCCATGCGCGTCACGACCGGCGCGGTTACTGGCGCGGCGGTGTCTGGGTCACCTTCTGACCATCTCCCTCCGTTTGGCCCTGATCGGCCCCGGCTTCATGGCCGGGGCTTTTTTTTGGATTCGTGCCGCGATCCCGCCCGGCGCCCTGCGCTTTTGAACTGGCCATGTCCCGCCGTCCGGCGCAATACTTGCGTCAGGGCGTCAGCCGGGCGGGAAGGGGCGTGGGATGATTTTCAATTACCTCACCATGGCCTGGCGCATCCTGGCCCGGCACAAGCTCTACAGCTTCATCAACATCGCCGGGCTGGCGGTGGGGCTGGCCTGCGCCATCTTCATCATCCTGTTCCTGCGTGACGAGCTGTCCTATGACAG